>JAXLZK010000009.1:0-51484 GCA_046350935.1 Thermodesulfovibrionales bacterium
AAACTCACCCTGAGCGCCCTGATCCCTGTGGGCATGACACTCATAATCGCCTTCGCCTTTCCTCTCATTTCACTGTACGTGGAAGAGACCCGGAACAGGGAGAGGACGGCCGACCTGCTCATGCAGGGCACCGCCGAGCTGAACCAGCTTGCCTATGCCTACCTGCTGCAACCGGGGGAGCTCCCGAAAGCGCAGTTCCTCGTGAAGCACGGCATCCTGGTGCAGCTTATCGGCGAGTTCCGCTGCAGGGACAGGCGGCAGCAGGAACTTGTCGCTGTAATCCGCAAGGGCCACGACAGCATGAAGGAGCTCTTTATGGGTCTTGCCTCCCGCCAGGAGGCGCAGCGCGGTCCGGCGGGGAATTCCGTCCTGCCCTCCGCGCAGCAGAGCGGGCAGGCGGACCGGATGATGGCCTTGTCCCGCTCGACGCTCTCCAGCACTTCTTTCCTCGTGGCCACTATCGAACAAGAGATGGACGCGGTGCAGCAGCAGGCATTCAGGTTCATTCTGGTGCTGACCTCCGTGGCGGCCCTGGCGGTAACGGGCATTCTGCTGCGCCTCATGGGCAGCATTGCACGCTCGCTCCAGGGGCTCCGGGAATGGACCGGGATCATCGGCGGGGGGGACTTCGATTACCGGGTGGAGCCCGGGGCGCAGGACGAGATCGGGCAGCTCGCGCGGGCCTTCGACCGCATGAGGGAACAGTTGAAGACGGCGACTGTTTCGCGGGGTGTCTTGCAGGACGAGATCGAGGAGCGCAAGCGGGTGGAAAAGGCGCTGCGGATGAGCGAAGACCGGCTGAAGGAGGCGCAGCGCATTGCGAACCTGGGGAACTGGGAATGGAATCTGACCACCGGGAAGATCAAATGGTCGGATGAGGTCTTCCATATTATGGGGGTGAGCCCGCAGGATTTCGAGCCTTCCCCCGAAAGCTGCCTCTGCCTCGTGCATCCCGATGAAAGGCCTGCGGTGGAACAAACCGTGGCCGAGATGATGTCCGGATGCGAGAAATGCGCCGTCGATCACCGGATCGTCCGGGAGGACGGCACCGAAATCGTGGTGCATGTCCAGGCGGAGCTCGTGCGTACGGTGGAGGGCAGGAACCTCCGCATCTTCGGAACGGTCCAGGATATCACGGAGCGCAAGTCCCTGGAAGACGCCATCCGGTATCAGGCCAATCACGATCTGCTGACGGGCCTTCCCAACAGGGTGCTGTTCACGGAACTCCTGCTCCGGGGTATCGCCCAGGCGGGCCGCAACCGGAAGCGCCTGGCGGTGCTGTTCCTGGACCTCGACCGCTTCAAGAACATCAACGATACGCTGGGTCATTCCGCCGGAGACCAGCTGCTGAAGGAGGTGGCGGTCAGGCTTCTCCACCCTGTCAGGGAGTCGGATACGGTGGCGCGCATCGGGGGGGACGAGTTCGTCCTCCTGCTCCCCGACATCACCCATTCCCAGGACGTGGATACCATCGTCGAAAAGATAATGACTGCGTTCAAGACGCCCTTTTTCATCGCCGGAAACGAAGTGCATATCTCCACGAGCATAGGGGTCAGCGTCTATCCGGACGCCGGCGAGTACGCGGAGGAGCTGGTCAAGAACGCGGACATCGCCATGTACCACGCGAAGGAGCAGGGGAGGAGCAACTATCAGTTCTACAGCCCTGAAATGAACATCAGGACCCTCGAAAGGATGATCCTCGAAAACAGCCTGCGCCAGACGCTCGACCGGGGAGAACTGGTGGTGTACTATCAGCCGCAGGTGGAGACCGCCACCTGCAGGATCGTCAGTGCGGAAGCCCTGGTCCGCTGGCAGCACCCCGATCTGGGGCTGCTGAACCCTCTCCAGTTCATTCCCATCGCCGAAGAGACGGGCCTGATCATGTCCCTGGACGAATGGGTGCTCCGCACCGCATGCGCGCAGCTCAGGGAGTGGCAGGAGGAGGGCTGCCCGGCCATCGGCATTACGGTGAACCTCTCCGCACGGCAGTTCCATATGACGGGGCTGGCGGAGCTGCTGTTCCGGATCCTGCGGGAGACCGGCCTCGACCCCTCCTGTCTGTGGCTCGAAATCACCGAGGGGATCGCAATGAAGGATGTCGGCTACACCCTTCAGACCCTCGCGAAGCTCACTGCGGGAGGAATTCGGTTTTCTCTCGACGACTTCGGCACCGGGTATTCCTCCCTGAGCTATCTGAAGAGGCTGCCGGTCAGGAAGGTGAAAATCGACAAGTCCTTTGTCACCCACCTGGCGGAAAGCAAAGACGACAGGGCGATCATCACCGCGGTGATCACCCTGGCGCACAGCCTGCATATGGAGGTGATTGCGGAGGGGGTGGAGACCGGCGATCAAATGGATATCCTCCGGGCTGCCGGATGCGACGAAATACAGGGGTTTCTTTTCGGAAAGCCGGTTCCTGCCGAGGAGTTCAGGAAACTGCTGCTTTCGGGCGTCTCATGACCTTTTTCCCCCTCCTTCCGGGCGCTTTGCGCCTCCCGGCCCCTGTGGTATGATAATTCCATGGAAGTCATCGACGTGCATACACACGGCCTCGGCGGGTACGATACAAGGACCACCGATGCGGAGCATCTTCTCAGGATCGCCGCGCTGCACGGCGCCGCAGGCGTATCCGAGATCGTCCTCACCCTGTATCCCGCCACCATCCGGGTGATGCGCGAAAGCATGGCGGTGGTGCGGGAGGCGATGGAGAGACAGAAGGGGCATCCCGCGCCTTCTGTGGCGGACGGGCCGCCCGGAGCGTCCGCTGTTGCACCGGCGCGGATACGGGGAGTGCATCTTGAAGGCCCCTTCCTGAACCCCGTGAAGTGCGGGGCGCTCAACGCGATGACGTTCCTCGAACCTTCCGGGGAGAGGCTGCGCGAGCTGATCGGGGGCTTCGAGGACATCGTGAAGATCGTCACGGTGGCCCCCGAAATGGAAGGGGCGGCACGCCTCATACGGGAGATCGCCGACTCGGGAATCGTGGCGAGCATGGGGCATTCGGCCGCCACGTATGCGGAGGCGGAGGCGGGATTCCACGCAGGGGCCCGGGGCGTCACCCATCTTTTCAACGCGATGAGCGGCTTCCACCACCGGGAGCCGGGCCTGGCGGGGTTCGGTCTCCTGCATCCCGGGGTGTATGTCGAAGTGATTGCGGACCCCTACCACCTCCATCCGGGGGCGCTGGAGCTGATCTTCAGGTCGAAGAGCCCCGACAGGATCGTCCTCGTGTCGGACACGGTGCGGGAGACGACTCCCTTTACGAAAACGCAGGGGGTCACCGACAGGCACGGGACCCTGCTGGGAGGGTGCCTTACCCTCGTCGAGGCGGCCCGGAGGCTCAAGGAAGAGGGCATCCTGACCGGGGAGGTCCGGCCCTATATCGCCGACAATCCCGCGAGATACCTGCAGAATGCCTGAACGCCTCCCGCCGCCGTTCCTCACGTGAGGCCTGTGCAGCGCCCGCCGTTGTTTCTCCCCCGCTCATGACAATCCGCCGCGGTTTCTGCTACAATTCCCTCCTATGTTTCTCCAGCAGGTGATAAACGGTCTGACCCTGGGAGGAGTCTATGCCATCATCGCCCTCGGCTATACCATGGTGTACGGGATCCTCGAACTCATCAACTTCGCCCATGGCGAGATCTATATGCTCGGTGCATATCTCGGCATTATTTTCCTCGGCATCTTCACCGCCCTGGGGGTGACGGCGGCGAGCCTCCCCCTCTCTCTCTTCCTCACCCTGCTCCTGACCGTCTTCTTCTGCGCGGCGTACGGCTTTACCATGGAAAAGGTCGCGTACAAGCCCCTGCGGAACGCGCCGCGGCTCAGTCCGCTGATCAGCGCCATCGGCGTCTCCCTCTTTCTGCAGAACTACGTCATGCTCACCCAGGGGGCGACTGACAGGGTCTTCCCCGCCCGCTTCGGCGAGGGCCGCATCACCATCCTGAACGGGGAGATCACGCTCCTCCAGGTCCTGATCATCGCCGTGTCAGCGCTCATTATGCTGTCTCTCCATCTCTTCAGGAAGACGCGCTGGGGGAAGGCCATGAGGGCTGCCACCCAGGACAAGACCATGGCGGCCCTGGTGGGGATCAACGTAGACGGCGTCATCTCCCTGACCTTCGTGATTGGGGCTGCCCTGGCGGCCGTGGCGGGGGTGATGGTCGCCGCCTACTACGGCCTGGTCAACCACTTTATCGGGTACGTTGCGGGGATCAAGGCTTTTGCCGCCGCTGTCCTCGGAGGCATCGGGAGCATTCCCGGCGCCATGCTGGGGGGGATCCTCCTGGGCCTGGTGGAGAGCACCGGGGCCGCCTACCTCTCCAGCGAATATAAAGACGCGTACGCTTTTGCCATTCTGCTGATCATCCTGCTCCTCAAACCGTCGGGCATCCTGGGAAGGCATACCGAGGAAAAGGTGTGAGGCCGGAGACCCGGAATGCGGGGCTCCGCTGCGGGGGTGCCGCGGAGGCGGTCCGTACGGGGTTTCGCCGGTCTCCCGTCCTCCGCTCCCTGGCTGTCGGGACCTGGGCCGGTCTGCTGCTTTTGCCTTTCAGGAACGTCCGCGCCGCGCTGCTGCTCTTTCTGGCGGTCGCCGCCGGACTGCTCCTCCTCCACGGAGTCCGCGCCCTCGGCAGAGCGGAGGCATGGAAGAAGAGCGCCTTCCGGGCGCTGCTGCAGCGGAGTCTCCTGACTGTTTCCCCCTATGCCCGTTCTTCGACCCTCCCTGTCCTGCTTGCCGTATTCCTTGTGGTCCCCCTTGCGCTAAAGGAGTACTACCTCGATGTGCTGGTCATGGCCGGCATCTATACACTTCTTGCACTCGGCCTCACCATCATTGTGGGATTCACCGGCCTTCTCACCCTCGGATTCGCTGCCTTTTACGCCGTCGGTGCGTATACCTATGCCCTCCTCACTACGAAGCTGGGAATCGGTTTCTGGCCCTCCCTGCCCCTGGCCGCCTCTGCCGCATCGCTTACCGGCCTCCTCCTCTCCGTTCCCGCCCTGAGGCTCCGCGGCGACTACCTGGCGATCGTGACCCTCGGTTTCGGCGAAATCCTCCGCCTGGTGCTGAACAACTGGGACAGCCTCACCAACGGACCGAACGGGATCCCGGGAATAGCCCCCCCCTCGCTGGCGGGGTTTTCCCTGGGTGCGCTGCGGCCCTACTATTACCTTGTCCTGGTATTCGTCGTTCTCGCCATGGTCAGCGTCGTCCGCGTGAAGGATTCGCGCATCGGGAGGGCGTGGAGTGCGATCCGGGAAAACGAGATCGCCGCGGCCTCCCTTGGAATCGACACCACGCGGTACAAGCTCCTCGCCTTTGCCGCCGGCACCTTCTGGGCCGGGGTCGCCGGTGTGTTGTTCGCAGCGAAAATGCGTTTCGTCTCCCCTGAAAGCTTCACGTTCACCGAATCCGTCCTCATCCTGAGCATGGTCATCCTGGGGGGATTGGGCAACCCCTACGGCGCTGCGGCCGGCGCCTTTCTCCTGGTGATCCTTCCGGAGGTGCTCCGGGAGCTGCAGCTGTACCGGATGCTGATCCTGGGCATCGGGCTCGTCCTGCTCATGATCTTCAGGCCCCAGGGACTGCTGGGAAAGGCCGGGGGGAGGTAAGGTGTATCTGGCGGAAGTCAGGGGTCTGACCAAGAGCTTCGGGGGGATCCGCGCCATCGAGGAGGTGAGCTTTAAGGTGGAGGACAGGGCTATTGTCGGCATTATCGGCCCGAACGGAGCGGGAAAGACCACGTTGTTCAACTGTCTGACCGGCCTTACCCGTCCGACGAAGGGGACCGTACACTTCATGGACAGGGAAATCTCTTCACTGCCTGCCCATCGTATCGCGGAGCTCGGCGTCGCCCGCACTTTTCAGAATAGCAGGCTCTTCTCCGAAATGACGGTGCTCGAAAATGTCATGGTCGCGCAGCATACGAAGACGCGCTACGGCCTGGTGAGCGCTCTCCTGCGCGGAGCCGGCTTCCGGAGGAAGGAGAGGGCCGTCAGGGAGAAGGTGTTCGAGTACCTGGAGCTGGCGGGTCTTGAGGAGTGTACGGACACGGCAGCGGGGAGTCTGCCGTACGGCCGCCAGAGACGGCTCGAGATCGCGCGGGCGCTCGCGACGGAACCCCGGATCGTCCTCCTGGACGAACCGACGGCGGGCATGAACCCGCGGGAAACTTCGGAAATCATGGAGCTGATCAGGAGGATCAGGGAAATGGGGAAGACCGTGCTGCTTATCGAGCACGACATGCGCCTCGTCATGGGCATTTCGGAGAGGATCATCGTGCTCGACCACGGGGTAAAGATAGCGGAGGGGACCCCCGAACAGGTGAAGAGCGATCCCCTGGTCATCGAGGCGTACCTGGGGAAGGAGCTGCAGTGAACGGCCGGATGTATTGTCCTGTTCCCGGGCCGAGTCGCTTTTCCCCTCTTTCGGCGGAGAGGCGGCCGGCCCGCCGGAGGTGCAGTGGGGGGGCTGCGGCATGCTGACGCTCCGGGAGGTCCACGCTTCCTACGGCCACATCAAGGCTGTCCGGGGCATCGACCTCGAGGTGCGCAGGGGGGAGATCGTCTGTCTTATCGGGGGGAACGGCGCGGGCAAGACCACCACCCTGATGGTTATTTCGGGCATCGTGAGGCCGGATGCGGGGGAGCTCTTCTTTGACGGAGAGCGCCTCACCGGCGTGCCTGCGCACGAAGTGGTCGGAAGGGGGATCTGCCAGGTGCCGGAGGGCAGGAGGATCTTTCCGCGGCTGACGGTGCAGGAGAACCTCGAAATGGGGGCGTTTCTGCGGACAAAAGAGCTCAGCAGAAACCGGGAGAGGGTTTTTGCCCTCTTCCCTGTCCTCAAGGACCGCAAAAACCAGATGGGAGGAACGTTGAGCGGGGGCGAGCAGCAGATGCTGGCCGTGGGCAGGGCTTTAATGGCGAACCCCTCGCTGCTCCTGCTCGACGAGCCGTCCCTCGGCCTCGCTCCGATCATGGTAAGCAAGATCTTCAAGACCATCAGGGAGATCAACGAAGAGGGGGTCACCATCCTCCTCGTCGAGCAGAACGCACGGGCGGCGCTGAAGCTCTCCCACCGGGGGTATGTTCTCGAAAGCGGGATCATCGCCCTGCAGGGCAGGGGGGAGGACCTCCTGGGGAACGAGGAGGTAAAGAGGGCGTATCTGGGGGAGTGAGGCCTCCGCGGTGCGGGTGGAGCGGCGGCGCGCGGCAGCGGCATGCGGATTGAAGATTCTCCCCTTTTTTCGTATAGTTGTAGCAGCGGCACTACAGCGTATTCGCGCCTTTTTCCCGGCGGCGCGAAAGGAGGCTCCCGATGCAGTCCCGTGCGCATCTCTTGATTTCCGGCCGCGTCCAGGGGGTGTACTACCGGGGTTTTACCGAAGAGGCGGCCCGTTCGCTCGGGGTGAAGGGATGGGTGCGCAATCTGCCCGACAGGAGGGTGGAGGCGGTCTTCGAGGGGGAGAGGGCTGCCGTGGAGCAGGCCATCCTGCGCTGCAGGCAGGGTCCCCCGGCGGCCCGCGTTGACGGCATCGACATTGTCTGGGAAGAGCCCGTGGAGGGCTTTACGGACTTCGAGATCAGGTAGGAGCAGGGTACTGAAGAAGTTTTTTTCGCCGTCATTGCGAGCGGAGCGAAGCAATCTCCTCTTTGGAGAATTCACTACCGTAGAGATTGCTTCGTCGCGAAAAGGCTCCTCGCAATGACATTCCGGGAGTTTTCAGCGCCTTAACCGCTAGCGCAGGAGCTGCTGGATGGGCTGGTAGCATTCTCCCGCCTTCTGCTGCGCCTGGATGCGGGCGTCGTTCAGAAGGCCGAAGCAGGTGCTCGCTACACTGACAATGCTGTGGTCGAGGGCGTTGCCCTGCGCCATGTCCTTGATCACCCTCAGGGCGTGCTCTCCCGTCATCCCGCTGCGGTAGGGCCTGTCTTCCGTGACGGCGGTGAAGACGTCCGCCACCGCCATGATGCGGGAGCCGATGGGGAGGCTGCTTCCCCGCAGGCGGAAAGGATAGCCGGTGCCGTCGATTCTCTCGTGGTGCAGGGAGCCCCACGTGTTGATCGTATCGAGCCCCGCCACTCCTTCCAGCACCCGGTAGGAATGGTAGACATGGCTTTTGATCGTGTTGAACTCTTCTTCGGAGAGAGTGCCGGGTTTGTCCAGGACCTCCGGCGGGATCGCCAGCTTCCCGATGTCGTGGAGATATCCCGCTATCGACATCATCATGCACTCATTGTCGGAAAAGCCCATCATCTGCGCCAGCAGCGAGGACACCGCGCTCACTCCCGCGGAATGGACCGAGGTAAAGGTGCTTCGGTAGTCGATGATCTGGCTGAAGATCCGGGAAATGTTCAGGAGCTCGCCGATGTCCAGCTCGTGGCGGGGAAGGACCTTCCTCTCCGCTATGATCTGGGGAATTTCGGGCGAAGTGGCGTCGAACCAGAAGGACTCCTTGACCGCAAGCGCATCGAAGGCTTCCAGCAGTTCCGGCATGAACGTTTTTCCGGAATGGCACCTGACGGCGGCGGTGATGTGTCTTCTCTGGCTGAGGATCTCCGCATTCCGGAAAATCAGCACTTCGATCCTGTCGGCGAGGTGGAGGATATGGGCTCCGACAGGCACCTCCTCGCCGGCGCTCCGGCAGCCGTTGCCGTAGTCCCAGGGAGTATGGTGATGACGGATGATCTTCGCGGCCCCGGAGAACAGCGTGAAATCTTTTGTCAGCAGGTAGCCCCTCTCGGCATGGAGGTGCGGGTTCGCCATCTCGAATTCCAGGGCCTCGAATTTTTCCCGCAACGAGAAGACGCCGATATCATGAATGGTGGCGGCGAGGAATATCTCTGCGGTCTCCCGGCGGGGCATGCCGAACGCCTCGGCGATCGCGCTCGCGATGATCGCCACCCTGAGATGATGGTTGGCTATCTGGGGGCTCACGAAGTCGAGTACCCGCGAAAAGGCGAGGATGAAGTCGGCAAGACGGATTTTCGGGCTCTTCTGCATGGCCGTTAGTATAAACCTTTCTCCGCAATGAATGTCCAACAAAATAAAATCCTGAAGAAGACCGTGCGCTCCGTACCGCCTCTTCGGGTGGCGTCCGCCGATGAATAAGGATAAATTATATCTTAATTGCGAAACGATAGGCAACAACGGAAAATGCCTTTTCAGGGGGGAAAGGAAAAGATCTTTTTGCTTGTGCTACTATAGTCGATCGGAGAGGACCGTATGTCTCTCGGCACTGCCGATGCGGGCATCCCTGCTGCCCAGCTCCCGAAAGAGGAAACCGTATGACACTGAACGCCCTTGTCCATAAAGTCCTGGAAGGCTCCCTGATAACGGGGCAGGAGGCCCTTTCCCTTGCCGCCCGTGCCGGGAGCCGGGGGGCTGACCTCTTTGAGCTCTTTGCAGCGGCAGGCAGGATACGGGAGGCCTTCCGGGGGGATGCCGCGGACCTCTGCGCAATCATCAACGCCAAATCAGGAGCGTGCCCTGAAGATTGCTCCTATTGCGCCCAGTCCTCTCTGAACAGGACCGGTGCCGCCGTTTACCCCCTGCTGAAAAGGGAGATCGTCCTGGAGAAGGCGGCGGAAGCAAAGGAGGCGGGAGTCACGCGCTTCTGCATCGTCACCAGCGGAAGAAAGGTGAGCGGAAGAGACCTGGAGGCGATCGCCCTGATGGTGCAGGAGGTGAGGAAGATGGGGCTGCTTCCCTGCGCCACGCTGGGGTTGCTGGAGAGAGAGGATCTCTCCTTCCTAAGGGAGCACGGGCTTGAGCGATACCACCATAACCTGGAGACCTCGGAAAGGTTCTTCCCGGAAATATGCAGGACTCATACCTACTACGACAAGCTGAGGACCATCGAGGCGGCCCGCTCCGCAGGACTCTCCGTCTGCTCAGGCGGCATTTTCGGCCTGGGGGAGACGTGGGAGGACCGGGTGGACATGGCCCTCGCCCTGCGCGGGCTGGACATCGATTCCGTTCCCGTCAACTTCCTTATTCCCGTGCAGGGGACGGCGCTGGGAGGCAGGCAGGTGCTCCCTCCCCTTGAAGCGCTCGCTATCGTCAGCCTCTACCGGTTCCTGCTGCCCGCCAAGGAGGTACGGGTCTGCGGGGGGAGAGTCCAGGCGCTCGGGGAGTTCAACGCACTGGTCTTCGCGGCGGGGGCCGACTCCCTTCTGACCGGGAACTATCTGACCACCACCGGCAGAACGTATTCCGACGACCTGAAGCTCGTCCGGGACTACGGGCTGACCGTTTCCCCTCCCGGAAAAGAGGGCGGCCGCCCCTCCGCTGTGCAGCGTCAGCAGAACATCTCCACGATGTAGACCCAGTTATCCTCTCCCGGGGCGACGCCGATACCCTCCCGGTCATGGTCGGGGTTCAGGATGTTTCGGCGGTGCCCGGAGCTCCTCATCCATCCCTGCACCGCGGAGCGGGCGATTTCTTCCAGCGAGGTCCAGGTGTAGGTGGGCACGTCATTGCGGTAGAGGATGGAGGAGTAGAGAGTGCGCTGGTACAGGTTCTCCGCAAGGCCTTCCAGCCGGTAGGCCCCTTTTCGTTTTGTGCAGCGATACCCGTCCCTGAGCCCCCGTGCAGTGGGGTCCTCCCCGCTGCGGTTTCCGTGGCTGAAATAGCCGTGCTCCGCCATGTCCCTGCCGTGGCGCCGGGCGGTGGCGCTCAACCTCTCGTCCCACTGCAGCGGCGCCAGACCGTGCTCCTCCCTTTCGCTGTTGACCAGCAGGTGGATGCGCTTCTCCAGAACGGAAGAGGAAAGCGCCGGGTGTCGCGTCCTCTCCGCGGCGGCGGGTGAGACGCCTCTTTCCCCGTTTCCTCCTCCCCCTAAAAAGAAGAGCAGCAGGACGCTGAAAACCAACCGCCCTCCGCCCGCGGCTCCCTTCCCGAATACATGCATTGCGGACCTCCCCGACGACAAAAATCTTCTTAGAGCGTCTAACAAAATGGACAATAGCGGCTCCTGGAGTAAGTCCTTCTTCTGTCATTCCCGCAAGCGGAGCTGAGCCTGTCCCCGCTTGTCGGGGATCGCGGGAATCCTTCCAGGGAATGATTCCGGACCGATCCCGGACCGGGCCGGGACAAGAGCCGGAATGACAAATTCCCTTATACGTTCATTTTGTTAGACGCTCTTCATTGTACCATGCAGAGGTCAGGGCAGAGATCGGGGCAAAGGGCTTCGGTGCGCGAAGTGCTTTGTAGGGCGTTGTTTTCTTGAATTTTTTGTACTAAGATTGTATAGTTTATATAGTCCGTATTTTTGTCGCCTTAGCACAACGCAATCGATTCTGGATACTGCATATTCATTAATTTCTGGAGGGAATTTCATGGCAAAGGTAACGAAGAAGGCACAGAAGTCTACAAAGTCCGCCAAGCCGGCCGGGGCTGCCAGGGCTGCCAGGGCTGCAAAGTACGTCTATTTTTTTGGCGGCGGGAAGGCCGACGGGAAGGCCGATATGAAGAATCTGCTGGGAGGGAAGGGCGCGAACCTCGCTGAAATGGTCAACCTGGACATCCCGGTCCCTCCCGGCTTTACCATCACGACGGAAGTCTGCACCCTTTATTACAAGAACAACAGAAAGTATCCTGCAGAGCTGAAGCCGCAGGTGGATGCCGCCCTCGCGAAGGTGGAGAAGATCATGGGGAAAAAATTCGGCGACCCCGCCAACCCTCTTCTGGTTTCCGTGCGCTCCGGGGCCCGCAGCTCCATGCCCGGCATGATGGAGACGGTCCTGAATGTGGGCCTGACCTCGAAGACGATCCCCGGCCTCGTCAGGAAGACGAATAACGAGCGTTTCGTCTACGACGCCTACCGCCGGCTTATGATGATGTATTCCGACGTGGTCATGGAGAAGGCGGCGGGCATCGAGCCGGCCGAGGGGCACGCCATCCGCCAGAAGCTGGAGCACCGGATGGAGGAGCTCAAGAAGGAAAAGGGGCACAAGAGCGATACCGATCTGACGGTCGACGATCTGAAGGTCCTCTGCGACGCTTTTAAGAAAATCATCAGGGAGACCCTGAAAAAGGAGTTTCCCGACGACCCCCAGGAGCAGCTTTGGGGCGGCATCGGGGCGGTGTTCCAGTCCTGGATGGGAAAACGCGCCGTATCGTACCGCAGGATCGAGAAGATCCCTGAGGAGTGGGGGACCGCGGTGAATGTGCAGTCGATGGTCTTCGGCAACACCGGGGACACTTCCGCAACGGGCGTTGCCTTTACCCGGAACCCGGCCACCGGGGAGGACATCTTCTTCGGCGAATGGCTGCCCAACGCCCAGGGAGAGGACGTCGTCGCCGGCATCAGGACCCCGAACCCGGTGAACAAGGCGGGAAAAACGGAAGATACGAAGCACCTCCCTTCCCTCGAGGAACAGATGCCGAAGCTCTACAAGGAGCTCTTCACCATCCAGAAGAAGCTGGAGAGGCATTACCGCGACATGCAGGACATCGAGTTCACCATCGAGGAAGGAAGGCTCTGGATGCTCCAGACGAGGGTGGGCAAGCGGAACGGCCAGGCGGCCATCCGCATGGCGGTGGAAATGGCGAAACAGAAGCTGATCGACAGGCAGACGGCCGTGATGCGCGTGAAGCCCGACCAGCTGGATGAGCTCCTGCATCCGAGCGTTGACCCGGCTGCGGAAAAGAAGGCGACGGAGCTTGCGAAGGGCCTGCCCGCCGGCCCCGGCGGGGCGGTGGGGAAGGTGGTCTTTACCGCCGACGATGCGGAGGCCTGGGCAAAAAAAGGCGAGAAGGTCATCCTGGTGCGCAACGAAACCTCGCCGGAAGACGTGCACGGCATGCACGCGGCGGAGGCGATCCTGACGGCGAAGGGAGGGATGACGAGCCACGCCGCCCTCGTTGCCCGGGGCTGGGGCAAGTGCTGCATCGTCGGCTGCTCCGCTTTGAATATCGACATCCGCAAGAAAGAGATCGCGGTGAACGGAAAGGTGCTGAAAGAGGGCGACTGGATCACCCTGAACGGCACGAAAGGCCGCGTGTACGTGGGGCGGCTTTCCCTGATTCCCGCCGACCCCGAACACAATCAGTGGTATAAGGAACTGATGAAGTGGGCCGATCAGTTCAGGACCCTGAAAGTAAGGACGAACGCCGATACGCCCAACGATGCCACGACCGCCCGGAATTTCGGCGCGGAGGGGATCGGGCTCTGCAGGACCGAGCATATGTTCTTCGGCCCCGACAGGATCAAGGCGGTGCGGGAGATGATCCTTTCCGACACGGTGGAGGGAAGGAAGAAGGCCCTCGCCAAGCTCCTGCCCTTCCAGAAGGAGGACTTCCTCGGGATCTTCAAGGCGATGGCCGGCTTCCCGGTAACGATCCGCCTCCTGGACCCGCCCCTGCACGAGTTCCTGCCCCATACCGACAAGGAGCTTGCAGACCTCGCAAAGGACATGGGGGTCAGCTTCGATCAGTTGAGCGCAAAGAACAAGTCCCTGCACGAGTTCAACCCCATGCTCGGCCATCGCGGATGCCGTCTCGGCGTCACCTATCCGGAGATCTACGAGATGCAGGTGCAGGCCATCATGGAGGCTGCCTGCGAGCTCGCCAGGCAGAAGGGGAAGGTCATGCCGGAGATCATGATCCCCCTGGTGGGCCATGTGAAAGAGCTGGAGGTGATGAGGGCCCTCACCGTGGCGACCGCGGAGAGGGTGCAGAAGGAGTACAAGAAAAAGGTCCCGTATACGGTGGGGACCATGATCGAGCTGCCGCGCGCCTGCGTCACCGCTGAGGAAATCGCGACACAGGCCGATTTCTACTCCTTCGGCACCAACGACCTTACGCAGACCACCTATGGGCTGTCCCGCGACGACGCCGGACGGTTCCTGCCGTTTTATATCGAGCACGGGCTGTTGAAGGAAGACCCGTTCGTCACCGTCGATCAGGACGGAGTGGGCGTCCTCATGAAGATGGCGGTGGAGAAGGGGCGCCGGGTCAAAAAGGATATGAAGATGGGCATCTGCGGCGAGCACGGAGGCGAGCCCAAATCCGTGGAGTTCTGCCATACGCTCGGGCTCAACTACGTAAGCTGCTCCCCGTTCCGCGTTCCCATTGCGCGGTTCGCGGCAGCCCAGGCTGCCTTGAGAAAATAGGGCGCAAGCGGGGCGGCGTTAAAAAAAAAGGCCGGGATCGTACAACCCCGGCCTTTTTTTATGGTCTCCTATTGGGGGAGAGCAGGGGGGCAATACAGCTTCCGCAGGGGGCGCACCCTCCACCACCGGAAGCACTTTTGCAGGTCGTAGGAGGGAGAGCTCCCGCCGTTTTCCAGGCTCATTCCCGTTTCCGAGAGGACTCCCGTAAGCAAAGGAGTGTCGGACACATTCGAGGGGACTTCGAGCCGCGCCGTCTTGCTTCCGGAGGCCTGGCCGGAAGACTGTCCCGAGGACAGGGGAACAAAAGCAACCTGGAAGGTGCACTCCCCGTTGGGAGCTATCCTTTGCCCCGAACAGGTGTTGTTCCGCACCAGGAATTCGCTTGCGTTGGTGCCGGAGGTGGCGATGCTCCCGAGCACGAGATCGGCAGTTCCGGTATTGAAGACCACCAGGTTCAGCAGATCGTCCCCGTTGAAGACGTACTGAGCGGAGGCGAGCGCAATAACGGGAGCAGGCGTGGCGTCCTCACGGGCGGGATCGTAGGTGCTGATCAATTCCTGCACTGCGGGAAAAGAGGGTTTCTCCGTGAAGACGATGCTCCGCTGCGCCTCGTCCACCGCTTCGCTCAGAAGCCCTTCGGAGCGGTTCCTCTCCATGAGGTCCTCATTGTCCCTCAGGGTGACGAACACCCTGCTCGCGCCGTTCTGCAGGAGGGTTTTCGCCGAACCCTGGTAATACTGCGCCTGCGAGAGCTCCCCGCCTGTATAGCCGGGAGCGGACTGGTATGTCGCATCGGAAGGGTAGCCGTGCTCCGTCACCCAGAGAGGGCCGAAGTAGCCTGCGTTCCTGAACTGGGTGGAGAAGGTGCTCATGAGAGAGGGGAGCCGGTCGAGGGAGCCGCGGATATGGACATTGCCGATATCGAACTTGTTCGGGGCTTGTGCGGCGACCTCCGTCAGCCAATCGGCGGTTTCACTTTCGCTCTGCGTCATGAAGATGCCGCCAAGCAGGACCCGGGCTGAGCTGTCCGCGGCCTTGATCGCATCGTAGGTGGTGGAAAGAAGACGGGCGTACTCGGCGGCGTTTCCGTAAAAATAGCCGTTGCAGCGGGACCCGGTGCATTCATACTTGTTGGGTTCGTTCCATACCTCCCAGTAATGGATCGAGTCACGGTACCGCCCGACAACGGCCTGTATCCACTCCGCCCACCGGGTGTAATCGGCGGGAGGGCAGTACTCATACTTGTAAATAAAGCCGTCGGAGGGGCACTTCCCCTCTCCCTCGGGGGTGGAATAAAGGGTGCCGAGAATCTGGAGGTTGTATTGCTGGGAAAGGCTTGCCAGCCTGTCCATCTCGTTCCAGTCGGGCGCGGAGGGATTGCGGAAGATCTCCGATATCTGTACGTCGATTCTGATGAAACCCGCTCCCAGTTTTGCCGTCTCTGAGAAGAGCGCCTCCTGAAAATCGGCGGAAGTATTGGTGTAGATCATGGAGTGGGCGCCGTAGTAGGAGCTGCTTTCCGCCTGGGCGGGAGCAGGGAGAAGAGACGCGGCAGCGAGGAGAGACAGGAAAACAAAAAGCGCTGCGAAAGCTGCCTGTATCCTTTTTTTCATTGTGACCTCCTTGATGGAAAAACTGCACTTACTTTGTTCTATTTACAGTATATAGGAAAAAACGGGAATAGTCTGTGACAATGTCACAAAAGCGGCAGGGCAAGGGTATCAAATGTCATTACGACCCCCTCTCCCTCCAGGGGAGAGGGTGAGGGTGAAAGGCGAGCGGAGCGAAGCACTCTCAGGGGGATACGTACCGGCCGGACAGGGTGATCTGTCTGCCGGGCTGAAGAGGCGGCCCCGTGAGGCATCCAGCCAGTTTTTGCGGTACAATAGAGTATCGGCTCGCGCAGGCGGCACTTCACCGTATATCTCTCTATCAGGAGGTCTTTTTGCCGTTCAAGGAAGAGGCTGTCAATCTGACCATGGGGAATCTCTGGACCAATATCTGGCAGATTTCGTGGCCCATGCTTCTGGTGATGATCTTCAATTTTTTCGTGGGATTGACCGATATTTACGTGGCGGGGTTCATCAGCCCCGACGTGCAGGCGGTGGTGGGATTCGTGGGGCAGATCTATTTCCTCATCATCCTCATCGCAAACGCCATCAGCATCGGCACCGTCGCCCTGCTGTCGCGGGCTATCGGCGCAGGGGACCATGAAAAGGCCCTTGAGATCGCACGCCAGTCCCTCGCTTTCAGCGCCCTCTCGGCAGCCGCCCTGACCGTTTTCGGCCTTGTCTTCCCGCGGGAGATCGTGCTCGTCGCCGGATTCCCCCCCGCTATACAGGAAATGGGGGTGCGCTTCCTCAGGATATTCGCGCTGGCACTCGGGCCGAATTACCTGCTGATCATTTCCAACGCCGTGTTCCGGGCGAGCGGAGAGGTGAAGAAGACCCTGTTTTCGATGTTCCTGGCGAGCGTCATCAATATCATCGGGAACTTTATCCTCGTTTTCGGCATCTTCTCCTTTCCAGGACTGGGCTATACGGGAATAGCCCTTGCCACGGCTTTTTCGGTGACGGCGGGCATGATCGTCTGCCTCTTCCTCTTCAGGACAAGCCGCTGGAGGCTTCTCTATGAGAAGCCCTGGCGCTTTTCCTCCCCCCTCATCAGGAGGATCGTCGATCTCAGCTGGCCGGCCGCACTGCTCCAGATCGCCTGGAACTCCGGCAGCCTCATCCTGTATAACATTCTCGGCCGCCTGGAACAGGAGAGCATCGCCGGACTCGCCTCCCTTACCAACGGGCTCAGGATCGAGGCGGTCATTTACCTTCCCGCCTTCGCCCTCCACATGGCAGCTTCCGTCCTGGTCGGACAGAATTTGGGGGCGGGCAATCCGGAGAGGGCGGAAAAGATCGGCTGGAAGATCGCTTTTTCCGGCGTCGTCCTGATCAGCGTGATGGCCCTTGTCATTTTCGCATGTGCCGGGCGGTTGTCCGCAGCGGTGTCGAAGAGCCCCGATGTCCTGGCGGAGACGACGCGGTATCTGCAGATCATGATGGTGTCCGAGCCTTTCATGGCGCTGAGCACCATCCTCGGGGGCAGCCTGCAGGGGGCCGGCGACACGAGGGGGACCATGTGGATCGTGGTGTGTGCCATGTGGCTTGTCAGGATTCCCCTTGCCTACTTTTTGGCGCTTGGGGCCGGATACGGTGCGCCGGGGGTATGGGTGGCGATGATTACGTCCATGTTCGTCCAGGGAATGCTCGTGACATGGCGGTTCTATCGGGGAAGCTGGAAAAAAGTGCATGTGGGATGACCGGGAGAGGAGTCTGTCATGATGCGGCTTTTTAATACGTTGGGGAGGAGATGCGAGATCTTTCGCCCTGTCAATAAAAAGGTGGTGAACATGTTCACCTGCGGCCCCTCGGTGTACCAGAGGGCGCATATCGGGAACTTCAGGACCTTCCTCTTCGAGGACCTCCTGGTGCGCTACCTCGAATATGCGGGACACGCGGTCCACCGGGGCATGAATTTCACCGACGTGGAAGACAAGGCCATACGGGAAGCGGGACTGAAGAGGATCAGCGTGCGGGAGCTTACGGACAGGAATATCGATGAATTCCTGCGCGAGATGGCGCTGCTGGGAATGAAGCTCCCCGATTATCTCCCCCGTGCGTCGGACTGCGTGGAGACCGCCGTGGAGATCATCGCGCTGCTCCTCGAACGCGGAGTCGCCTACTGGCACAAAGGAAACGTCTATTACGATCCCCTGCGCCACCCCGGCTTCGGAAAGCTCTACGGTCTGGACATGAGCAAGTGGCCGAAGAAAAGAGTCCGCTTCCATAGGGACACCTATCCGGGGATACAGTGGAACATGGGTGACTTCATCCTCTGGCACGGGCACCGGGCAGGGGACCCGGACAGTTGGAAGACCGGGATCGGGTGGGGGAGGCCCGCCTGGAACATACAGGACCCGAGCATGATCCTCCACTATTTCGACGAAACGCTCTCCCTCTATTGCGGAGGGATCGACAACCTCTACCGGCATCATGACTACACTTTGGCGATCCTTGAATCCGTGCGCTCCTATCCAATGGCGCGCTACTGGCTCCATTGCCACCATCTATACGTGGACGGCAAGAAGATGTCGAAGAGCAGGGGAAATATCCACTATACGGACACACTCCTCAGGAAGGGATACACGCCGCAGGAGATACGCTTTTTCCTCCTCTACGGCCATTACCGGTCGAAACTCGACTATTCAGACGAGGCGATGCGGTCCGTTACGGAACTCCTGCGCTCTTTCAGGAGGGCCGTCTCCCTCCTGGGGGAGCGGGCGGGCGGGAGGACGCCCCCGGAAGCGGAATCCGCCCGAAAACTGAGGAGTATCTTCGAGGAGAGGATGAATGACGACCTGGATGTCAGGGGGGCTTTCGACGGACTGTGCCGGTACGGCGCCGGACTCGATCTCTCCGCTCTCGGCGCGGGGGAGGCTGCCGGCATGGTCAGGGCATTGAGGGAAATAGACGGAGTGCTCGGGGTCCTTTTCTGACGGTCAGCACTGAGTGCGGGAGGAAGTGCCGCATGGACTACAGACGCAGCCTGCTGCCGGTTCTGACGGTTCTGTGCCTTTTCTGTCTCTTCCGGGCCGTGGGTGCGTCCGCCCCCGTGCTGTCCGGGAGCAGCGCCCTGGAAGAGAAATACCAGCGGATAAAGGACGCCCTCCGGGACAGCCCCCTCGGCATCCCCCTCCTTATCGAATCCCGCGAGGAGCCGGATGCGCTCCAGGTAGACGTGTACGGGGTCGTCGACTATCCATTCGAAAGGGTCGGGGAGACCTTTTCGGTGCCTGCCCACTGGTGCGACATCGTTCTGCTCCATCTGAACGTCAAGGCCTGTACGTTCAGGAAGCAGGACGATCAGTGGCACATCACCCTGTACAGCGGCCGCAAATATTACCAGCCTCCCGAGGACGCTTATGCGGTGCAGTACCGGTTCCGGGTTGCGGCCCGGCAGCCTGAGTATCTTTCCGTCTCTTTCTTTGCCGAAGAGGGCCCCCTGCATACCAGGGACCACCGCATGGAGCTCGACGCGATCCCCCTGGAAGGAGGGAGGAGCTTTCTCCACTTGCGGTATGCCTACCGGCACGGCTTCTGGGCGCGAAGGGCCTTGAGCGCCTACTTTTCGACCATCGGACGCGGGAAGGCAGGCTTTACGGTAAGCGGCAGGGACGAGAAAGGGAATCCCGTCTACGTGGGGGGGATACAAGGGGCGATCGAGCGCAATGCGGTCCGCTACTATTTCGCCATCGAGGCTTATATGGACTCTCTGTCCGCGCCTCCGGGCGAGCGCTTCGAGGCCGGCATGAACAGGTGGTACGACCTTACGGAGCGGTTCCCGCGCCAGCTCTTCGAGGTCGAAAAGGGAGAGTATCTCGTGGCGAAGAGGAGGGAGCACAAGAACCAGTTGACGCTCCAGGCTGCGCCGGATCTGAAATAGGCATCCTGCGGGGGGGGCCTGGGGGAGAGCCCCGTTGCGCCCCTCATCCTTCTTCTCTTATGGTAAGATATTTTTCATGTCTTAGTGGGGCGGGAGGATGTTCTTATCCTGCCTGCCTGTTGCTGATCCATTACCTGTCGAGGAGGCACAATGAAGAGCGTGAAAGGGACGCGGACGGAGAAAAATCTTTTGGCTGCATTTGCAGGGGAGTCGCAGGCGCGCAACCGCTACACCTATTTTGCATCGGCGGCGAAGAAGGAGGGATACGAGCAGATTTCCGCGATCTTTATCGAGACCGCGGAAAACGAGAGGGAGCACGCAAAGAGGTTCTTTACATTCCTTGAGGGAGGGGATATCGAGATCGTGGCTGCTTTCCCCGCCGGGGTGATCGGCGCCACCGTGGAGAATCTCGCGGCGGCCGCGGCGGGGGAGAACCACGAGCATACGGCGTTGTATCCTGAGTCCGCCCGGATTGCGGACGAAGAGGGCTTTCCCCAGGTGGCTTCGGTGTTCCGGCATGTCGCGGAAGTGGAAAAACATCATGAGAAGCGGTACAGGAAGCTGATCGAAAATATCGAAGGGAATACGGTATTCCGGCGCAGTGAGGTGCAGAGCTGGAAATGCAGGAACTGCGGCTATGTCCATGAGGGGGAGGACGCCCCTGAAAAATGCCCCGCCTGCGACCATCCGAAAGCGCACTATGAGCTGCTCTCCGAGAATTATTGAGGGAAGGCGCCCCGCGTGAAAAAGGGTGCTCATTGCGGGGCGGCTGCACTCCGTGCGCGTTGCGGAGGGGATGACCGAAAATACCGGAGAGCTGCCATGCTGTGTACACGAAGAGCGCCGAACGATGAGGGGGGAGGGGAATGATACGCATTCTCATTGCGGACGATCACCCGATTGTCCGCCTCGGGTGGGGGAAAATCATTTCCAGGGATGCCGATCTCGTCGTTGCGGGAGAGGCGGAGAACGCACGGGAGGTACTGGATTTCCTGCAGCAGAACAGCTGCGACCTCGTCGTCCTCGATATCTCGATGCCGGACATGAACGGGCTTGAGCTCCTTGAACAGTTGAAGAGAGAGCATCCCCGGCTGCCCGTCATTATCCTGAGCATGCACCCGGAGGAGCAATACGCCATGAGGGCCTTCAAGCTCGGCGCTTCGGGGTATATTACGAAGCAGAGCGCCCCTGAAGAGCTGGTGAAGGCGATAAAGAAGGTGGCGTCGGGAAAGAGGCACATCAGCCAGGCTTTTGCTGAAAATCTCCTCGGAATTTTCGAGGGAAAGGAAATAGAGCCCGTCCATGAGAAGCTCTCCATACGTGAGTACCAGGTCATGCTCATGATCGCTTCGGGAGTCAAGCCGAAAGAGATCGCGCAGCATCTCTGCGTAAGCGTCAAGACGGTTAATTCGTATCGCGCCAGGATCTTCGAAAAAATCAAGGTGCACAGTACGGCGGAGCTGACGCGGTATGCTTTGGAAAACAACCTGCTCTATTAAGCTGCCCCGTCCCCCTGCCTGACGGTAAAATGCCTACAGAAAACGCGGTAAAACATACCCGCCTCCCAGGGAGGATTCTGTCTGTACACCGTTCTCTCTTTCATTGCATAATTACCTAACTGGCCTGGAAGGAGAACGGAACGGTGATAAATCTTACGAAAGAATCAGGAGGCTGCCGGGCGATGATCTCCGTTTTTCAGGAACTGTCTTCCCCCCGTGCGCGCTTCTTCCGGGCCGCCGCCATGATCGTCGCCGTCTTCTGTATAGACGTCCTGACGCCGTTGGGTATCGCGGATTGGGCGCTCTACCTGATCCCCCTGCTCTACGTGTATCCCGCACTGGACAGGCGCCTTTTCCACCTCTTCTTCTCCGCCTGCATCGCTCTTACTCTGGTGGGCATCTTCCTCTCCCCTTCGGGCGTCCCGTTCTTCTATTATTTTTTTAACCGCGCCATGGGTGTTTTTGTCTTGTCGGCGACGATGGTGATCCTGTCGGACAATAAAAGATGCGCTGAGGCGCGGTGCGCTTCGGAAAAAAAATACCGCTCCCTGATCGAGACGGCGAGGGACGCCATTTTCATTGCGGACGCCGCTGCAGGGGTCGTGCTCGAAGCCAACAAACAGGCCGAGCAGCTGCTCGGCCTGTCGGCCGGGAAAATCACCGGTCTGCAGCAGGCGCACCTGTCCTCCGCCGGACAGCCGGATGACGTCACGGCGCTTCTCGCCGAGTGCGTCCGGTGCGGCGGCGGATTGATAAAAGACCGGCTCGTACGCCATGCGGACGGACACGCCGTCCCGGTGGACATCTATGCGAGCATCACGGAAGCGGAAGGAAAAAAGATCGTCCAGTGCATCTTCTACGACGCTACCGAGAGGAAGCGGGGTGAGGAGCAGAAGAGACATCTCGAGCAGCAGCTCATGCAGGCGCAGAAAATGGAATCGATCGGGCAGCTTGCCGGAGGGGTCGCCCACGACTTCAATAACGTGCTGACCACTATCCAAGGGTATGCGAGTCTCCTGCCGGCCGTACTCCATGAGCCCGATCAGTCCAAAAAGTACCTTGAGGAGATCGTCCGCGGGTGCGAGCGGGCCGCTGACCTGACCCGAAGCCTTCTTGCCTTCAGCAGGAAGCAGAGCAGGGAGCCGCGGCCGGTCGACCTGAACGACATCGTCGCCGGCATCGAAAGAATGCTGCGGAGGCTCATAGGGGAAAACATCGAACTCAAGACCTCTCTTGTTGAGGGGCCGCTTCCCCTGCTTGCGGACAGAACGCAGATGGAGCAGGTGATAGTGAATCTCAGCACGAACGCCCGCGACTCGATGCCGCGGGGCGGGACCCTGACCATCGGGACGAAAGTTTTCTGCCCCGGCACCTTGTGTATAAAGGACTTCCCCTGCGCGGAAGCGGGGGCATACGCGGTCCTATCTGTTTCCGATACCGGCGAGGGGATGGATGAGGAGACGAAAGAGCGGATATTCGAGCCGTTCTTTACTACCAAAGAGCTCGGCAAGGGAACAGGTCTCGGGCTTTCCATCGTCTATGGAATCGTAAAGCAGCACGACGGCTGCATCAATGTTTCCAGCGAGCCCGGCAAGGGGACTACTTTCTCAATTTATCTGCCCCTGCTTTCTCAAGAGGCAGGCGGGGGAGAGGCGCAGGGCGCACCCGCCCTTCCCCGGTCCGGTTCGGAAACGATCCTCGTCGCTGAGGACGAAGAGGTGGTGCGGATGGTGCTCCGGGAGATCCTGGAGAGCTACGGGTATGAAGTACTGGAGGCGACCGACGGAGAGGAGGCGGTGCGGTCCTTTACGGAAAACAGGGGGCGGATACACCTTGTCCTCCTCGACGTCATGATGCCGAAAAAAAACGGAAAGGAAGCGTTCGAGGAGATACGGGCTGCCGCTCCCGATACAAAGGTCCTTTTTATGAGCGGATACACCGCGGATATCGTCGGCTGCAACGGCGGCATCGATACCCGCCACGCGTTTCTTTCCAAACCGATCGATCCGGACACGCTGCTCGAAAAGATCCGGAGCGCCCTCGACGGGGTATGCCCCTGAGAGCGTCCGGCGCGGCGGCCTCCCCGACAGACCGCCCGCTCCCCTGCGGCTAGCGCACCTTCTCCGCCAGTTCCTTCGCCTCCTGGCAGTCCCTGCACAGGATCGCGAAGGGCACGACATGCAGTCTCTTTTCGTCGATTTCCTCGCCGCACTCCTCGCAGATGCCGTATTCGTCATCCCTGAGCCTCATCAGCGAATGCTCTATCTGCTTCAGGGTCTCGTTCCTGATCTTCATCGCGCTGATGCTGACGTCCTCGATCTGGAGAGAGAGGGAGACGTCTCCGTCCTCGTTGCCGGAGCCGTACGCTTTCCTGCTGTCTCCGTTGATGAATCCGTTCATTTCCTTCCTGGATATATTAAGCAGTTTGTCCTTTTTCGACAGAAGAAGGGATGTCAGATTGCTTTTTCTCATGGGGTCCATGTATCGTCTCCTTAGCGATTTTCCTTATGGGTGGTGCGTTATCGAGCAGGTGGACTGCGCTCTCGACCGGCTTTTTAAAAACTATACAGGCAAAGCGCCGATCTGTCAACCGTGTGAATACGCGCGGGGAGAGGCTTTGCGCGGTTTTTCCCCGTATCAATACTCTTCAAGGTGATACCACTCGGCATTTTCGAGCCAGGTGAAGGGGCGGGCCACGAAGTTGATGATGTTTTCGAGGATGAAGTAGTGCCGCTTCTCCTCGTCCGCAATCTTCAGGAACGTGTCCTTCTGGTCCTGCGGGGTCACTTCCCCCGCCTTTTCGAGGTAAAAGTCCCGCGTCTTTTTTTCGATATCCTGCGCCCTTTTATAGACGTCGATTTCGGACCCGTCGGCGGCGACCACGTCGTCGCTTTCCCGCATTTTTTCGAAGATGTTCTTTACGCCGGACAAGAGGACCGCATCGGTGAATGCGCCCACCGCCTCGTTGTCTTTCATCTTCCTGAAAATGGCATGGTGCCGCACTTCGGCATCCGCAAGCATGGTCAGGATGGTTTTCAGTCCGCCGTGAACCACCCTGCCGGCCAGCTCCCGGTAGTATTCCTCGCCGTCCTTTTCGAGCTTCATCGCATAGTCATAGATATCCATGGAGGCACCTTCCTTGCTCCCGCCGTGTGAGCCGACGTACAGCCTTTCTTTAATTATACCAGCAACCGGGGAAGGGGACTATCCTTTGTCCGGCGCCGGGTGCGGGGGAGCCCGCTCCCCTTGTGCTAATTCTTTCCTTCCGGTTACAATTGCGTATGCGTTTTAAAGACATCGTGTCAGCGGAGGTCCGCAAGGCCACGAGCACTTTCAGACTGGCGCTGCTGACCCTCGTTCCTTTCCTTGTCGTCATCGCCCTCTTCATGGCGCTCCTGGTCATCCGGGAAAGAAAACATGCCGAAGAAGACCAGCTTGCGGAGCTGCAGGAGGTCGCCCGCGCCTTTTTCGGCCAGATCATGGTGGCGCGGACCTGGAACGCCCTGCACGGAGGGGTATACACGGAGGTCTCCGAGACGACCCCGCCCAACCCGTATCTCGACGACCCCCGCCGGGACATCGTCTGCAGCGACGGGAGGCTTTTCACCAAGATCAACCCCGCCTACATGACGCGGCAACTCTCCGAGCTTGCCGCCCTGAGCCGGGGATACTCGTTCCGCATGGTCAGCCTGAAGCCCGTCAACCCGAAGAACGCCCCCGACGCCTGGGAGAAGGAGGCCCTCGCTGCTATGGAAAAAAAGGGGGCGGCGGAAGCCTCCACGGTCTATCAGGAGCAGGGTGGCGGGAGGTCCTTCAAGTTCCTTTCCTCCCTGAGAATCGAGGAGCCGTGCCTCACCTGCCACGCACGGCACGGGTACACGGTCGGCGATATAAAGGGGGGGATCAGCATCGCCATCCCGATGGCGCAGTCCGACCGGCTCTATGCTGCGAAGACGAAGAGGACCGTCCTCTACATCCTGGCAGTAGGGGCCGTCAGCTTTCTCTTCATCACGACGATCACCTGCTTTCTTGCCGGAAAGCTCAGCAGGGAGATAGAGAAGAATATCGACAGGGAAAGGCTCACCGCCCTTATCGAGCTGGCCGGGGCGACTGCCCACGAGATGAGGCAGCCCATGACGGTCATCCATAATCTCGTCGGACTGATGAGCGAGAAGACGAGGCAGAGCGAGCCTGTCACGGAAGAGGAAACGGGCATCATCAACGAGCAGTGCGTCCGGATGAACGACATCATCAGGAAGATGCTCAACATTACGAGCTACCGGACAAAGGATTATTTCAGGGGGAGCAGGATCGTGGACCTCGACAGCGCCGCGTCGTCCGGCAGGGGCGCGGAAGAAAAGGAAGGGGAAAAATAATCAGAGGGGCGCAAACACATCCTACCCTTTACCAAACAGGAACTTTTGTGCTAGATTCTCATACTTTGGGGGAAAGTGCCATGAAGCGACGGAAATCAAAGAGTTTTTTTGAAAAGGCCGCTGCGCTGATGCCGGGAGGGGTCAACAGCCCGGTCAGGGCGTTCAGAGCAGTGGGGGGATCGCCTCTTTTCATCAGCAGGGCGAGCGGGTCGAGGATCTACGATGTGGACGGGAACGAGTATATCGACTATGTCCTTTCCTGGGGTCCCATGATTGCAGGCCATGCCCATCCCGCAGTGGTGAAGGCCCTCAAGGCCGCTGTCGAAAAGGGGACCAGTTTCGGAGCGCCGACTCCTCTTGAGATCGATCTTGCGCTGCGGGTGAAGGAGGCGTATCCTTCCATCGAAAAGGTGAGAATGGTCAATTCCGGCACCGAGGCCACGATGAGCGCCATCAGGGCTGCGCGGGGGTTTACCGGAAGGGACACGATCGTAAAGTTCGAGGGCTGCTATCACGGGCATGCCGACGGCCTGCTGGTGAAAGCGGGCTCGGGCGCCGCCACCTTCGGCGTGCCCGACAGCCCGGGGGTCCCCAAATCCTATGCAAAGAACACCCGCACCCTTCCGTTCAACGATGCGAAGGCGTTCAGGGCATTGCTGGAAAAGGAGGGGAAGTCCATCGCGTGCGTGATCGTCGAGCCGGTCGTCGGGAATATCGGGTGCGTCCTGCCGAAGCCCGGCTTTCTCGAAGCGCTGCGGAAGGAAACGAAGCGGTACGGGATCGTCCTTATCTTCGACGAGGTGATGACCGGTTTCCGGGTCTCCTACGGCGGGGCCCAGGAGCACTATGGGATAACGCCCGACCTTACCTGCCTCGGAAAGGTGATCGGCGGAGGGCTCCCGGTGGGGGCGTACGGGGGCAGAAACGAGATCATGTCGGTCATTTCTCCGGAGGGGCCGGTATACCAGGCCGGCACCTTGTCGGGGAACCCCCTCGCCATGACCGCCGGCATCGAGACCCTGAAGGTCCTTTCGAAGCGGGGGGCGTACGAGAAGCTGGAAAAGGCGATGCAGCAGCTCGAGGAGGGGCTCAGGGATGTCGCAAAGAGGGCGGGGGTGCCGACGAAGTTCTACCGGGCGGGGACCATGTTCTGCACCTATTTCACCGATCGCGAGGTGGTGGACTACCGCACTGCGAAGACCTCGGATACGGAAAAGTTCGCGGGATTTTTCCGGGGAATGCTGGAAGAGGGGGTCAACCTGGCGCCTTCCCAGTTCGAGGCGGGGTTCCTCTCCCTCGCCCATACCGGGAGGGACATCGCCAGGACCGTTGATGCCGCCTATCGTGTGTTGAAAGGGTTGAGATAGAGAATAAAGTAAAAAACAGGGGGATAGTACATGTTCATCAGGATCAAAGGCGTCCTTCTCGCGATCATGGATTTTATCCGGAAATATCCGAAGCTCTCTGTCCTTATCGCTTTGGTGTTCTTTGCCGGGTACCTTTTCCTCACCGTGGAGATGCTGCATTTCAGCAGCGAACCGAAATTCTGCCAGCTCTGCCACCCCGGCAAGACGACGGGTCCGCTGAGCGAGGTGCACACCTGGAGCAAGAATATTCATGCGGCCCGGGACGTGAAGTGCCTCGACTGCCACGGCACGCCGGGGTTCTTCGGGTACATGAAAGCGAAGATCGGCGGCCTCCGCGATATCTACGGATTCGTGGTCCATCCGAAGGAAAACATGGTGCGGATCCTCACCAATGTGTCCACCGATCCGAAATACGCAGCGGAAATCGTTCCGAACGAGGTATGCCTTTTCTGCCATACGGACAGCTACAACAAGAAGATCAGGGACGAAAGGCTCATGTCCGTGGGCATACATTTCAGGGAGCTGGACAGGGTGGTCAATCCCGGATTCCGGCAGTCCATGGGCCTGCGGGACATCCTGACGGAGCCCCTGAAGTCCGACATCGACCCCAATCACCGGAAGCACCTGGCTGCCAAGGTGAACTGCATGGACTGCCACCTGGGAGTCGCCCACGGCGGGGAGTTCAAGAACAGGGCGAACATGGAGAGATGCGTGCAGTGCCATGAGGCGAGAAAGAACCAGATCTCGATGTCGGACATCTCCCTGGGGACCGGCGAGAGAGCGGTCACTTTCGGGCACCAGATCCATACCGCCATGTTCAAGTGCGGCGAGTGCCACCCGAAGCTCTTCCCGATGAAAAAGGGCTCCACGAAGCTCACTTTTGCGGACCATAAGACCGATAAAGCCTGCTATGCCTGCCACAACGGCAGGAAAGCGCACTTCGATTGCGGACGGTGCCATGCGAGTGTCCCTGCTCCGAAGGGGGAGATCGCTTTCGGGAAGGGCGGGACGGCGGTGAAGTTCAGCCACGACGTCCATACGGTCATGTTCAAATGCGATGCGTGCCATACGAAGCTCTTTCCGATGAGGAAGGGAGCGACAAAGATCACCTTTGCCGACCACGGCAAAGACGCGCTCTGCTATGCCTGCCACAACGGGGAAAAGGCTTCCGCCGACTGCACCCGGTGTCATGCCAAGGCCCTTGCGCCCAAGGCGCCCATTACCTACAAGGCGAAGGACATGGCCCCCGTCTCTTTCAGCCACGGGTTCCATGCGGGAGTATTCCCCTGCGCCGAATGCCACAGCGGAATATGGCCGATGAAGCGGGGCGTGAAGAAGATGTCCATGGATGCCATGTACCAGGGAAAATTCTGCGGAGCGTGCCACAACGGAAAGACCGCTTTCGAGACGACGCAGTGCGACAAGTGTCATAAGGCGCAATAGGACGGACTTCACGCCGTATATGCCCCCTGTTCCCCGGTGCGGGAGCAGGGGGCTTTTCGTCGGGCGCCCCGTCGGAGTACCGTTTGTCCCGGAAATCGGCTACACTTATACTAAGGCGGAAATCTGTCCCTGCGGATTTCCTTTTCCCTCCCCTGTACGGTCCACCCCGCTGCCTCTCTTCATTCCTGCACCGCTCACCGCGACTCCCCCCTCCACGCTGGAAAGCAGGCAAGGAATGTCCATCCCTTCCTCCGGGCGGCTGCCGAACGGGGGGAGGAGGGGAGCGGGTCCCGCCGGGGAGGCCCCGTGCCGCTCCCGCTGGAAAACAAGAAAGGGAGGTCCTGCAATGCTGTTAATCAACGAAAACGACCGGGAGCGCGCCGAATTGTACCGCTTTTTTGCCGTCTGCTTCATGATGCTGCCGACCGATGAGGTCCTGATGCAGTTCCGGGATATGTTCCGGGTGCGGTTCAGCGAGACGCAGGCTGAAATCGGTATGGACTTTGCCCATATCTTCATCGGCCCTTGGAAGCACCTCCCCCCCTACGAGTCGGTGTATTCCTTTTCTCCGGGGGACATCCCCGGCTCATGGAGCCGCATCGCCCGCGAGGTGCAGGCCTTCTATCGCTCGACAGGGCTTGTGCTGCACCAGCAGGCGGACCTCTCTCCCGACCACCTGTCGGCCGAGCTGCTTTTCATGAGCTACCTGACCGAAAACGACTTGATGGAATACCAGAGGATTTTTTTTGAACGCCACCTGTTCAGATGGGTCCCCGATTACTGCGACCTCGTCTACGGGCACGCTTTCACCTCGTTCTACAAGGAGGTTGCAAATCTCCTGAAGAAGTTTATACTATTTGAGTACGAAGAGCTCGAAATACATAAGGGATATAGTGAGAGTTTTCCCTGACTCCTTAGGAAAGGGTGCAGAGGCGGGTGACAGGAAAAAGAGAGGAAAAGAACGCTCTCGTTCAACTGCTCGAACTGAGCGGCATCGGCATTCAATTGGTTGTTTCCACCATTGTGGGGCTTGCGATCGGGTACTGGCTGGACCGGCTGCTGGGGACTTCCCCGTATCTTTCCCTTCTCTTCCTCTTTCTTGGTATAATTTCGGGGTTCGTGAATATGGTCAGACTGGTGCGGAAGGCGGAAAAGGACAAGGATGGAAGTAATAACCAGGCGCGTCGTTAGGTGGGCATTTTTTCTACTCGTCCCCCTTTCTCTGCTTTCCCTCCCCTTCGCCGGGTGGCGCTTCTCCCTCAGCCTCCTCCTCGGGGGCGGCATGGGAGCGGCTAATCTCACCGGCCTTGCCTGGAGCGTCCGGCTCTTTCTCGGCGAGGGAAAGGCCCAGGCGAAGATGCTTGTGGTAAGCATTTTCCGCTTTCTTATTCTCTTTGTCCTCCTCGTTGTCCTGGCAGCGGCGGGGGTGCTCGCGATAGGGGGGGTGCTTATCGGGTTTACCGTGGTATTCCTCCTCATTCTGGCAGCAGGCCTGTCTGCCGCCCGGAAGGAGGGATGAGTGTTGTATTACCTGGTTGCGGCCCTTTTGATCTTTTTTCTTCTGTTCCTGAAGGTAACGAAGTTCCTGTTTTTCCTTCTCCTCGTCGTCGCGCTCCTGATCGCCCTCTCCCCGCGCGGCTTTTTTCTGAGGACGCTCATGGGGGGCAAGAAAAAGAAGGACGACTCCTGAGGGGGAGGGGATCACTGGCGGGGATGCTTTTGCCTCCATTCGCCGGGGCGCTCCGCAAGGCCGTCCGCTCCCCATAGACCTGCTTTCCTCTCCTCGGCTCCTGCCCGGGCTCTCCTGAACCTTTCCGCGTACTTCACATTCGGCGGTACTGTATAGGAAAGCGCATACCCGGCCGCGATAAGTTCCTCGTTGATCAGACGTCCGCTTTTCCCCCACAGGTATGCCAGGAGCCTTCCGTACCGGTCCCTTTTCTCGACGTCGAGCTCGACGCGCACGATCCAGTTGCTTTCGCTGATCAGTTTTTTCAGGTGACGTTTCGAGCGCCTTCCCCAGGGCTCCTGGCCCAGCTCCGGAGCGTCGACCCCGATGAGGCGCACGCGCTCCAGCCGGGTGGGGATGCCGGCAAAGCTCTCTGCCCGTATGCTCACGGTGTCTCCGTCGTGAACGGCGGTGACGCGGTACTCCTGCATCGGCTTTGCTTCCTCTTTCGCTGCAGGGGAGAAGCGGGAGCTCAGGGGGGAAAGCAGGAAGAAAAGGGCGATACCGACCGCTGCGGTTGCGGTATAATAAACAAGTTTCATGAGAGCTATTGTACCACATTTGTCCATCCCCGCCTTTCGCGCGGGGACGGGCGGGGACGACGGCATGGGAACGGGAAAAAGGGGACCATCATGAAAAATATCGTGCTGACCGGTTTTATGGGGACCGGGAAGTCCGAAGTGGGCAGGCTTGTGGCGCAGAAGCTCCGCCGGCGGTTCGTCGATCTGGACAGCGAAATCGAGAGGGAGCACGGGATGAGCATTGCGGAACTCTTCAGGACCCTTGGGGAGGAGGAGTTCCGCAACCGGGAGACCGCCGCCATACGGAAGGCGGCCGAAAAGTGCGGGACGGTGATCTCCACCGGCGGCGGGGCGGTGATCAGGCAGGAGAACCGGGATGTCCTCCGCAGGAACGGAGTGCTCGTCTGTCTCACCGCGACCCCGGAGACCATCCTGAAGAGGACAGGGGGCGGCCGGAGCAGACCGCTCCTCCGGGTGGAGAATCCGCTCCTCAAAATACGGGAGCTCCTGGAGTCCCGCCGGCCTTATTACGGGAGCGCCGATATTACCATCGATACGGAAGGCAGGGACCCCGGGGAGCTTGCTGAAGAGATCATCAGGGTGGTAAGCGGCTGCGGAGCGGCCGCCGGACCTGAGGAGGGCGCTCCCGCCGGCGCCGTTCTCCTGAAGAAGAGAAATAGTCACGGTGTGAAGAGAGGAGCTGAAGAGGAGAGCATGGAAAAAGTGCGCGTTGAGCTTGGCGAGAGGAGTTACGATATTATTATCGGCAGGGGCATCCTCCCGGGCACCGGGGAGAGCCTGTCCGCCTTCGGCTTCAGCCCGCGGGCGGCGGTCGTCAGCAACCCTGCGGTGTTCTCCCTGTACGGACCCGCGGTAATGGAGTCGCTGCAAAGGGCCGGATTCGAGTGTTGTGAAGTCCTCATCCCCGACGGAGAGGAGTACAAGGATTTCTTCTGGTCCTACCATATCCTGACCTGCCTGCTGAAAAACAGGCTCGACAGGAACTCCTGCGTCATCGCCCTGGGGGGAGGGGTCATCGGGGACATCACCGGCTTCGCCGCGTCGCTGTATATGCGCGGCCTTCATTTCGTCCAGATTCCCACCACGCTTCTCGCCCAGGTGGACAGCTCGGTGGGAGGCAAGACAGGGGTGAACCATCCGCGCGGGAAGAACATGATCGGCTCTTTCTACCAGCCGCGGCTCGTCCGCGTCGATCTGGACACCCTGAAGACGCTGCCCGGGCGGGAGTTCCTTTCGGGGATCGCGGAGGTGATCAAGTATGGCGTTATCCGGGACAGCGCCCTTTTCGACTTCATGGAGCGGAACAGGGACGCCGTGCGGGGGCTGGAGACCGATGCCCTCGCGTACATTGTCGGGCGTTCGTGCGCGATAAAGGCCGAGGTTGTTTCCCGCGACGAGAGGGAGTCGGGCCTGCGGGCAATTCTGAACTTCGGCCATACGGTCGGCCATGCGGTGGAGACAGGGACAGGGTATTCCCGCTACCTTCACGGCGAGGCGGTCGCCATCGGAATGCAGTGTGCTGCGCGGCTTGCCGTTTCCCTCGGGATGCTGGACGCCTCCCAGGCCGACAGGATCGAAGCCCTCCTGGAGGCCTACGGGCTGCCCTCCCGGCTGCCGGGCGACCTGAACCGCGATGCCCTCCTCTCCCATATGCTGATCGACAAGAAGGCGGTTGCGGGTGAGATACGGTTCGTTCTCCCGGAGCGGATCGGGCAGGTGCGGATGTATACGAGTACGGGCCCCGAAGAGCTCAGGAAGGCGCTCGCCTCCCTATGAAAAGGATCCTCGTGATCGACGACGAGGCGGACATTGTGGAGCTCGTCCGGTATAACCTGGAAAAGGAGGGCTATTCAGTCGAGTCCGCTCCGGAGGGAGAGTCTGCCCTGAGGAAGGTCAAAGGGGGGCGCTACGATCTGCTCGTCCTGGATCTCATGCTGCCGGGCATCCACGGTCTCGACCTCTGCCGGACCATCCGGAGCGACCCCTCCCTGTCCCGGGTTCCGATCGTCATGCTGACGGCAAAGGGGGAAGAGGTGGACAGGATCGTCGGGCTCGAAATGGGCGCCGACGATTATCTGGCCAAGCCCTTCAGCCCCCGGGAGCTGGTGGCGCGGATAAAGGCGGTGCTGAGGAGGACGGAGGCGCTGAAGGAGCCGGTACGGATCCGGGGGGAGGGGGACGACGTCCTCCGGACAGGGGATATCGTCATCGACAGGGCGAAATACGCTGTCGTCGCAGGGGGGAGGCGGATACAGCTCAGCGCCACGGAATTCAAGCTGCTCCTCTATCTCTGCGAAAGGCCCGGCAAGGTCTACAGCAGGGAGCAGCTTCTCGATGCGGTCTGGGGCGGCGATGTCTTTGTGGAGCCTCGGACGGTGGATGTCCATATCAGGAGGCTGAGGACGAAGCTGGAGGCAGACCCCAATACTCCGCGGCATATAAAAACCATGCGCGGCGTCGGATACTTTTTTGAAGGCTGAATGTCTGTTCTGCTCTCACTAGTCCTCGCCCTCGCAGCCGGTCTGCTCGCCTTTTACCTCGTCCGGTTTTTCCTGTCCGTACGGGACCTCTCCGCTTTCCTCAAGGAACTTTCCACGGGAAACCTCAATGCCCGCCTTTTCTCCCGCAGGAAGGGCAGGCGGGAGAGGATCGCACGGGACATCGCCTCGGTCATGGAAAAGACGAAAGCGCGCCTCGATTACGCCGAGGCGGAGCGCGAGAGGATGGAGGCCATCCTCAGGGGCATGTCCGACGGCGTTCTGATCACCGATACGCGGGGGATGGTCCTCCTCGCCAATCCTGCCTTCAAGGGACTCCTGACGGTGGACGGAAATACCGAGGGGAAGCAGATCGCGGAAGTGCTGCGCCACCCGGACCTGCTCGACCTGTTCAGGGATGCCCTGGATACCGGGGAGGTGCTTTCAAAAGAGGTCGGCCTGTCGAAGGACGGCAGGGAGATGCATCTGTCCGCTACCGGCGTCCCGATCCGCGGGACAGGCGGAGTGAGAGGGATCGTCCTCACCTTCCACGATATCACGCGGCTGCGGCAGCTCGAAGAGATGCGGAAGGACTTTGTGGCGAACGTCTCCCACGAGATCAAGACCCCCCTTACCGCCATCCGGGGCTTCACCGAGACGCTCCTGGATGGAGCGATCGCGGACAAAGAAAACGCGGTGCGCTTTCTCGCCGTGATCCGGGACCACAGCGAACGGCTGAACAGCCTGGTGGACGACCTGCTGACCCTCTCGCGCATCGAGCTCGGAGACCTGCAGATCAGGAGGGACGCCGTCGAACCGGCCGAGGTCGTCGATGCGGTGTTCATGACTCTCGGGAGCAAGGCGGAGAGGAAAGAGCTTACCCTCAGGAAGAGCATTCCGGAAAGCGCCCCGCCCCTTCGGGCGGACAGGGACAAGCTCATTCAGCTCGTGCTCAACCTGGTCGACAACGGCATCAAGTTTACCGAAAAGGGAGAGGTCGCGGTCGGACTGGAAGAAGAGGAGGGGCGGGCCGTCCTGTACGTTCAGGATACGGGGATCGGCATCCCTCCAAAACATCTCCCGCGTCTCGGAGAGCGGTTTTACCGGGTGGACAGCGCCCGCTCGCGCGAGCTGGGCGGGACAGGCCTCGGCCTTGCCATTGTAAAGCACATTGTGCATGCCCACGGCTGGGTGCTCCGGATCGAGAGCGAGCAGGGAAAAGGCACCCGCGTTTCCGTTCTGCTGGACAGCTCCCCCTGACGGGGCCGTACTGTTTTGCGTGAGTCGCATCCCCCTGCCTGCGTACCGGAAATCCCTTCCTGAACAGGCGGGAAGCCCTTTCCCCCTTTCCTCCCATTGTTCATTGTCTCTCTCTTTGTTTATAATACGCCCGTTTGTGTCAGGGGCGCTCCCGTCAGTGCTCCTCTTCCGGCTAACCAGGTTTGCGGAAAGGAGTTATCATGGCAGACCACAAAGGGCAGTATGCAATACAATGCAGTCTCGTTTCGATTTTTTTGCTGGCAGGTCTTTTTCTTTCCGGCGCCGCATCCGCAGGCGGCGAGGCGGACCGGGTGCTTGCCGATCTCAGGCAACCCGTCTGGCAAGAGTACCTCGCCTCTCCCGAATGGGTGGCGCGGTATACGAGCGACAGCTCCGTCTCCACCCTCTCCTCTCTCATTTTCAACAGGGGAATCCATTGGAAGATCCGGATACGGGTGCTGCAGCTCCTGGGCGCGACGCTGAACCCGAAAGGCATCGCTCCCCTGGCGGAAATGCTCACCGACCCCGCCCTGAACAGCGACTGCCCCGCCCTCAAATGGAACAGCGCCTTTGCCCTCGGCAATTTCAGGAGCAATCCTGCGGCGCGCACCTTTCTCCTTGCTGCCTTGAAAAAGGAGAGCAATACGGTCGTCAGGGAGGGGATTATCGATTCACTGGGAAAGATCGGCGACGCAGGGGTCGTCCCTGCCCTGCTTCCCCTGCTGAGCGACGGCAGTTTCGCCATCCGGCTCAGCGCCGTAAAGGCGCTCGGGAAAATCGGCGGCGAAGGGGCTGTTTCTTCCCTGAGAGGCCTCCTGGAGACCGATACCGACCCGTACATACGGTACGAGACGGCTGCCGCGTTGAAGAGATTGGGCGCCGCCCGGAGCTGAGGGCAGCAGTGCATATGACAGGGCAAACGCATCTAAAGAGCAATGTAAGGGAAAACAACAAGATTGCTTCAGGGTACGACCCTTCGCACTGACAGAGACAGGCAGAGGGAAAGGTGGAGAGGAAGACTAAAGAGAAATCGTTTCTCTGTCATTGCGAGTCTTTTCCCTCTCTCATTGCGCCCCCCTCTCCCTCTGTCATTGTCTTCCCCTTCCTTGCTGTCATTGCGAGCGGAGCGAAGCAATCTCAAAGGGATAGCAACTGAGTAGATATTTTGATGCGATTGCCCTGGAGCATATGACCTGTGCCCTTGCTGCTTTCCGCACTAGGATGATAGGCTGTAAGGAGCGGCGGGTTGCAGAGCGGCCGCAGGGGAGGAGCCCATGGATGCCTCAGTGAAAGCCATTGTGCCGCCTTTCATCGTCGCCCTTGCCGTTTTCTTCCTGGCGCTGGGAATCCGGGGCATTATCTTTCGCTTTCTCCACCGGTGGGCCTCCGGCACCCGGCCCGACCTGGACGATATCCTCATCAGGGCGATGCGGACCCCCTCCCTCTTCTGGTGCGTCGCGCTCGGGCTTTACGCGGGGAGTGCCCTCCCGGATATCCCGCAGCCGTATCTCGTTCCCCTGAGAAGGGGGCTCCATGTGATGGTGCTCTTCTCCTTCACGATCGCCACCGCAAATCTCGCCGGGATGATCTTCAAGAGCTACATCCGGAAGTCTTCCTTTCCCCTTTCCACCACCGGCCTCGCCTACGGCGTTCTCAAGGGCACCATCCTGCTGCTGGGCGTGCTCGTCATCCTCAGTTTTCTGGGGATCTCGATCGCCCCCCTCATTACCGCCCTCGGCGTCGGCGGACTCGCCGTGGCCCTTGCCCTGCAGGACACTCTTTCCAACCTTTTCGCGGGGCTCCATATCCTCATGGAGAGGTCCCTCAGGATCGGCGATTTCGTTCGGCTTGATGCGGGGCAGGAGGGGTATATCGAAGACATTACCTGGAGGACGACGAGGATACGGACCCTGGCGAACAATATGGTGGTGATCCCGAACAACAAGTTGGCGCAGAGTATCGTCACCAATTACTGTCTCCCCGAGGTGGGCATGTCTCTTTCCCTCCCTGTGCGGGTGCCCTCCTCCGCCGATCCGGAAAAGGTGGAGAGGCTCCTCAGAGAGGAGGCTGAAAAGGCCGCCGGGGAAGTTCCCGGTATGCTACGGGCCCCCCGGCCCCTGGTGAGACTCATCCCCGGTTTCGGGGAAACTACCCTCGATTTCACGCTTACCTGTTCAGTACGCGCCTTCGAGGACCAGTTCCCGGTGCAGCACGCGGTGAGAATGCGCCTTCTGAAGAGGTTCAGGGAGGAAGGCATGGAGCTACGCTAGGCTGTGTATGCACACTGCAGCGATGAAAAAATAAAAAGAGGTGTCCGATGAAGGTGAAATGGATTGTGCCGCTGCTCCTCCTGCTCTTTTCCCTCCCTCCCGCGGGTGCGGAGGAATTTCAGACCCTGAATGCCGATGAAGTGAGGGGTCTGATGGATACGAAGACGAAGATGGTAGTGGTGGATGCCCGCACTCTGCAGGAATACCGGGAGGGGCACCTCCCCGCTGCGGTCAACGTGCCTCCCGACTCCCTCTCCTCCCTGGGCCGGGTGCTGCCGAAGAAGAAAAGCGCCCTCCTCGTTTTCTACTGCAGGGGCGCGGACTGAGTGCTGAGCCGGCTGGCTGCGGGCGCAGCCAGGGAGCTGGGATACAAGAGGATCAGGGTCTTTACCGGAGGCTTCCCTGAATGGACCGCAAAGGGGTTCCCGGTCGAGCGGTGAGAGGCGAGCGGACCCGGGGCTCTCATTCCTCACCCCTTACGAACTGTGGCTCTTCGGCACCGAGATGGTGAAAAGCGGATCCTCAATGGATTCGCCCTGGCACACCGGGCATTTCCCCGGTTTTTTGAGCTTCTCCCTCTTCCGGAACAGAAAGCCGCATTTCTTGCATTCGGCGGGCGTGGTGATCAGGTGGAGCTCCCTTTGGACCACCGTCCGTTGGATATGCTTGAGATGCTCGTAGACCTCCTTTTCCGAAATCCTTACTTCAACGGAGAGGTCCCGTGCGGAAAGGGTCTGTCCTGCCAGGAGAAAAATAATCTCCTGGCGTAGTGTCTCGTGCCGCTCGGCAGGGGCGGCGGGCTCCTTCGGCCTCTTCCTCATTCCCGTTCCTCCTCTACACCCTAATTGTATCACAGGAAGTTTCCGGGGAGAGGCCTGCTCCGGGCGGAGAGAGGTCTTTTTATGGAATGTCTTTCCCGTATGCCCTATACTTTGAGTAATAAACAGTGTCCTCTTCTCTGGTCGGCCCCGGGAAAGCGGCACTAGGGTGTTTTTGCACACTCTCTTCTACTGCGACCGGCTGCAGAGCCTCTGGATCATCGTTCTCCCGGGCACATCGTCCTCGACGTAGCTTCAGCTACGCCTCCGGGCGCTTTCGCTGCCCCAAAGAATCTTTGATTCTTCGGGGACCCCTGTTCTTTTTCCGGGGTCTTGGGACGCCTTGCCCAGGGACTCTTCGCCCGGTCTCGCGACGAACAGAGTGTGCAAAAACACCCTAATCAACGAAACGATGTTGATACGGGGCGAGTGCGCCTCGGCAAATCTGCAAATTTTTTGTCACAAGAGACTTCGTGACAGGGCGCCTAAAAATTGCTTCTCACAGGGAATTATGTAGTGTACAATGTAGAGTACAACGCAGTAAGCGGTGGAAAGGTGAGGAGCAATCCAGGAGGAGAAGATGCACGCACAATGAGCCACGGCCATACTGACGATCGAGCCCATGCGAATAACCGGAATGTTCTGAAGGAGGAGGTTCTTGCCGAGCAGGTCAGGCAGCTCTATGCCCTCGCGCCGCTCGGGTTCATAGGGACTCTCCTGAATTCATTGATCGTCTTCTTCATAATGAAGGAGGTGGTGCCCCTCAGGATAGTGCTGGTGTGGCTTGCCGCGCTATTCTCCATTACTTTTCTGAGGGTCCTCCTTGTGCTGCGATTCCGGAGCAGTGCGCTCCGGCCGTTTGCGGCGCGTATCTGGGGAAACCGTTTCCTTGTCGGACTGGCGCTCTCCGGAATCGTGTGGGGGAGTATCGGCGTCTTCCCGCTTTCAGGGATTTCCCTGGCCCACCAGGTCCTTATTGCCTTCGTGCTGGGCGGCATGGCGGCAGGGGCCGCTGCGACCTACTCGGCGTTGAAAGAGGGCTATCTTGCCTTCAGCATTCCCGCTCTGGCCCCGCTTGCCCTTCAGTTTTTCCTTTTCGCCGACAGCTTCCATTACGCAATGGGAGGCATGCTCTCTCTGTACGGCCTCCTGCTCTGGCGGGTATCCCTGAACAGCTACCGGGTCAACAGGATGTCACTGCTGCTCAGGTTCGAGAACAGGGGCATGATCGAACGCCTGAAGAGCGCCAAGGAACACGCGGATGAATTGAACGAAAAGCTTTGCGCTGAGATCGACGCCAAAAAGAAAGCCGAGGCGGAGCTCAGATCCCACCGCAATCACCTCGAAACGATCGTCGAGGAGCGGACAACCGATCTCCTTCTGTCCAACGAACAGCTCAAAGACGAGATTGAGGAGCGAAAGCAGACTGAACAGGCCCTTCGGGAAAGCGAAGGGCGTTTGATTCTGGCCCAGAGAGCGGGGCGCGTGGGTGTGTTCGACTGGGACCTGATCAGCGGCAAAGCGATCTGGACTGAGCAATTGGAGGAACTGTTCGGACTCCCCCCCGGCGGTTTCGAAGGAAATTGCGAGGGCTGGCTCAAGCGTGTACATCCTGACGACCGGCCGGGGATTGAGGCGAAATTCCGGCAGTGGATGCGCGCGCGCCACAAGCAGGTCGAGTTTGAGTACCGCTTCATCCGCGCTGATGGTCAGACGCGCTGGATGGCTGCAGGCGCCCAATTCAGCTACTTTGCCGACGGCACTCCCGCCCGCATGATCGGCTCGAATGTGGATATCACCGAGCGCCGCAGGCTGGAAGAGGAAATCAGGCATCTGGCGCACCACGACGCGCTCACCGGGCTTCCCAACCGGCGTCTCTTTATGGATATTATCATTGTCGAGGTAGCGGAGGCGCGCCGCATCCGGAAGAGATTGGCGGTCCTCTTCCTCGATCTTGACCGTTTCAAGGAAGTCAACGATACCCTGGGACATGAGGCCGGGGACGAGCTTCTGAAAGAGGTCGCGCGACGGCTCAGGGCCAACGTCAGGGAATCCGATGCTGTCGCCCGTATCGGGGGCGATGAGTTCAATATTATTCTTACCAATATTTCCCACGTCGAAGACATTACCGTCAGTGCACGGAAGATCATGAGCTCATTTCAACAGCCTTACTTTATTGCCGGGAACGAGCTTTATATGACCACCAGCATCGGCATCAGCATCTACCCCGATGATAATGAGGAAGTAGATACTCTCTTTCGGTATGCGGATATCGCCATGTATCATGCCAAGGAGATAGGGAAGAATGCCTATCAGTTTTATAACTCCGCCATCAACATCCGCTCGATCGAGAGAATAAAGATGGAGGGGGCCTTACGTCAGACTTTCGATCGCGGAGAGCTCCTGGTGCACTATCAGCCCCAGGTCGACATCAAAACAAGGGAGATAATCGGCGCCGAGGCCCTGGTCAGGTGGCAGCACCCCGAATTGGGACTGCTCGAATCGGCGCGTTTCATTCCGCTCGCAGAGGAAACAGGCCTCATCACCACCATCGACGAGTGGGTATTCCGGACCGTCTGCGCACAGCTCAGATCATGGCGGCATGCCGGGCTGCTCCCCGTTTCCGTCACCATAAATCTCTCGGCCCGGCAGTTCCAGAGCCCCGAACTGATCACTACGGTATCGAAAATCGTGGAAGAAACGGGCGTGCCCCCCGATTGCCTCAATCTCGAGATCACCGAGAGCATGGCGATGAGCAATGTCGAGCGCACCGCCTCCTATTTGAAAGAGATCGCGAAGCAGGGAATACATATTTCCATCGATGATTTCGGCACCGGCTATTCATCCCTGAATTATCTGAAGAGATTGCCTGTTGAAAAGCTGAAAATCGATAAATCCTTTATCCAGGATATCGCAACCGACCCCGACGACCGGGCGATCATCAGTGCGGTGACGGCGATGGCCCATACCATGAGAATGAAGGTGATCGCGGAAGGGGTGGAGACAGAGGAGCAGCTCTCCTTCCTGCGCTCGATCCATTGTGATGAGGGGCAAGGGTATCTTTTCAGCAGGCCGCTGCCCGCAGAGGAGTTCAGGGAGCTGATGGGCGCGGGCAGCGGCTCCTAAAGAGCCTTGACAACAAAAGCTCTCCCCCGTAAAGTAGGAGGACTAAATTTTTCAAAACGGGGGGAGAGTGTGGATTACCGCCGGCGTGCAGCGAAAACAAAGGGACTGTTGATCATCCTCGCGGTTTTGGCGCTTTTCCCGCTCGAAAGCTCGTCAGGGAGCAGCAGCGATTCGTATGGCGCCCATTCCATGATTTTTCCCGATATGCCCACCAGCGCGCAGGAGTCGCTTTTTGCGTACACCTCCCGCCTGGGGGCGGGCTTTCTCAGACTTGATGTCCAGCTCTCGGCGATCTACGCAAAGAAAGACGATCCGCCCGACTGGACGCACATGGACAGGATAACGGCGCTGTCCCGGCAATACGGCGTGCAGATCCTCGGGACGTTCAATTCCATGCCGGACTGGGCGGGGAAATGCCCTTCAAGCTCTTACTCGTACAATCCCAGCTACTGTCCTCCTGCAGATTACGGCCGGTGGTCCGACTGGATACAGACCATCGTCGCCCGGTACAAGGAGACCATTCACTACTGGGAGGTCTGGAACGAGCCCAACGAATACGAATGCAGCGGCACCGCATGCAAGGGGTTCTTTTACGGCGACGCTGCTGAATACGCGAAGCTCCTGTCGACGACCTATGCAGCGGTGAAGGAGGCCGACCATTCGGCCAGGGTGTTGATAGCCGGAGTCTTTATGCCTGCGGAGAAGAGCAACCTCTCCACATGGCTGCGCGACGTGGCGAAAGACGCTCCGGGCAAATTCGATATCGGCACTATCCATGTACGCACGAAGTTGTCCGATGTGGGCTCCCAGCTCGCCACCTTCACGAGCTATTTCCGGGCAGCGGGCTTCTACGGCACCATCTGGGTGTCTGAGCACGGATACACCTCCGATCCCGCCTATCAATCGGACCCGAACTACGACAGCGGTCCCGAATCGCAGGCTGAATACTATACTTCGTCCGTCAAGACGCTGCTGCAGAACGGGGCGGGCAAGGTCTTCATCACCCTGCGCGACAACCAGGACCTCTCCGCCAGCGACCGGGACGAGGGGCTGCTCGAACAGTTGGAGGATGCGAGCACCGGAGAGGTTACCTTCAGGGAGAAGCCCTCCTACGCCGCGGTGCAGGGGGTTATCGCGAGCCACGACACCTTCATGCAGGTGCCTTCCCCCGCGCCGAATATTTCCCTCTCCTCCACCACCTACGTCTTCGACGCCGTTTCCTCCGGCTCCGCTTCCTCCCCGATGAGCCTTACCGTTTTCAACACCGGAACGGCAAACCTTGTAGTGGGGACCCTTTCCCTCTCCGGCAACAACGCTTCGGAATTCAAAGTGCAGAATGATACCTGTTCGGGGCAGACGGTCGCCCCCGGGAAGGAGTGCACCCTCCAGGTCGTCTTTTCTCCCGCCTCTGCCGGCTCCAAGAGCGCGTCTCTGAATATCCCCTCCAATGACGCGGAGGTGCCGGTCCTCCAGGCGGCCCTCTCCGAAACAGGGGCGGTGGCCGATACCGGCTCTGCGTCCGGCACCGGGTCGAGCAGCGCGGGCGGAGGAGGCGGAGGGGGGTGCTTCATCGCCACAGCGGTCTTCGGGAGCTATCTTGCGCCCGAGGTGCAGGTATTGAGGGCTTTCCGGGACACGTATCTCCTCACCCACCCACTGGGGAGAGAGTTTGTCGCCCTGTATTACCGACTGTCGCCTCCCGCAGCGGATTTCATACGAAAGCACGGGGCGCTGCGGCTCGCGGCACGGGGGGCGCTCACTCCCGTCGTCTATGCAATCAAGTATCCTTATGGTTTCGGACTGATCATCGCACTGGGTAGCGCGGTCTGGGTAAGGAAGAGGAGGAATGCCGCTGCGCGGCTATAGAGGCAGATAGGCCTTCGGGTTCAGATCGAATCCGGCTCTCTCTCCGGCAAGGAAACGGGAGTGCCCGGCAGCGGCGATCATGGCAGCATTATCGGTGCAGAGGGCGGGAGAGGGAAGAAAGAGCTCCACTGCGCGCTCTTCCGCCATCTCTTTCATCCTTTTCCGCAGCTCTCCGTTTGCCGAAACCCCGCCGGAGAGAACGACACGGCGAATCCCCTTTCCGACGACGGCCCACTCCACTTTCCTCACCAGAACATCCACCACCGACGCCTGGAAAGAAGCGGCGATATCACGCACCGGAGGGGAGTCTTCGGGCGGGACCGGACCGGCCGCCGGCAACCCCGCACCGCGCACGGCAGACCGCACCGCGGTCTTGAGGCCGCTGAAGCTGAAATCGAAGGACTCCGGCACGTAGGCGCGGGGAAAATCGAAGGCCTTCGGATTCCCGCTCTTCGCCAGCCGGTCGATCACCGGACCTCCCGGATAGCCGAGCCCGAGGAGTTTGGCCACTTTGTCGTAGGCCTCCCCTGCCGCGTCGTCCCGGGTCCTCCCCAGCTCCGTGTAGGAGCCGAAAGCATGCACGAGGTACAGGCTGGTATGCCCCCCCGAGACGATCAGCGCGAGAAAGGGGAATTCCGGGCTCTCCTCTTCAAGGAATGCGGAGAACATATGCCCTTCCAGGTGGTTCACCCCCACCAGGGGGAGCGCGCGGGCATACCCCACCGCCTTCGCAAAGTTGCAGCCCACCAAGAGCGAGCCGATCAGCCCGGGTCCGTGGCAGACGGCGATGGCGTCGAGGGCTGCGAGAGGGACACGGGAGGTTTCCAGCGCCTCGGTCACCACGGGCCAGATCATCTCGATATGCCTGCGCGATGCGAGTTCAGGGACGATGCCCCCGTATTTCCGGTGGATGTCCGTCTGCGAGGAGACGACAGAAGAGAGGATGCGCCGCCCGTCAGCCACTACTGCCGCGGAAGTGTCGTCGCAGGAGGTATCAATGCCGAGAATCACCATAACTACGCGGGAAATGCGGAAAAAAGGGGAAGCCGGAGGCCCTCTCCGTCCGCTTTCTTTCCTTACGGCGCCGGCCTCCTACCCGCCGCCGTAGGAGTGGAGGCCGCTCAGGAGCAGGTTGACGCCGAGATAGGTGAAGACGGTGCAGACGAAGCCGATCACGGCCACCACCGCTATTTTGGTGTCTCTCCAGCCCCTCATGAAACGCGCATGGAGATAGAAGGCGTATACGAACCAGGTAATCAGGGACCATGTCTCCTTCGGGTCCCAGCTCCAGTACTTGCCCCAGGCCTGGTCCGCCCAGATGGCGCCGAAAATGAGGCCGCCCAGGGTGAAGACCGGGAAGCCGATGGCGATGCTCTTGTACGTGAGGTCGTCGAGCATGTCCCTGTTCAGGGAGAAGGAGGAGATGAGCCTGCCGAGCGCCTGCCCGTATTTCCATACCAGGAAGATGAGCGCCGCTGCAGCGAGATAGCTGATCAGGGACACCAGCCCGCTGCCGCTCCTGAACGTAGCCCTGAAGAGATAGCTCTTGATAAAGGACTCGGGGTTCTGTGCAGCCGCCTTGAAAGTGATGAAATCGACTCCCATGGCGATCAGGATCGCCAGGAATACTCCGAGGGTCGCTGTCCAGAAGAGATAGGCGCCGCTCTTCCTGTCCGTTACGGTGACCGCCAGGAACATGATGCCGGTCGCAAAGGAAATCGCGAAGGTGGCGTAGGCGATGAAGCTCATGGTCACGTGGGCCAGAAGCCAGTTGCTCTGGAGCGCGGGGATGAGGGGGTGGATATCCTTCGACATGCCCGAGATATCGATGAAGGCCAGTGCCATGCCCGCAATGGGGGTGATGAACGCGCCGAAGGAGCGGTTCCTGTATTTCCACTCGATGAGAAGATACCCGAGGATGACGCACCAGACGAAGAAGATGAGGGATTCGTAGAGGTTGGTCAGCGGGATCGCCCGGAGGACCCCCATCTGCCCGAGATCGTAGAATTCCTTCCAGCGGACGAAGAAAGCGATGGTATGGGAAACGAAGCCGACAACGGTGATGGTCGTGGCAACGACGCCCACCGTCCCGTTCCTGAAGATGAGGTACGCAATGTACGCCACCATCGCCAGAATATATGCAATACTCGCTATGCCGTAAAATTGAGAACTGTCCATGAAAAACCTCCGGTTTCGAGTAAATGAGCGCGACGCACTAAGCGGGCCTACTGTTCCAGCGATGAGAGGTACGTATCCATCTTCTGCTCGAAGGCCAGCTTGTTCTTGTTTGTCGAAGCGGCAAGGGAGACCCTGACGGCGCCCTTCTCCTCCCTGAGACGTACCCATACCCGTGCATGATGCATGAAGAAAGCGGCATACAGCCCGATTCCCATCACAAGGCAGCCGAGGTAGACGATCCAGACCCCCGGGTCTTTCCTCACCTGGAGGCCCGTGTACTGTGCGCCCCAGAGGTCCTTGAACTCCACCACCCCGTCGGGGACTTTCCAGGTCTGGGGATACCTCTTCAGGATCCACTGCTTGTATTTGACCTTCCCGCCCTCGTAGAACTCCATGAAGACTGCGGGATTGTTCATCATCTCCGCATAGGTGAACAGCTTGCCGGACTGGTCCATGCCGAGGGCGGGGCTGAAGTCCGCCACTTTTGCGGTCACGTTCGTCCCCGGCAGGGGGAAGGGCTCGCCGAACCGGACCCCCACCGCCTCGGTCTTGCCGCCGCTCGTTACGGTAAACTTGAAGAGCGAATCGCGGGAGGGGGAGAAGCCGTAACTGGACTGGTAGAAGGTGATGCCTTTATATTTGAGGGGGTGGTTGACGTCGATCTGCTTTTTGAGAATTTCCTTTCCGTTATCGACAACGGTGAGCCAGCTCCTGAAGGCCTTGGGAGTATCCGAGTTCTCGTAGAAAGAGACCTCGAAGTCGTCGCAGCGCACCTCGAAGCCGAGGGGGATCTTCATTTCGGCGCTGCCCAGGTAGGCGACGGCGGAAGAGGTCCCTTCGAGAAGGTTCAGGGACGCGTTGAAGCCGGCGAGCACTCCCACCACCGCGCCGATAAGAATGATCAGGATGCTGAGATGCACCACATAGACGCCGAGCCTGCTGTACCTCCCCTTTTCGGCGTACACCTGCACCGCTCCCTCTTCCTGATGGGCGGCCGGCGTGAAACCGATCTTCTTCAGCGCCCCCTCCACCTTCGCCTGTGCGGCCTCGGGCTTTTCCTTCACGACCGTTTCCCGCTTCACGGGCATGGAGGCGAAGAGGTCCGGCGGGAGCGGCTTCACCGGCTCCTTCGCCATCTTCCATATCTTCGGAAACCTGTCCAGGGAGCAGACGATGAGGTTGGCGGCGAAAAGGAAGAGGAGGGCCATGAACCACCAGGAGTGGAACATATTGGTGAATCCGAGCGCATCCAGCACCCGGTATACGCCCGGAGCCGCATCGCCGAAGAATTTCGTGAGCAGCTTGATGTTGCGCTCCGGCTCGGCCTGCTGCTCGACAATGGTGCCGACGATGGAGGTCAGGGAGATAATCGCGAAGATGATGACGGCAAGGGTGATGGACGAGAAGAAGCTCCATACCCTGTCTACTACGGACTGCCCGGCTTTCTGATTGTTGACCATCTGATTCTTCCCCTTTTTGCTCCGTACTCTACGGGAGGGCTCTCTTCCGTCTGGCATGCTGCTGCATGCGGTGACGAACCGGGAGCCGCACGGGAGCCCCTTCTCCCGCGCCTCCGATCGCCCTCGAAAAGTATATACGGGAGATGTGAATTGCGTATGAAGAAATCTCGAAAAGACGACAGTTAAGTTTACCAGAAACTCCCTCAATCTGCAACCGCTCGAAAGGGGGTCCGAAGCGGCCCCGAAAGAGGGCGGGGGCGTCCCCGATGCCGGGGAGTGTTCCTACGAAACCCCTTCCATAAGCGGTACGGCTACGGTGAAGATGACCCCGCCGCCGTCTCTGGCTTCGACGGTGCATTCCCCGCCCAGCGCCCCGGCCAGCCTCTCCGAAACGGCGACCCTTAGGGGGACCGCCTCTCCCGTCCCGGGCGTATTCCCCACCCCCGAGGGGACGACGGACAGTTCGAGGTGCTCCCTTCCCGCACGCACGGACCGCGTCGCAAGGACAGTGACCACCCCCGGCTCCGAGGACTCCACGGCGTGGACCGCCAGATTCAGCAAAACCTTCCGTATCCTCTCCCTGTCAGCGCAGAGGGGCGAGTCCGCAAGGGTCTCATCGCAGTCGGCAACCACCTCTATCTCTTTCGCCCCGGCAAGCCCCCCGGCGGTCTCCTCTACTTCGCGGAGGAGGTCGCAGAGCAGGAACCGGTCTGCGGGAGAGGGGGCTGCTCCTCCCGGTCCGCCTTCGTTCCGCCCCCCATCGGTCAGGGCAAGGTCAGGGAGGGCCTCCATGAGGGGCAACAACCCCCGCGCCGCATGGACCGATCCCATCAAAGTCTTCCTGTCCTTCTCGCTCAGGCCCTTTTCCCTGCCGAGTACGAGCTCCATCTCTCCGGTAAAGGAATCCACCTCCCTGCCCACCTCCTCGAAGAGCCGCGGGACCAGATCGGAAAGCAGGCCCCCTCTCTCACGGGCTTCGCTCTCTTTCAGGAGGAGCTCCTTTTCCCTGATTTCCGTATGCAGTTTCCCTATCGCCCGGTGGAGGGCCTCGAGTTCTCCCGGATAGGGCTTCCCCCTTTCCTCCGCCGGCCCTCCCGGAGCGGACCTTTCCGCAGCGGACAAAAGCCGGGCAACCGGCTTGCCGATCAGCCGCCTCGCAAGAAGCGCCTGCAGCGCCATGGTGAGCAGAAGGATACCCCCTAAGGAGAAGTAGACGACTTTCGCCAGTGCAAAGGGGTGTGCCACCTCCTCCTCCCGCACGGTGGTGATGAGCCGGTACGGGGCATTGGCAAGAGGAGAGACATGGAAGTACAGATGGTCCTTCAGTCTGACCGTGTCGGCCCCTCCTGTTTTGGGCAGATTATACCGCAGCTTCCGGTCTGCAATGCCTTTCTGCGTCAGGAGCAGAACCCCCTCCCTGTCGATCAGCTCCACTTTTTCGGTCCGGTAGACGCCGCCCTGCGGAACAAGAGAGCGGGCCGGCTCGTCGGGCGCCGCAACAGCGTAAAGCAGCGCACCGACTCTTCCCTCGGGGTCGTACAGAGGAGCGAGAAAAGAGACTCCTCTCTCCTCTGTCCCTTCGGTGAAGAAGCCGACGGACTCCGCGGCCTTCGCGTCGGCCAGAGCGTTCCTGATGGGGTCCCGCTCGGACCAGTCCCGCCCTGTCAGATCGGCCCGGCTGCCGGCAACGACCCTGCCGTCCTTTGACACAAGGGCGAGCAGAATGAAAGGAGAGGAAGGGGCGACCTCTTCAAGCCGCGCCGCTATCCCCGTCAGCGCCGCATTTCTCGCAGCCTCACGCGCCTTTCTGCGCGCGCCCTCACCCGAGGGGTCCGTATTCAGCAGCGGGAGGGCGTCGAGAAAGACTCTCTCCCGCGCAAGGCCCTTCAGATATCTCCCGGAATGGGCGAACCACCCATCGAGGAGGGCGCTCTTCTCCTTCGTGAGATTCCTGAGGTGTACGGTATGGAACCCCCGGACAAAATAGGGAGGGCTGAAAGCATAGAAGAGAATACCGGCAGCGACAAAGGCGATGCACAGCAGCGCCATCGGAAACAGGGCGACCCTCACTCCGAGCCGGTGCAGAAGAGCTGTTTTCATTTCTCTCTCTCCACCCGCAGGCTACCCGTCCCGCCGCTGCGCCCCGCAGGGGGCCCCGTGCGGGACTTCCAGCGTCTTTATCAGCGCCTCCGCTTTTTTCAGGGTCTCGTAGTACTCCCTTTCCGGGTCTGAATCGGCGACGATCCCCGCTCCGGCCTGTACATAGGCGGTACCGTCCTTTATGGTGAATGTCCTGATGACGATGTTAAGGTCCATGTTTCCGGAGAAGCCGATATACCCGAGGGACCCGGTATAGGGCCCCCGCACCACCGGCTCCAGCTCGTCGATGATCTCCATGCATCTCACCTTGGGAACTCCCGTTATCGTCCCGCCCGGGAAAGCGGCCCTGATCACATCGAAGCAGGTTTTGCCCTCCTGGAGGAGACCTTTGACATTCGATACGATATGGATGACATGGGAGTAGTCCTCGGTGATCATCAGCTCGTCCACCGTAACGCTGCCGTATTCCGAGACCCTCCCGATGTCGTTCCGTTCGAGGTCGATGAGCATGATATGCTCCGCCCTTTCCTTGGGATGCAGCAGCAGCTCGGAGCGCATCGCCTCATCCTCACTGCCGTCCCTCCCCCTCGGCCTCGTCCCTGCGATGGGCCTCGTCTCGATGGTCCGGCCCGTAACCTTCACCAGCCTTTCCGGCGACGAGCTCACGATCTGGTAGTCGCCGAAGTCGGCATACGCGGCGAAAGGGGAGGGGTTGATCTCGCGGAGCACTTTGTATATTTCCCACGGCTCCCTCTCCCCGATGGGGGAGGAAATCCTCTGGGAAAGGTTTGCCTGAAAGATGTCCCCCGCAGCGATATACTCCTTGGCCCTCCTGACAATGTCCATATAACGCTCCTTGGACATCTCGTACCGCAGCGAGGGGGAAGGGGAAGAGCCCGGGGAGAGAGGGGCTGCTCCCTTCCTTTCCCGGTCCCCTGTCCGGCGCTCCGTCTCCAGGAGGAGCTCCCGTGCCTCGTCGTAGGCGTGGTTGAAATCGATCTGCCCGATATCTCTGTACCCCAGCTGCGTATCCCGGGCGCCGGGAGAAACGATGACCCATGCCCTCTTTTCGCTGTGGTCGAAGGCGACCACCCTGTCCGCCATCATGAAATGGAGGTCGGGTATGCGGAGATCGTCCGTCGCGTTCTTCGGAATATCCTCTATATACCGAACGAAATCGTAACTGATCAGTCCTGCGGCACCCCCTTGGAAGGGGGGGAGCTCCGGGATCCGCCGCTGCGGGTATGCCGTAATCAACTCCTTCAGGCGGTCGAGGGGCGGACGGAACGACACGGAATGCCTGTCCCCCACGGTCGCATGGATTGTCACCTCGCCGTCCTTGGCGCGCAGCAGGAGATAGGGGGCGAAGAGAATGAACGAGTAACGGGCTATCTTATACGGCCCTTTTACGCTCTCCAGGAGCATGCTGTTTCGCGTGCTCCCCCCCTCCCGGACCAGCGCCTCATAAATGCCGCACGGGTCCCCATAGGGGATCTCCAGGTGAAGAGGAGGGATGTGCCCCCCTTTTACTTCCTCAAGGAATGCTTTTTTCGTGCTCGGTACCGTCCCCACTGCTCACCGCCCCCGTTGTCATAATGCCCGCCGGGTATTATGGAATAAAGAAAGGCCAAAATTCAAAACGGAGGGGCAGGGATGAAGACAAAGGAAGACAGAGTGAGACAGGGAAAAAGAGGGAAACAGAAGAGAAAGAAGAAAGAGGCCGTGCGTCTCTGCCGTCATCCCGGCTTCCGCCGGGGTGACGGATTCTAAAAATAGAGTGAGTGCGGGGGCAGGGGGAACCTATTCGGGCAAATATTTTCGAAAAAAAAGTATTATGTCCCTCATTTACAAGTCACGCCGTCAGCATTTCGAGGGAGATGAGCTCCAGCGCCTTGATGGGATCGTCCTGCTTCAGGATCCCCCGGCCCATGACGATATAGTCGGCCCCCTCCCGGATCGCCTCGCGGGGGGTGGCGGTGCGCCGCTGGTCATCCGGAGCCACCCAGGAGGGCCGAATGCCGGGAGTGACCACGAGGAACTCCCTGCCGCACAGCTCCTTTACCATGGCAATCTCGTGGGGAGAGGCAACCACTCCGTCCAGTCCTGCTTTCCGGGCGAGGAGGGCAAGATGTTTCACATGGGCCTTGAGCCCATGGGGAACGCACAACTCGCTTTTCAAGATGCCGTTGTCGAGGCTCGTAAGGGCGGTGACCCCGATGATCCTGGGCCGGGTCAGCCCCTCCCGTGCGCAGACCTCCTCCACGGTTTCCCTGCATTTCCTCATCATTTCCGTACCGCCCGACGCATGGACGTTGAACATAAAGACGCCGAGCCGGGCGGCCGCCGCGGCCGCCTTCGCAACGGTGGTGGGAATGTCGTGAAACTTGAGGTCGAGGAAGACCCTCTTGCCCTTTCCGTGTATCGCCTCCACTACTCCGGGTCCGGCCGAGACGAAAAGCTCGAAGCCCACTTTGAAGACGCCCGCGTACTCTCCCAGGCTGTCCACTATTTCCAATGCACGACCCGCGTCGGATACATCCAGCGCGATAATCAATCTCTCTTTCCAGGGCATAGCGCAACCTCGTCGATCATTATAGTTTCGGCAGGGTGATCCCCCTCTGCGCCTGATACTTTCCGGCCTTGTCCCGGTAGGATGTCTCGCAGGTTTCCGCGGACTGCAGGAACAGCAGCTGTGCGATTCCCTCCCGGGCGTATACTTTTGCCGGAAGAGGGGTGGTGTTGGAAATCTCGATCGTGACATGCCCCTCCCACTCCGGCTCCAGGGGAGTGACATTCACCACAAGGCCGCACCGTGCATAGGTGGACTTGCCGAGGCAGATCACCAGCACTTCCCGGGGGATTCTGAAGTATTCGAGAGAAGCGGCGAGGGCGAAGGAGTTGGGAGGGATGATGCAGATGTCCCCCTTGAAGTCGACAAAGCTCTTGGGATCGAAACGCTTCGGATCGACGACCGTGCTGTTGATATTGGTGAAGATCTTGAACTCGTCGCCGACGCGCATATCGTACCCGTAGGAGCTGACTCCGTAGGAAATCACCCCTTTGCGGACCTGGCTCTTATTGAAAGGCTTGATCATGCCCTGCTGCGCCATCTCCCGTATCCATCTGTCGTTCTTAACCATTAAAACTCCCCCGGTAAGCGGTTGATTCAGTGTAAAAAGCGAGCGGGTATAGCATAGCACGGGCACCCCTGCTGAAACAACGAGAGGCGCGACGTCCCCCGTGCAATCGCATCAAAATGTGTGGTCAGTACGTATCTCCTTGAGAGTGCCTCGCTCCGCTCGCAATGACTGTCAGTGCGAAGAGCTGTCTCCTAAAACAATCCTGTCGTTCTCCCT
>JAXLZK010000009.1:51584-86809 GCA_046350935.1 Thermodesulfovibrionales bacterium
GGGGAGCACGGGTCGAACCGGCGGGTGGATGGCATGGTGCATCGCAGTGACTCCTTTCGGCGGAAACGCCGGCAGCTTGCTTTTATTGTATCATAACTACGACCCCGTTCCTGCCGCTGTTCCCTTAACGGAAGACCGTCCTGCCGTCGAGACTGATGCTCCTCTCGTAATCGGAACTGCCGGTTTTTTTGAATTCGTTCAAGTCCGAAAGCCTGAAGCGGAGGGAGACCAGCTTGTAGGCCTCCCTCACGGGTATATGGCGTACCAGGCTGTCCAGAGCTTTGAAGATGGTCTCTTGCATGTTTTTGGGCATTTTCTTCCGGCTCGCATGCTGGGCGATCATCGCTTTCGCCTCGTCGAGGGTCATCCCGGAACCGGCATAGGAGGACTGCATCCTCATCAACTCCGCGTCGCTTATCGCATCGGGCCGCTCGACGATAAAGGCGACGGTCACCTTCTCCTGCTCTCCTTCTGCTGAAGAGGAGTGCGCGGGAGCCTCGTGCTCCCCGGCAGGCATTTCCTCCTGCGGGTCGAAGAGGCAGCCAGCTCCGGAGCAGAGCAGCGCCAGACACCCGAAAAAATAAAGGAACTTTCTCATCTTCCCTCTTGGCCTCGAGGGAGGATAAGCAAATATGTTACCAGCCGGCGTTCTATTTTAGCGATTGATTTAAAAGGTGTTTCTTCTGGGCACTGGCTGCTGCATTCCTACATGGCAGGGAAAAATGCCCTGTTTGATGGAATTCTTCCAATGAGGGGGGGAACAGACGGGGTCACACCGCCTTTTTTACGAAGATCTCCCCGGCGAGCTCGGGATCGATGGCGATGGTCGTCTCATCGACCTGGAGGACGACGGATGGCTTCCGCTGGAGGAGACGTATGGTGGTTCCGGGAATGATGCCGATGGAGCTTAGGCGGCTTATCCGGGCAGCTTCTGACGGGGTGATAAACACGATTTTCCCCTGCTGCCCCACCTCGAAGTCAGTGAGCCGCACCACCACGGGACGTACATCCACCGTGTACTTCTTGCAGCACTCCCCCCGGGGGATCGGTTTGCCGTGGGGGCAGGTGGGGGGGTGCCCGAGAAAGGTGCAGACGCTGTCGGTAAGCTCCTCGCTCAGGATATGCTCCATCCTGCAGGCATCCTCGCATACCGCATCCTGCGGGAGGTCGAAAACGTCGGTAAAGAGCCGTTCAGCAAGCCGGTGCCGCCTGACGAGGCCGCGCGCACAACGACTTCCCTTCTCGGTCAACGTAATAAGGGGCTCCTCGATTGAAGCCAGCCCGTCGGCCTTCAGGGCGGAAACGAGCTGCTCGATGTCGGGATCGTCGGAGTTCAGCTCGAAGCGCTTTATCTCCCCGTGACCCTCTTCCTTCATCACCCACAACAACTCCAGGGCTTCGTCAATCCTTTCCTTTTCCATCGGACCTCCCCCTCAGCCTTTCGTCGGTACACCGCAGGAAACGGTGCGGTCCCCTAATAATAAAAGACCGGGCCTCTTTTTTACAATTTTCCGGGACACGGGAGAGGGAAGGGGCAGGAGGGGGTCCCGAAGCACGGAAGCGGGGCGCTTATTCAGTCGTAAAAGGCAGAGGAAGCGAAAGCACCCTCTGAAAGCTCTTCCGGTGCAGGGGGCTCGGCCCGTACTCCTGCAGTGCGGCGCAATGCGCCCTGGTGGCGTATCCCTTGTGTTTGTCGAACCCGTACTGGGGATAGAGGGCGTGGTATTCCCTCATGAGGCGGTCCCGGCGGACCTTCGCGATGAGGGAGGCTGCGGCGATCGAGGCGCTGAGGGCGTCCCCTTTGATGATCGGCCTCTGCGGAACAGGAAGAGGGGGGAGCGGGAGGGCGTCGATCAGGACGATGTCCATCGCGCTTCCGAGCGCTTCAAGCGCCGTCAGCATCGCACGGCGGGTGGCTTCCAGTATGTTGATCCGGTCGATTTCCTCTGATCCGACAACGCCTACGCCGAGGGCAAGGGCAACACGGGAGATTTCTTCGTGGAGATGCTCCCTCTCTTTCTCCGGTACGGTTTTGGAGTCGCGAATGCCCTTCAGGGGGCAGTTCCGGGGCAGGATCACCGCTGCCGCCACGACCGGACCTGCCAGAGGCCCCCGGCCCGCCTCGTCCACTCCGGCGATCACCGCGAACCCCTCCCGCCTGATGGAGTCATCGTAGGCATAGAGGTCCATGCGGCAACCGGAGAGCTCCGGAAGGAGAGGGGCTACCTCTCTCTCTCCTTTTCCTTCACCTTGGCGTCTTTCCCCTTCTTGCTCCTGAGATAATAGAGTTTCGCCTTCCTTACGCTGCCGCGCCTCAGGACTTCGATCTTGTCGATGGAGGGGGAGTGGACGGGAAAGATCCTTTCCACCCCGACGCCGAAGGAAACCTTTCTCACCATGAAGGTCTCTTTGATGCCGCTCCCCTTGCGGGCGATCACCACCCCTTCGAAGGGCTGCAGTCTTTCCTTGTCCCCTTCCACCACCTTGACATACATCCTGATGGTATCTCCGATCGTAAACTGCGTAACCTCTCTCTTGAAGCCTTCCTCAACAGCATGTATCAGGTTCATTTCTTCTCCTCCATTTCCTCATCATTTCCGTATCTTCGGAGCAAAGCTCATCGATTATCGCACAATCCTCCCGGCTCAATGCAGCCTTTTCGAGGAGGTCGGGTCTTCTCTGCAGCGTCCGGCGCAGCGCCTCCTTGCGCCGGTACCGCGCTATCTCCCGGTGGTTCCCCGAAAGCAGGACATCCGGCACCCTCACGCCCCGGAATTCGGGGGGGCGCGTGTAGTGGGGATAGTCGAGAAGCCCCCAGGTAAAAGACTCTTCCTTGGCGGAGTCCTCAGCTCCCAGCACCCCGGGGATCAGACGGGAGACGCTGTCTATTATAACCAAAGCCGCCAGCTCTCCACCAGTCATCACGTAGTCGCCGATCGAAATTTCCTCATCCACCAGCAGCTCCTTCACCCGCTCGTCGATCCCCTCATAGCGGCCGCAGATAAGAAGGATCCTCCTCTTCTCGTTCACGAGGGCCTCCGCCTTCCCCTGATCGAAAAGGGTCCCCTGCGGACTGAGCAGCACGGTCAGACGCCCGGCTCCGTCGGACTTTATGGACTGCACCGCGCGGTAGAGGGGATCTATCTTCATCACCATTCCCGATCCGCCCCCGTACGGGTAGTCGTCCACGATCCGGTGCTTGTCCCCGGCGTAGTCTCTCGTGTTGTAGACCTTCACGTCGATGAGCCCCCGCTGCGCGGCTCTCTTCATGATGCTCTCGCCGAGGTAGGCCTGGAACATCCCGGGGAAGAGGGTCAGTATATCGAATCCGGCGCTCATTGTCCGATGCAATAAGAAGGGGCGTTTGTCGCAAACGCCCCTTAACCGTCAGGAGAAACGTTTTGTTACTCTAAAATCTCAAGGACGCAGCGCTTGCCGATTTTCGTGCCGGCAGCACCCAGAATGGTTCTCATGGAACGGGCGGTCTTCCCCTGCTTGCCGATCACTTTACCCAGATCGCTTGGAGATACGCGCAGTTCGTACACAATGGTCTTTTCTCCGTCGATTTCAGTCACCTTCACTTCCTCGGGCTTATCCACCAGCGATTTCGCCATTGTCTCGATCAATGCCTTCATCATCCACCTCCATGTCGGTTTGAGGAGTACCCACCCCGTTTCTGAGGAACCCGTATTACATGCCGGCCTTTTGCAAGAGTTTCTTCACCGTGTCCGTCGGCTGAGCACCGCAATTGATCCAGTACTTGGCCCTGTCCATATTGACTTTTATGTCTGACGGCTCTGTTTTCGGATCGTAGGTCCCGATAATTTCCACAAAAGGACCATCTCTCCGGGCTCTCGAGTCCGCGACGATGATTCTATAAAAGGGTTTCTTATGGGACCCCATCCTTGTCAACCTGATCTTTACCACCTGTTCACCTCCTGCTTAGTAACGGGACTTTATCCTGATACACTCCCTGAAATTTTGCACCCTCTATTTTCCCAAAAGAGCAAAGCCCTCTGAAGAAAAACTGAATTTTACACTATTTCCCCGCGATGAGGCAAGGGCCGCCGTCAGAAGGGCATCCCCTTGGGAAGCCGGAACCCCTTTTTCCCCTTGAACATCTTCATCATCTTCTTCATTTCGAGGTACTGCTTTATGAGCCTGTTCACGTCCGCAGCCGTCGTCCCGCTCCCCATGGCAATCCTCTTCCGCCTGCTGCCGTTTATGATCTGGTGGTTCCTCCTTTCCTCCGGCGTCATGGAGTTGATGATCGCTTCGATTCTGACAAACTCCTTCTCGTCGACCTTTACTTCCTTCAGCGCCTTCCCCATTCCAGGGATCATGCTGAGGAGGTTCTCGATGGGTCCCATATTCCGTATTTTTTTCAGCTGGTCGCGCAGGTCCTCGAAAGAAAAGCTCTCCTCGATGATGCTCTTCTGGAGCTTCTCCGCCTCCTTCTGGTCGAAGGATTGCTGGGCCTGCTCGATCAGGCTGAGTACGTCCCCCATCCCGAGGATCCTGCCGGCGACCCTGTCGGGGTAGAAGGGCTCGATCATATCGATTTTTTCGCCGGTGCCGATGAACTTGATGGGTTTGCCGGTGATGTTCCGTATGGAAAGCGCGGCGCCGCCGCGGGCGTCGCCATCCATTTTGGTGAGGATGATCCCGTCGATCCCTATCTGGTCGTTGAAGCTCTTCGCCATGGTGACCGCATCCTGGCCGGTCATGGCGTCCGCTACCAGGAGGACCTCACGGGGGCTCACCGTCTCTTTTATCCGCTTCAGCTCGACCATCAGCTCTTCATTGATGTGCAGTCTGCCCGCGGTATCGATCAGGACGATGTCCCTGCCGTCCAGCTTTGCGCGCTTCAACGCCTCCTCGCTCACCGCGACGGGGTCTTTCGTCTCCCGGGAATGGAAAACGGGGAGGTCCAGCTGCTTGCCCAGGGTTACCAGCTGGTCGATTGCGGCAGGCCGCTGCAGGTCCGCAGCGACAAGGAGGGGCCTCCTCCCTTCCTTTTTGAAAAAGCGCGCGAGCTTGGCCGTAGTGGTCGTCTTGCCGGACCCCTGGAGCCCGATCATCATAATGACCGTAGGGGGGTTGGGCGCAAGCTGGATTCTCGTGTTCGTCGCGCCCAGGAGTTCGCAGAGAGCATCATGGACGATCTTTACGACCTGCTGTCCGGGGGAGAGGCTTTCCAGCACCTCTTTCCCCACCGCCTTCTCCCGTATATGCTGGATAAAGTCCTTTACGACTTTAAAATTGACATCGGCTTCAAGCAGCGCAAGGCGTATCTCTTTGAGGGCGGCGTCCACATCCTCCTCTTTGAGCAGCCCCCTGCCTTTCAGCTTTTTGAATATGGAATCCAGCTTATCGCTCAGTGATTCAAACATCTCTCTCCTCGTGCTTGTCGTGTATCGATCGGCTTCCGGCGCGGCGGAGGCGGAAGGTGCACCGTATCAGCTTTCGCCGTTTGCCAACGCGTCTCCCTGAGCGGACAGGAACCCGATATATCTGTTCAGGACGGTCCCCTGCCTGCCGGCACCCCTGCCTGCGGGGCAGTGACGGTTCCCAGCCGTCCGGTTGTGAGAGGTTTCAGTAATAATGAAAGAGGGAGCTTCGGAAATGTTTCCGGCACCCGCTCCCTTTTCATGTATCGAAATGAAAAAGAATAGAACTGCACCACTGCAGAACGCAGCGGAAAACTGCAGACGTCTCATTAACTTCCAAGCAGCGCGTCTATCTTGGCCTTGAGCTGGGGCTTGGGGACTGCACCCACGATCTGGTCGACTTTCTGTCCGTCCTTGAAGAACATAAGGGTAGGTATTCCCATGATCTTGTATTTGCTTGCTACGTCGGGATTTTCATCCGTATTTAATTTTCCTACCTTCACCTTGCCGCTATACTCCTTTGCCAGCTCCTCGACCGTCGGGGCGACCATCCGGCACGGCCCGCACCATACCGCCCAGAAATCCACCATCACCAATCCGCCGGACTGCTCTACTTCCTGCGCCCATGATGCACTCGTCAATTCAACAACCCCTTCTGCCATAATACCTCCTGCTCATTATCAGAAAGATGAACGCCCATTTAACAAAATTATAGTTTTTATACCAGTGTTTTGTCAATTTTATTAAAGGATAAGTGTCGGGATATGTTACACTTTTTGCCCTTTTCCGCTCCGGGGAGAAACGCAGGACGCCCTCCCGGCGCTGCGGCGGTCCCGGTCGGAATTCCCCTCGTTTTTTTCCTAAAATTCCTTGAAATGCGATATTATATCGGGACCAGACCATTCTTCGCCGGAGGCAGGGAGTATGTATGGGACGCACTTTCTTTTTTAAGATCAACTTTCTGCTCGCTGCAACCCTCCTCGCGACCGGTCTCCTGTTCAACGTAGTGCTCAGGGAGTATTCGCAGCGGGATGAACGGAAGCATGTCGAGCAGTGGCTGTCCTCTTTTGCCTTTGCGGAGAGCGTCGGCTTTGCCCATCATAGCGCACAAGACGAATACGGGGCCATCGCGGACGAAATACGAAGGGGCAGCGCGACGCTGCGGAACCTTACCGATATACGCTTTTTCGACCGGGACGGCTTCCTGAGGGTGGACAGGACAGGGGAGCATCGGCCGGGCGCCCCCCCTGCTGAACCGTGGGTCCGGGAGGGGATGCGGCAAAAGGCCGTTGTCCGGCACTGGAACGGATACCGGCTCATGCTCCTCGAGCCCATCGTGGACGGACACAGGGTGGTCGGCTTTCTCCTGCTCTCCTACGATGCCGGTTTCCTGGCCCGCTCCCTTGAGCACAAGAGAAACTTCTTCGTACCCCTGACGGGGTTCATCATTCTTCTCGCCATTCTCGCAGGGCTGATCCTCACCAGGCGGTTCCTCTCCCCCCTTGTCTCCATAATCGATGCATCGAAAAGGGTCGCGGCAGGAGACCTCTCCCCCACTATCCCGGTTGCCTCCGGCGACGAGCTGGGAATCCTCGCACGGAATTTCAACGTGATGGTGGAGAAGCTGACTCTCTCCAAAATGGAGCTGACCCACTACGCGAAGAGTCTTGAACACGTCGTCGACCTCCGCACCGAAAGCCTCAACAATGTCCTGAAGGAGCTGCAACGGCAGAAGGACTTCATGGACAAGCTCATCTCCACGGTGGGGGCTCTGATCCTCGTCCTGGACACCGGGGCGCGCGTGGTCATGTTCAACAGGAGATGCGAGGAGGTCACCGGCTTCCCGCGGGAGGAGGTGATGGGGAAACCCGTCTGGGATTTCCTTATCCCCGAACGCTTCATTGCCCCTGCCCGGAAGGCATTCGACGACCTCCGCAGCAGCAGGGTCCCGGCTTCCTATGAAGTCCCCTGCCTCACGAAGGACGGGCAAGAGAAACGTATCCTGTGGAACGACACGGTTATCACCGGCGACCTGAATGAAGCCGTATACGTTATCGGCACCGGGATCGACATCACCGAAAAAAAGCTTATGGAAGAGTATCTGATAGAATCACAGAGAATCCAGTCGGTGGCTACCCTTGCGACCGGGCTTTCCCATAATCTCAATAACCTCCTTACCGGGGTCCTCGGGTATGCCGGACTACTGCGGCTGCAGCTATCGTCGCTCTGTATCCCGGAGCTCGCGGATGCGGGAAAGCATATCGACATCATCGAGAATTCCTCCCGGATGGCTTCCGATCTGATCAAGCAGCTCATGACCTTTGCAAAGAAAACGCCGTACGAGACGAAAAAAATACACCTGAATACTCTCGTCAGCGATGCACTGCGCATTATTGTCCCCTCTTTTCCCCGGGTCATCTCCATTGAAACCGGCCTCGGTGATGACGTAGCGGAGATTGAAGCGGACGGAGACCAGATCCAGCAGGTCATTCTGCATATCTGCTTCAATGCCCGTGATGCGATGCCGGGTGGCGGGATCCTCCGGGTGGAAACTTTCAACGAGGAACTGCCGTCTGCCGATTCACCGGCCCAGGGCAGGGGGAGATATGCCGTCATCAGGATACACGATACGGGGCGGGGCATGTCCGAAGAGGTAAAATCGCGTATTTACGAGCCTTTCTTTACTACCAAGGGGCTTCTCAACTATAAGGGGCTCGGGCTCTCCACCGCGTACACCATCATCAAGAGCCATAACGGATATATCGCGGTGGACAGCGAGGAGGGAAAGGGGACTCTCTTCACCGTACGCCTGCCGGCCGCAAAGGAGGACCGCTGCGCCGAACCGCTCACGGCCCCTGAAAAAGGGGGAGCCTGAAAAAGGAGGAGAATGATACGCATCGTTACGCAGGTGCTCGTCGCTTTAATGCTTCTTTTCGGGGCTCTTACCCTTGCCCCGAGGATGCTGCTGCATTTCCGCGCGAAAAATGCGCTCCGGGCGTTTTATTTCCTCGTCCTGACCGTCCTTTCCTTCGTCTTTGCCGTTGCTGCGCTCTACTACGCATGCTCGGGGGTTCGGGAATAGGGGGATTCAGGACTGCTGGGCCGCCTGCTGTTGATTGTAGAGAACCATATATTCCTTCTCTATGTCCTCGTACTGCTTCTGTACCTCTTCGAGCAGGCCGTTTTTCTCCTCCAGTTTTTTCTCGAAATCCCTCACCTTATCTACCAGCTCTTCTTTCTCGCGGAGGACTTCTTCATACTTCCCCTCATCGAAACTGCCGGCTGTTCCGGCTCCTGTTCCGGCGTCTGCATCTGCGCCGGAAAGCGCTTCCGCCTCCTCCCAGAGCCTGTTAAGCTCCTCCTCCCAACGGCCGAATTTCTCGGAAAGGGAGGCGTTTTCCCCTGAAAGGACCCCTATATAGGCGGCAAGCTCCTGGTTGTTGTCCTGGAGAACGCCCGCCAGTACCGCAAACGCCTCCCGGTCCTCTTCCGGCGAGGCTATGAGCCCGTCGATTTTTTCCTGCAGCTCCTGGTATTTCTGTCTAATGGAGGACAGTTTCTTCTGTGCGCTCTCAAACAGGTCTTTGTAGCACATCAGGTCGAGGATTCGGCCCTTCTGATAAGCGACAACGCGCTGCAGCGTACCGATGTCTCCCTGCGGCCCGGCGGGGGCGCCGTCCCCCTCCGCAGCTCCGGACGTCTCCTGCTCAGGCATGATGGCGGTTTCCTGCACCGGCACCCGCTCCGGCTGATGCGTCCCGGCCTCCTCCTGTTCCGAAGGACTGTCCGCCGCCTCCGGGGGGTGCGGCGCCGGTTTCGGCTCTTCTCCCCTCCCTTCGAGCTCTCCCAGGGCCTTACGGTACAGCCTCTTCACTCTCCTGCCGCGCACAAAGGAAAAGACCGCGGCCCCGAGGAGGACGAGAGAGAGCTCGATAAGCAGCAGAAAAAAGAGCGCGTCGACCCTGAATGTCATTTTGTCTTCCCCTTTCCCGCCTTTGCCTTCGCCTGTACCCACTTTTTCCCGAACCGTCCGATGAGGTATGCCAGCGAGATGACGGCAGCAAGGGAGACGTTGATGAGCCCGAACTTCACCAGGACCGGCCGCCAGGAGACCTCTTCCACCGGCTCCCGCTTTTTCTTGAGGGCGGCAGGCTCAGGCTCTTTCTTCCGCTCCGCAGGGAGTGCGGCAGGAGAAGCGGCAGGGGGGGCGGACGCCTTGAACGCCACGAGCTTTTCCCTCTTGAAAGTCTTCCCTTCCGCGATGATCCGTACTTCGTACTCCCCTTCCGCCCCTACGGCCAGCGCTCCGCTATAGGTGCCGCTTCCAGGTGCCCCCGCATCGGTGAGGCCGATTTTCGAGCTGCTCGTGTCGGGGCCTTTCACCTCCGCAGAAAAAACCACCTGTTCCAGGAATTCCTTTTCGGTAATGATGCGTTTTTCCTTTTCGAGCCAGGCATTGGGATGCACCGTTTCGCCCCGATCGACAAAGGACCTGTTGAAGGCGCTCTGCAGGCTGAGGTCCGTCACCACGAAGACCCTGTTGCCCTCGGGCGAGCTCAGCTTTACTTTCCACCTGCCGGGAGCAGGGGCCCTTACGGTGATCATATCGAAGGTTTTCGCCTCGAACCACTGTATGTTGCCGGCATAATGGAGGGGGGTGTTTTTCTTGCGGGAGGGGTCGAACAGCAGGGTGGAGGTGCCCGGTTTTCTGGTGATCAGGAGGACCGCCTCCTTCACTTCCTTATCGACGGTAAACTCCTCTCCCTCCAGAGGGAGGACGTCAGGTGACTTTGCCTTCTCGAACAGGGAGGCGAACATGATATGCACGTCTCTGTCGGTCTGTGCAAACCGGAAGAACCCGCCTGTCTCCTTCGCCATTTTCTCCAGAAGACGCGCGTCGGACTGATCGGTAAAGGCCACTGAATACAGCTTTATCTGCGCTTTTGCGAGTTCGGGGAGGAGCTTTGTCAGCTCCGCAAGGGCCGCCTCGTCCTTCTCTGGTGCGCCGAGGGTCAGCTTGCCGTCCGACAGAAGGAGAAGAACCCTGTTTTTCCTTTTGGAAAAAGCGAGCTCCTCGTACCCCTTTTTCACCGCATCGTGAATATGGGTGGAAAATTCCTTCGACGCGACGGCATTGACGGCGCTGAAAAGCTTTCTCCGGTTCTCCTTCGTGTTTTGTGCGAGGGGAAGCAGTGTCTTCGCCGTATCTCCGAAGCTGATGATGCCGACTCTGTCCTCCTCGCCCAGCAGCGAGATGAAGAGCCGTGCAGCGTCTTTCCGGTAATCATGGGGGTCGGTCTTGCGCATGCTCCCCGAGCTGTCCATGAGGAGGACTATATCGAAGCCCTGGTCCTCTTTTTGCTCCGGCTTTTGCTTCGGCTCCTGCTCCGCCGCCTTCCCCGGAGGCTGCGCCGGCTGAGCAGCGGCAGGCTGTTCATGTCCGCTCTTTGCCGAGGGCTGTGCGGGCAGGACCCTATCGTGGGGAGCCCTCTTCTCGGCCGGGGCCGCTCCCGCGGCAGCCAGGAGAGCTGCGCTGCACCAGAGGGCGAGGAGGAGAGAGAAAAGGGTGTTCATTCTACTCGTCAGCATATCCCAACCTCATTCGTTATCGGGAAATTTGCCTATAACTATACCATAGAACAGCCTCGTGAAAAAACAGAGGGCTTCCGCGTTTCTTCGAGACGCGCCTGCTCCGGCAGGCGGATGCGGAGGGCGCAGGGTGTTGAGATATAGGGCGAATACAAGTATTATATATACATCATCGAGCAGGGGGAGACTGGTAATGATCATCGGGAAACCTTTTCTGTCGGTTGAGCAGATACAGACGAGGGTGGCGGAGCTTGCCGAGCAGATATCGCGCGACTACCTGGGCAGGGAGGTCCTTGCGGTCGGCATCCTGAAGGGCTCCTTCATGTTCTTCTCCGACCTCATCAGGGCGCTCAGGATTCCTGTATCCGTGGACTTCATCCTTGCATCGAGCTACGTAAAAACCAACTCGTCGGGTGAGGTCAAAGTATACTACGATGTGCGGGAGGACATAGCGGGACGCGACGTCCTGCTCATCGACGATATCATCGATACGGGCGTTTCCATCAACTTCATCAGGGAGCGGCTCCTTTCCAGAGGGCCGTCCAGCCTGAAATTGTGCATGTTTCTGGACAAAAGGGAGCGGCGCATGGTGGAGGTGCCGGTGGACTATATCGGCTTTGAAATTCCCAACCAGTTCCTGGTAGGCTACGGCCTTGATTACGACAACAGATACCGGAATTTGCCCTACCTGGCGATCTTCAAGAAAGAGACATGACTGTCGAATGACGTGCGGACGACGCCGTGTTGACAATAGTCTTCTTCAGCGGGCATTGCACTGACGCTGCACTGACACTGCGTTGTATGAAGAGCAGCATGCCGGAGCGACGAGCTCTCAAACCACACCGGAGGGATATGTATGTACGAACTGATGATAGAGACGGGCTTTGCATCGGCCCACCAACTGAGGGGGTACAAGGGAAAATGCGAGAACCTGCACGGCCATAACTGGAGGGTGCAGGCGTACGTGGTGACGGAGCGCCTGAATGAGATCGATATCGCTCTCGATTTCCACGACCTGAAGGCGATGACCAACGAGGTTATCGCACAGCTCGACCACACCTGTCTCAATAATGTGTTCCCCTTCACCGAGCGGAACCCCTCGTCGGAAAATATCGCACGCTGGATCTTCGACTCTCTGAAAAAAAGGCTGGCTGAGTACAAGGGGGTCTCCGTATCCGCGGTAACGGTATGGGAATCGGAGACCGCTTCCGCTACCTACTATGAGGAGGAGTAACCGCCGCTGCTGCGGCTGAACGCGCCACCGCGTTACGAGCGCCGTGGGCGTGGCGGCATCGGCGGCAGAGGGGCTGTTCCTGTGCAGGGTCTCTTCCTCTCCCCTTTTGCTCTTTCCGGACCGCCGGCAGGTCCGGACCCCGTACACACCCAGCCGCATGCAAGGAGAATACGATGGACAGGGAATTCGCAGAGAAACTTGTCGGCAGGGCCCTGGACAGGGGGGCTGACGAAGCGGAGGTCTACCTGCGGACAGTGCGCCGCCTCGGCATCGAGGTCAGGGACCGGAAGGTGGACACCCTCGAGTCGTCCGTCACACGGGGGTACGGGGTGAGGGTGATCAGGGACAAAAGAGTCGGTTTTTCGTATTCCACCGATCCCGGAGAGGCTGACAGTGTTGCCGGAAGAGCGGTGGAGGCGTCGCATTTCACGGAACCCGACGGGTTTGTCGGCTTTCCCTCCTCTTTTACCGTCCCTCCCGCGCCCGAGGGGATCTACGACGAGGCTGTCGCCTCCCTTTCCGAGGAGGAGGCCATACAGCGGGTAGTGCGCATCGAGAGCGCTGCCCGCGAGGAGGACGCGAGAATCACCCGGATACGGAAAGCGTCGGGGAGCTTCAGCACCGGCTCTACCTGCATCGCAAATTCCCATGGCCTCTTTTACTCTTATCCCTCAACAGGATGCTCCGCCTCCCTGTCCGCGGTTGCGGAAGACCGGAAAGGGAGCCAGATCGGATGGGAGTACAGCGGCAGCAGGCTTCTGCGGGAGGTGTCCTTCGAGCAGACCGGCAGAAACGCCGCACGGAAGGCGCTGTGCCTCCTCGGCGCCCGCACGATCGCGCCCCTGAAGGGGTCCGTCCTTCTCGATCCCTCCATCGCCACCGAGTTCCTCGAGGTTTTTTCCTCCGCGCTTTCCTCCGAATCGGTGCAGAAGAAGAAATCCATGCTTGCGGGGAGGAAGGGAGAGCAGGTAGCGAGCCCGCGGATCAATCTCGTGGACAATGGGCTGCTCGCCGGGAAGCTCGGGAGCAGGCCGGTGGACGACGAGGGGGTGCCCGCCACGAGCAAGGCGCTCATCGAAAGGGGAGTGCTCCGGGGTTTCCTCTATAATACGTATACTGCGCGAAAAGAGGGATGCCGTTCAACGGGGAATGCACTCAGGGGAGGCTTTATGGGTCTCCCTTCCGTGGGTCCCACCAACCTCTATCTGGAACCCGCCGAGGAAGACTACAAGGCCGGGTTTGCCGATCTCCTGGCGCGTGTCGACAAAGGGCTCTATGTGCTGGAAACCATGGGGATGCATACCGCAAACCCCATTTCCGGGGAGTTCTCGGTGGGGGCGTCGGGGCTCTGGATCGAGGGGGGAGAGGTCCGCTATCCGGTCAAGGAAGCGGTCATATCGGGAAATATTCTCTCCCTTTTCAATAACATAGCTATGGTTGGCGATGATCTGAGATTTTATGGTAACATAGGTGCCTCTAGTCTTCTTATTGAGGGTATCGATATCAGCGGTTAAATGGCCGGTAGCGTGGAGCGTGTCGTTCACACCGCGAATCACTCTTGCTTTCTCCGTATCGATATCCTTTTGCGCATCAGCACGGTATCGGCCATGATTGAGGAACTATTGAGGAGGATTTGATGGATTATTTCTTGACGGAAGAGCAGCAAATGATTCGCGACCTGGCCCGGCAGATTGCGGAAGAGAAGGTGGTGCCGGTCAGGGCGGAGCTGGACGAAAAAGACGAATATCCATGGGAAATCATAAAGGTTCTGGGCCAGTCCGATATGATGGGGCTGTTCATTCCTGAGGAGTACGGGGGGCTCGGGAAGGGCTGCATCGAGCTCTGCATCGCCGTCGAGGAGATATCGAGGGCGTGCGTGGGGGTATCGACCACCTACGCCGCCAATGCCCTGGGGACCTATCCTCTCCTGCTCTTCGGCTCGGATGAGCAGAAAAAGAAATACCTTCCCGACATCGCGGCGGGGCGGAAGCTGGTCGCCTTCGGCCTCACCGAGGCCAATGCGGGAAGCGACGCGAGCGGCATTCAGACCACCGCGCGGCTGGAGGGAAACGAGTACGTCCTGAACGGCACGAAGCAGTGGATCACCAACGGCGGCGAAGCGGACATTTACACGATCATCGCCATCACCGACAAGTCAAAGGGGCCGAGGGGCGCCTCCGCCTTCGTCGTGGAGAAGGGGACCCCCGGCTTCACTTTCGGCAAGAAGGAAAACAAGATGGGCATACGGGCCTCCTCCACGCGGGAGCTGGTTTTCGACAACTGCAGGATACCGAAGGAGAACATCATCGCCAAGGAGGGCATGGGGTTCATCGTCGCCATGAAGACCCTCGACCAGTCGAGGACGGGAGTGGGCGCCCAGGGCCTGGGGGTCGCGCAGGGCGCCTTCGAGGAGGCGGTGAAATTCGCCCGTGAGCGCCACCAGTTCGGCCACCCAATCATCAGCTTCCAGGCGATCCAGCATATGCTCGCCGACATGGCGATGCAGATCGAAGCGGCGCGTGCCCTGATATATTCCGTCGCCCGGTACATCGACAGCGGCGCGAAGGAAGTTTCGAAGGAGTCCGCCATGGCAAAGACTTTTGCCACCGATGTCGCCATGAAAGTCACCGTGGACGCCCTTCAGGTGATGGGAGGCGCCGGGTACATGAAGGAATACCCGGTGGAGAAGATGATGCGGGACGCCAAAATACTCCAGATCTACGAGGGCACCAACCAAATACAGCGAAACGTCATCGGACAGGCGCTCATCAAAGAGGCGGCAAAAGGGAATAAGTAGCCGCACCGTGCGGAAAGGGCCGGGTGTACCGCATCATGGCCGCAGGCCCGGCGCCCCGCCTCTCCTTACTGCACGCCGGCGCGGCGCACCATGCTCTTCGGGGAGCACAGGGGAGCTTCCCGACGCAGCATCTCGAAGGTGACGTCCCTCAGATATTCTTCCACTTTCCGCCTCAGGTCGATCCAAACAGGATGCACCACGCAGGCAGCGCTGAAACCGCAGATGCTTTCGTCTACGGCGCAGCGGTTCATCGCCACAGGCCCCTGGATCGTCTCGATCACGTCGAGCAGGCTGATCTCCTTAGGCGTCCTTGCAAGCTGAAAGCCGCCCTTCACTCCCCGGTACGACCTGGCGAGCTTCGACCGCACCAGCTTCTGCAGGATCTTTGCAAGGAAGCTTTTGGGAACGGACATCTCCCGTGCGATCTCCTCTACCATGGTCACTTCCTCCTGCTTCCCCGCGAGGTAAAGCACACACCGGATTGCGTAATCAGTTTCCCGGGTAATTTCCATTTCCCCTTATAACCCCTTTCATTTAGTAGAGTGCATACAGACCCTAGTATGCCTCTTTATCCTTCAGCACTTCCTCTTCAGTTACCGCATGTCTGAAAATCCGGAAAATCCAGAGCTGGTACGCAATGACCACCGGAACGAACAGCAGGGCCACCACCTGGCCCGTTGTAATGTTCCGGGAAACAGCGTCCGTGGTCCTCAACACCCCGTAAACGATCCAGGGCTGCTTGCCCACCTCCGCCACAATCCACCCCAACTGGGTGGCAAGATAGGGGAACGGAATGGCATAGAGCATCACCCAGAGGAAGAGGGGAACGGACTCCAGCCTGTTCTGCCGGGAAAGGACAAACGCGATAAGGGCGAGCAGCATGAAAAGCATGCCGAGGGAGGACATTGCCCTGAAGCTGAGCAGGGTAAGAAGCACGGGAGGCCTCTCTTCCTTCGGGAACTCCTTAATAAGGCATCCATCTCATGCCTCCTTCGTCGTGAACGCTACCGTGCACACCCCTCCGCCCCTTCGACCACCGCACCCGCATCAGAGGGGTGCCTGTTACCATTAATTACACCCGATATGCGGAAAAAAAGCAAATCAGGCAATGAGGGAGCGGCTCTCCTCCCTTTGCGAGTCCTTACCGGCAGCTTTGTTGGGGCAGAGGAGCTACAGCCTTCCCGACCGTATGATCGAGATAAGGAGCCAGAGGCCCAGAAAGAAGGCGAACCCGAAGGCGCTCATGCCGAGCACGGAAAAACCGAAGACTTTCGGACCCACCCCCGTGGCATGCAGGATGGCGGCGCTCAGGATCATGGAGCTCACGATCAGTGCGAAGGCGATGCGGTTGCTCGCCTTGTCCATGTCTCTCATGAACTCAGGCAGGTTGATATGGAACATCTTTACCTGGATGTCGTCCTTCAGCGCCTTCTTGATGATCTGCTTCATCTGCCGCGGGAAGATGGTGGCGAAGTCGGTGAGCTCCATGATGTTCCTTCTCGCCTTGTCGTAAAACCGCGAGGGGCTGATCCTGCTGCGCATCAGCCGCGAAGTGTACGGCTCTGCGGCAGCGATGAAATCGAAGGTGGGATCGAGCTGACGGCCGAGGTTCTCGAGGATGATCATCGTCTTGTTGATCAGCAGGAGGTCCGAGGGGATCTTCAGGTTGTGCTTGATCGCCAGCCGGGTAAGCGTATCGAGATACTGGGCGAAATTGATCTCCTGGAGGGTGCGGCCGTAGAGGGGCTCGAGAAAGTCCATCAGGTCCGCCTTGAATTCCTTCCTGAAGACGTCGAGGTCCACATGCTCGGGGATGATGCCCAACTCGACATACTGGTCGATGAGACGTTCGAAATCCTTCTGCATCAGCGCGATGAAAGTATTCGCCATCGTCTCCTTCAGCTCTTCGGAGACCCTCCCCACAATGCCGAAATCCACGAAGGCGATCACGCCGGTGGGCATCACCAGGATGTTCCCCGGGTGCGGGTCCGCATGGAAGAAGCCGTCTTCCAGCATCTGTTTGAAGAAGGAGTCAACTCCCACCCGCGCCAGACGCTTTCCGTCGAGCCCCATCTCCTCGATAGCCGGGATATTGTCGATCCTCACGCCGTCGATTCTCTCCATTATCAGGACCTTTTCGGTGCCTATCTCGGTGCATGCCTTCGGAATATGGATGTCGGAGTGGTTCTCGAAGTTCCTCCGGAAGCGGATGCAGTTCCTCACCTCCTCCTTGAAGTCCATCTCTTTCCTCACCGTCCGCGCAAACTCGTCCACAATCCCCGTGGGGTTGAAAAACCTGCTGTCCGGAACGTACTTTTCGAGCAGGCGGGCGATGGAGACCAGTATATTGATGTCAGCGTCCACCTGCTCCCGGATGGCGGGCCTCTGCACCTTCACGATGACATCGGAGCCGTCGCGCAGGGTCGCCCGGTGGACCTGCGCGATGGAGGCGGCGGCGATGGGGATTTCGTCGAAGCGGGTGAAAAGCACGCCGATAGGCGCCTTCAGCTCCTCCTCGATAATGCGCTTCGCCTCGGCGGCGGGGAAGGGGGGGACCATATCCTGCAGCTTTCTGAATTCGTCGGCGTAGTAGGCGGTGATAAGATCGGGGCGCGCAGAGAGCACCTGGGCGAGCTTGATAAAGGTGGGCCCCAGCTCCTCAAAGGCCATCCGCAGTCTCTCGGGAACACCGCCTTTCAGAGGGGGCCACACCCCGAAGGTCCTGATGCGCTTTTTGAAGGGAATGTACTTGCCGAGGTGGATCTGCTCGATCAACTGTCCGAAACCGTACTTGAGGAATATGTTTACGATCTGCTGAAGTCTTCTCGCAGACTTATAGGTACGGGTTATCCGCCTGATATCCATTTACATGCCGGGTGATTCCGGATCAACTGCGCCCGAAGAGAGGGCCGCCCTCATCCGCTTCTCCGCTACTGCTCCGTCTCTTCCGCCTCGTGGGCTCCCTCCAGCTTCTTGACCCGTGCGGAGAGGGCCTGCATCTTCTTGTTCAGCTTTTCGATGTCGTCCCGTGTGGGAATATTCATCTTTTCCATCGTCTTGGAGACCATATCCGAGATGTTCCTGCTCCAGTCGGAGGTTCCCTTGTCCACCTTTTCGGACCACTCCTTGACCAGCTTCGCCCCCTGAGACTCGCTCAGTTCGCCCTTCCTGACCAGCTCGTCCACGAACTCCTTCACCCTTTCCCGGGCGCCGAACCCCGCAAGGACCGCATTGCGCACCACGTCGAAGATCGTCATAAGACCTCCTCTTGTTATTTCTTGTTTCTTCCCGATTTTACCATATCATATACCGACTCGAGCGCCTTGTCCAGCTTGTTCAGCTCCCGGGTGCCCCCCTGGGCCATCTCGGGCTTGCCCCCTCCCTTTCCGCCTGCCAGCGCGGCAACGTCCCTGAGAATGTCTCCTGCCCTGTATCGTGCCGTGAGGTCGGGAGTCACCATCGCTACCATGGAGGCCTGCCCCTCCAGGGCGGACGCGAGTACGATAATCCCGGAGCCGAGCCTGTCGCGTACATTGTCCGCAAGGACCCTCAGGTCTTTCTGCTCCAGGCTGTCCACACGGCAGGAGAGGACCGTGACGCCGTCGATCTCCCGCGCCTGCTCCACAACGGAGAGGGAGCTCTGCGAAGCCGCCTTTGCCTTCAGTGTCTGCACCTCTCTGTCCGTATCCTTCAGGTCATTGAGCAGCCTCTCCACCCTTTCGTACGGCCTGTCCGTTTTGAGGAGCTCTGCCACCCGGGAGAGCTCCTCCCTTTTCTCCTGCAGGTATTCGTAGGCGGCCCTCCCTGTCAGGGCTTCGACCCTCCGGATCCCGGAAGCCACGCTCCCTTCGGAAACGATCACGAAGGGGCCGATGTCCCCCGTTGTTCTGCAGTGCGTTCCGCCGCACAGCTCGCTGCTGAAGCCAGGCACAGAGACCACGCGCACCTTCTCGCCGTACTTTTCGCCGAAAAGGGCGGTCACTCCGGACTTGAGGGCCTCCTGGATGTCTGTCACCTGCGTGAGCACGGAGAGGTTGTCGAGCACCTTTTCGTTGACGAGGGATTCGATCGCCTCGATCTCTTTCCTGTCCAGCGCATAGAAGTGGGAGAAGTCGAAGCGCAGCCTGTCGGGGGCGACAGAGGAGCCCGCCTGTTTCACATGCTCTCCCGCCACCGTTCTCAAAGCCGTATGGAGCAAATGCGTCGCGGTATGGTTCCGTGCGGTGTCCATCCTCTTCTCCCGGTCCACGGAGCAGCGCACGGCGTCCCACACCTTGATGCGGCCCCACTTTATTCTGGCCGCATGGGCATGCAGCCCCACTTCTTTCTTGGTGTCGGTGACCTCGATCTCCGCACCGGGGCAGTAGATCATGCCGGTGTCGCCCGCCTGCCCGCCCGACTCTCCGTAAAAGGGGGTCCTGTCGAGGAGCAGCTCCACCTCGTCGCCCCCGGAGGCCTCGGTGACTACCTTGCCCCCCTTCAGGATCGTCTTGATCACCGCTTCCGCTTCGAGGGTGTCGTACCCGACGAAAACGGTAGCCCCCATTTCCGCCGCCAATTCCTTATAGACGGAGGCGATGGCCTCCTCCTCGCCGACCCAGGAAGCCCGCGCCCTCTCCCTCTGGATCTCCATCTCGCGGTGGAAGCCCTCCTCGTCGATGAGCAGGTGATTGTCGACGGCGATGTCCCGTGCGAGGTCGAGGGGGAAGCCGAACGTGTCGTACAGCTTGAAAAGCTCGCCGCCGGGAATGGTCTTTTCTCCGCTTTTCCGCAGCGCGCCGATGACGTCGTCGAGGATCCTCAGGCCCTGGTCAAGGGTGCGGGTGAAGCGCTCCTCCTCGACCATGAGGAGCTTCGAGGCCCTCTCCCGCTCCTGCACCAGCTCCGGATAGAGGCCCCCCATGGTCTCCACCACGGAATCCATCAGCCGGTAGAGGACGGGTCCTGCGAAGCCGAGGAGCTTCGCATGGCGCGAGGCCCTCCTGATAATGCGCCGGAGCACGTAGCCCCTGCCCTCGTTTGAGGGGACCAGGCCGTCGGACATCAGGAAAGAGGAGGCCCGGAGATGGTCGGCAATGACCCGGAGCGAGATGTCGGTTTCGGGGCTCTTCCCGTACGGTATGCCGGAGGCGCTCTCCACCGAGGCGATAATGGGGGCGAAAAGATCGGTATCGAAATTGTTTCTTTTCCCCTGCAGCACCGACGAGACCCTTTCGAGGCCCATTCCGGTGTCGATGCTCGGCTTGGGCAGGGGGGTCAGCGTTCCGGACTCGCTGCGGTTGAACTGCATGAAGACGAGGTTCCATATCTCCAGGTAGCGGTCGCAGTCGCAGCCCACTTTGCAGTCGGGTCTGCCGCAGCCCACCTCCTCGCCCTGGTCGATCAGGATCTCCGAGCAGGGGCCGCAGGGGCCGGTGTCCCCCATCTGCCAGAAGTTGTCTTTCGCCCGGCGGACGATCCTCTCACGGGGAATCCCGGTCAGCTCATGCCAGAGCTCCTCGGCCTCGTCGTCGTTCTCGAACACCGTGGCCCATAACTTCTCCTTGGGCAGCCGGTAGACCTCAGTGAGTAGCTCCCATGCAAAGAGGATGGCGTCTTTTTTGAAATAGTCGCCGAAGGAGAAATTGCCGAGCATCTCGAAGAAGGTGTGGTGCCGCGCGGTGTGGCCCACGTTCTCGAGGTCATTGTGCTTGCCCCCCGCCCTCAGGCATTTCTGGGAGGTGGCGGCGCGGGTGTAGTGCCTCTTCTCCTCACCCAGGAAAATAGACTTGAACTGGACCATCCCCGCAGTGGTGAACAGCAGGGTGGGATCGTTCCGGGGGATGAGAGACGCGCTTTTGACGACCTCGTGCCCTTTCGATTTGAAAAACTCAAGGAATGAGCTCCTTATGTCCGCACTCTTCATTTCGTCTCCTGTTGTTTCGTCTCGGACTGGCCGGATTTGAGAAAAAGCCCTTCGGTGATATCGCTCAGCTTTCCGTCCACGAAAAGGAGCCGCTTCTTGTACCCGACGGTATCGGAGTAGATCCACTCCTCCCGCTGCTTTCCGTCCCGCGCCACCGACGCCTTCACGGTCGCGGGAGATCCCCACGAATAGCGCACCTGCTGCTGGGTCATGCCGAGCATCACCTCGCCCTTGATGATGCGCTCCTGTACGTCGAGGGGATATCCCTTTATCTCGTCATGGGTAAACCGCACCGGAGCGGAAGTGCATCCGGCAGAAAACGCCGCGAGAAAAAGCAGCGCTCCCACACCCGCCATTCTAGCCATTCTCATCGAACTCCTCCTTGTCCCAAAAAGATTTCATCGCCTGCCGTATGACGTCCGAAGAGAAGCCCCTCCGGGAAAGAACCCCCCAAAGCTTTCTCCTCACCGCCTCCCTGTCATACCCTTTCAGGGTCTTCAGCTTTTTCTCCACCAACTCCCGCGCGGCGTCGAGATACTCGTCAGCTCCGCCCAGGACCGCGTCCGCAACGTCCCCGGGGATCCCCCGCTTCAGGAGATACCCTTTGGCGCCCCTCCTGCCGAAATGTCTCCTCTCCACCGCATCCCGCTTGAGGATCTCTGCGAGCCGCCCGTCGTCGATAAAGCGCTTCTCCTTCAAAAGGCGGAGGGTCTCGCCGATCACCCCTTCGGAGAACCCCTTCTGCGCGAGTTTCCCGCGCATCTCTTTCTCGCTCCTGTCCCGGTAGCCGAGCAGTTTGAACGCATGCTGCAGGGCGCTTTTCGCCGTATCTTCAAAAACCTTCATCAAAAACAGTGCACCGCAGAGGACGCAGTGCGCGCGGAGCAGAAGGGCTCCGCAGGGAGAAAAATCCTTTTCCCTCGGTTTCTCTGCGTTCTCCGCGCCCCCTGCGGTGAAAGATCCGTTTTTCTATTTTTCCTTGCCGTTGCTCTTGGACTCGGCGGCCGCCTCGGGCTTCGCCAGCCCATTCAGCTCCATGATTTTCTGCTCGACTTCCTCCGCCACTGCGGGATTGCTCTTGAGGTATTCCCTCACGTTTTCCCTGCCTTGGCCAATCCTGCTGCCTCCGTAGCTGTACCATGCCCCGGATTTCTCGATAATGCCTTTGTCAACGCCGAGGTCGATGATCTCCCCGGTCTTCGATATCCCCTCGTTGAAGTAGATGTCGAATTCCGCCTGCCGGAAGGGGGGGGCGACCTTGTTCTTCACGATCTTCACTCGCACCCTTCCCCCGATCGTCTCCTGCCCCTCCTTGAGGTTGTCGATCTTCCTGATATCGAGCCTCATGGAGGAGTAGAATTTCAGGGCGTTTCCTCCGGTGGTCGTCTCGGGGTTGCCGAACATCACCCCGATCTTCATCCGTATCTGGTTGATGAAGATAAGGGTCGTCATGGACTTCGCTATGGCGGCGGTGAGCTTCCGCATTGCCTGGCTCATGAGCCGCGCCTGCAGACCGGGAAGGGCGTCCCCCATGTCTCCCTCGATTTCCGCTTTGGGAACAAGGGCGGCCACGGAGTCGACCACGATGATATCGACGGCCCCGCTCCTGACGAGGGTTTCCGCCACTTCGAGGGCCTGCTCCCCGGTGTCCGGCTGCGAGACCAGGAGGTCCTCCACGCTCACCCCGAGCCTGCCCGCGTAGTTTACGTCGAGGGCGTGCTCCGCATCGACGAACGCCGCGACCCCCCCCGCTTTCTGCGCCTGCGCGATGGCGTGCAGGGCAAGGGTCGTCTTGCCCGAGGATTCAGGCCCGAATATTTCGACCACCCGGCCGCGGGGAAAGCCCCCGATGCCGGTCGCGATGTCCAGAGACAGGGACCCGGTGGGTATCGCCTGTATGCCTTCGGCCACCTCGCCCGCGCCGAGGCGCATGATCGCCCCCTTCCCGAAATTCTTCTCGATCTGGGAGATGGCCATCTCGAGGGCCTTGCTCTTATCCTTGTTCATTCACATGCCTCCTTCTGCGGCCGCCGCTGCACTTTCGGGGGAAATACCCCCCGTTTCTCCTGCCGGGGCGGCAGCGTGCGCTTCATTGTTCAATGCAAAACCGGCTATCGTTGCGTATTCTGCCCCCGCCGGCTTCAGGTCGCTTTTCATGAGCAGAATTTCTTTCGCCTCTATAGTACCAAAAAAGGTGTCCCTAAATGTAGCTAACTCCTTGTCCAGCACCACCTTCCCCGTCCTCTCCTTCACTCGTCCCATGGTGAGGTGGGGAGAGAATTTCCGCCCCTCCTTTCCGAAGCCGAGGGCCTCAAGGGAGTCGTCGATGTCCCGGTACAGCGCTGCCAGCTCTTCGGACTCTCCGATCCCCGCCCATACGACGCCGGGGCGTTTCAGGGAGGGGAAGGCCCCTGTCCCCCGGACAGCGAGAGAAAAAGGGCGGTGGCGGGAGCAGACGGCCGAGAGCGTTCGCCGTATCTCCGGAACCGTTTCCTCCCGGATTTCGCCGAGGAATTTCAGTGTCAGATGGAGAGTGTGCGGAGTGACCCACCGCACCCCCCTGACCGCAGGCCGCACTTTTTCGATGACCGAGCCGACCGCCTCCTTGACGTCCCCCGGCATGTCCAGCGCGATAAAGCATCTCATACGAGGTGCCTCCAAAGCTGCAGGAGTCCGTTAGTACAGAGGCCTGCCGCCGCATCGTCGAGCATGATCCCGACCCCCCCGCGCACCTTCCTGTCGATGCTCCTGATGGGAGGCGGCTTTAGTATATCGAAAAGCCGGAACAAAAAAAAGGATGCTGCCAGATAGGGTACTGTCAGGGGGAGAAAGAGCATTGCCGCGAGATATCCCACGAACTCATCGATGACGATATGCTTGCTGTCGTGCTGACCGAAGCCCTTTTCCGCCACCTGGGCGCTGATCGTCCCCAGGACCAGACCGGCGGCGACCAGAAGCACCTGCACACCCGGCTCCGGCTTTGCCAGCCAGAAATGCTACTCCGGCCAGGGTGCCAAACGTTCCAGGGCAAAGGAGATATCCGATAAAGAAGACGGTGGATTATATGGAACAAGAGTCCGTAGAGGCTTTCAGAGAGGTATTCCATTTCTCTACCCTTTCCTTACGCCGGAACAACAAGGATTTCGCTCGGTGTCTCGTCCGGTGTTGCCAGCATCGGGTATCGGGGGATCTCCGGCTTTTTTATAGGCAAATGTCCCTCAACTTATTGTAACAAAAAAACTTATCCTCATCAAGCCCGGTGGACCACGGTATCAGGCAAACACATCTAAAGACATGGCCGGTACGTATCCCCCATGCGATTGCTTCGCTCCGCTCACAATGTTCTCATTGCGAAGGGTTGTATCCTGAAGCAATCTTGTTGTTTTCTCTTGTCTTCTTTTGATGCGATTACTGACAGTCTATTTTTAGTACTTGACATTGTATTTTGTTTTCGATTTACTACATCTGATGATCGAATACGGAGTAGGCACTGTGCAAAAATACACCTGTGGTGGAGAGCGTTCAGAAGCTTGGTGGATCGAGTGGATTCTTTTTCCGTATGTATGCAGGAACATACTTTCTAAAAGGAGGGAACAGACATGAATCCCAAATGGTGTTCTGAGAATGAAAGATTTTCGTCCTACTTCCCCTCGAAAAGGAGATGTGATCACCGAATGCCGTGCCCTACTCGACATCATTTTCAAAGCTTTTACGCTCCTCTCTTTTCTACTGGTCATCATTCCTTCGCCCCGTCCTCGCTGAAGCCTTTGTAGCCAGTGGAAGACTCTGATGTTTAGTCACTCCCGACAATGGAGTCATTGATCCCGAATTCGACAACGTATGTTCAGAGCACTCTGGCAGAGTACATCAAACAATTTATGGATCAGCAAGCTGATGAAGACGGTAAGTTTACTGTTGGCGAAACCTATCAATTAGCCTCCGGCCTGGCTCCGATCAACACGGAGAATGGCAATGGTCCCCGAGTGGGTGTGCTCGAGCAGCGGTGTCGTTTCCATCATCTACACCGTTCCTGATGCTACCTACGGATATCGACTCAAATTCGCCGAAATAAGTGCCGGCGCAGCAAAAATGACGCTAGCGGCTGGACACAAAATTACGTGCTCAATGCCGGAGGAACGCTGTGCCCTCGGAACCTACCCGGAGAACACGGGGCCCTCAAGAATCCTCTGCAAAAAGCTCACCGACGGAGTTGTCCTGAAATATACTGGCGCACCTCTGTATAATGAGCAGGGTGAAAACTGATTGGAAGTGAGGCGAGCCAGGCGCATTTCAGTTTTGACGGCACCCAAATTGCGCTGGCGCAAGTCCCTGGTCCCAATGATCCCCTCTGCTCGGAAAGCATAGTAAGAAACCCGATGATCTATGACATAGGCACCGGCTCCAAGACGTGCGTAAACAAACAGCAATAAAGGCGTTTCCCCTGGATTCTCGATCTCGACGAAGACGGTGATAAAGAAACGATGCTGTTTACCCTTGAAACTGAACATCGGACAATTGAAGAAGTGTACCAAAAACAAACGGATGGGTCTTGGCTGAGCAGAGAATACAGGCACAGGCCCCGGAACATTCATCTCTTCCCTGAACCCTTTAGGGAATGATGGCAAATGGTATGTCGTCTATGCAACCACATCAGTAGCGGCAGGTAGTTTTTACGCAGATCCGACCGCAACCGGAAGTATCTGATTTGCCTCTCTCTCCGATGACTCCGCGCCCTCGGAGGATCACCCCAGACCCTTCGCTATCACCCGCCAAGCGTTTTGAGGCGAAGCTGATACTGCCGAATGGGAAGACCGGCATCTATTACTACAGCTTATGATGACTCGGACCCATTGAACCACACTACAGTGAACTGGGCACACTGAAAATGGCACATATTGACTTTACCTCTCCTAGCGCAGAGGAGGAAACCACCCGGAGTACGGAAGAGAGTCGGGACCGGAGCATAGACCGGTCCCGACTCTTCTTATAAAAATGCAACCCCGCACCTCTTAGGTCCCCTCTTCGCGGCTCCCCTCCATACTTCACGGTAGAGTAGTCGTAGTAGGGTTCCAGAACTATAGCCCGTAACATACACCGCCATACGGACCGATGGCCATGGCAGTGGCGATCGATCCCCATTTGCCGGGCTGTTGTACCGTGTCACCCGTCGTTCGTACCGTTAGGGTCATGAACAATGGTGGCGTAGTCAAAGCCTGTCGGTTCCATCACTCCATCCTGTTACATAGATGGTGCCGGACGGACCGACCGCCAGGGCAGCGGCATGATCGTCCAAATTTGCCGGGCCGTTGTACCGAGAGCTGCCAGAGCTCATGCCGCTGGGATCGTAGGCGATAGTGGCGTAGTCGGTATTTGTTCACTTCCGCGCTGTACCCCGTCACATAGATGTTCCCGGACGGACCGACGCCAGGCAATGCCAGCATCACCTTTTATTCGGGCCGTTGTACCGAGCTGCACAACTCGTTGCCGTTTGGGTCATAGGCAATAGTGGCGTAGTCATAGCCTGTCCTCCGTAGCTTCTTCCGTCACATGAACATTCCCTGAGTCTGTTGACAGGGCAATGGCGCGATCTTCCCATTTCACGGGCCGTTGCCGGGCTACCCACAACTTGTTGCCGCTGGGATCGTAGACGACGTGGTATAGTCATCGCCTGTCGCTTCCGCACATCCTGTACACACCAGATGGTGCCAGACGGACCGATCGCCAGGGCCTGGGCAGAATCAAGACCATTTCCGGGCCGTTATACCGGGCTACCCACAGCTCGTTGCCGTTTGAGTCATAGGCGACCGTGGCGTAGTCATGGTTTGTCCCGCTTCCAGCACTTCTTCCCGTCACATAGATGGTACCGGACGGACCCGATCGCCAGGGCCTGGGCAATATCGGGACCATTTGCCGGGCCGTTGTACCGGCTTACCAGAGCTCATTGCCATTAGAATCATAGGCAACCGTATTGTGAAAGTCAAATATTTATCTCACTTCCATTTTCTCTCGTCACCTGGAGGCGTTCCCCAAGGAGTCGGTAGCTATGGCTGAGGATCGTCTTCCCCATTTGCCGGTCCGCTGTACCATTGCCACCAGATCGTTTGAGATTCCGATCATAGGCGACCGTGGCGTAGTCACAGTTGGTTTGGCTTTGACAACTTTGTCCCGTCACATACACGTTGCCGGACGGATTGACCGCTGTAAGCTTCAGGCAAAATCCTCCCGCCGCTGTTATCCCGTGCGACTTCGCTCGGACAGAAAGAGAGCACACAGAGCCGCCAGCACAGCATCGACATCACCCATGCCCTTCTCATCGTTTCACCTCACTGACAAAGTACGATTTTCTCTCACGCATAAGTAGCAATAAGTATGCCGAATTATGAACTATTTACATTTCAATGAGTTCTGATAGATGACCATAAAGGGGTCAGAGGTAATTGTTAAATTATCCGACACATCGGGCTTTAGTATCCCCTTTAGAGGGCACAAGGGGTCTTTTCAGGGGCATCATGCAGTAACTGCCTCAGAAAGCTATCTGAATTGTGTGGAAAGCTGCAGAAGGAAATACTATGCCATGCGTAAGGGGTCAAATAGGCAGAGGTAAGGAGTGCTGCAAGCAAGCCTCTTCATCGAACAGGACTGAATGGATTGTTACTGTGTAATATTTTCGACATTATTGTAAATTCTTCCGACAGAGAACGTATTTAATATAAGTAAAAATGAGGACACTGGGAGAGGGCAAACTGATAAAAGGGAGGAGAGGACACTTTCACCTCCTTTCTGCGATGGTGTCTCATGAGACTGATGACTCCCTGCTGACTACCCCAAGATCAAGCACGGCCGCCATTTTTGAAGTGCACTTCCGAAACAGATCCCGGTTTACGGAAGAAGGCTCTTTCTGGTATCTTTAACCATGCCGAGGAGATGCTCCAAATCGTTGATACGGAAGGGAGGACTCTCCGAGCTCGCCCGCGTTCTAAAGTCCAAAAGACCCCCGCCCTGATGCACAAAGGTTGCGCCATGTGCTGGTGCTCAACGACACGGGAGAGCTGCTCCCTCAGAAAGGTCATGGGAAAGGATGTGGCCCCGGGCAAATGGGACACCTCGGTGGGCGCGGCACCTCTCTCCCGGTGAGCACCTCGCCGAGGGGCGCTCAGGGAGATGGAAGAGGAGCTGGGGATTGTCTCTGCTCACCTGGGTTCCTCTATTCCTACGCGTCCATTCCAACCCCACGAGACGGAGATGGTGTTTCACCCACGCATGCATCCATAACGGTCCTTTTTCTTTCAACCGCGAGGAGATCGACGGGGTGAAGTTCTGGCCCCTGGAAGAGATCCTGGAGTGTCGGGGGAGCGGATTCTGAGCGATAATTTCGAGTCCGAGATCGGGAGGTACTGCTCCCATTGTAGCAACCGGTAAAGGCGCGCCCGGGGGAGGTAGCATCTTGCTCATGGTTGCGGGAAAGGGCAGTACATGATCGTCAGGTGCTGGGGAGCAAGGGGCTCATCCCTGTTTCGGGCGCCGAATACCTTCGGTACGGAGGAGATACTCCCTGCCTCAGAATCGGACAAAACGATGAGATCATCGTCGTAGACGCAGGGACGAGCGTACGGCGCCTCGGAGACCGGCTCCTCCAGGAAAACCGCTTTCACCTGGCCATGGTGTTCACCCATTCCCACTGGGACCATATCCTCGGTTTTCCTTTTCAAGCCTGCGATCTACTCCCCGCAAACCCGGATACGCCTCTTCGGGTGTCCCACCCTGGGGAGCAATACGCCAGTACTACTGTCCGACGTCATGACGCCTCCCCCATTTTCCGGTGCCTTCGGCGAGATCAAGGCGGACATCTCCTACCAGGGCGAGTGCGGCGGCTCCTTTTTCCCTCGATTCGGTCGCCATTACCACTATTTCCCTCAGCCATCCCAACAGGCTCGTTCCCGCTTCACCGAGACGGAAAAAGCGTGCTTTCTGACCGATAACGAGTTATCCTACCAGCATCCGGGCGGCGCACCATGAGGAGGTACCGGGAATTCTCGGGGGCCGACCTGCTCATCCACGATGCCGAATATACCGACGAGGAGTACCGGAAAACAGAGGCCTGGGGCCACAGCCGCTATCGCGATGCGCTGCACCTGGCACTGGATGCGAGGGTGAGAAAGTTCGTTTGTACCACCCGCAACCGGGAAAGGAGCGACGACGCCCTCGACGCCATTGTCGACGAGTGCCGCCGGATCGAGAAAAGGAGCGGAGATGGAATGCTTCGCCTCACCAGAGGCAGAAATCGCCCTGTAAAGAGCTCCTGTGGAGGAGCATTCTGCAGCGGATAAAGTATTAAGCAGCAGTGCGAGCTTCACCGCGATGGATACGCACACCAAAAAATATTATTTTCTTTTTTTCGCCCAATATCGGCTCTATTCGGGATTCCAGTCAATGAGACAACGCGGCTCTCAATCAGCATACTCTGCCTGACAAAGCGCAATCTGCGGCAAGACAGTAAAAACGGTTTGTGCGGAGATTGCTCACCCGCCGTCACCATATCAATTCTATCAACATTAACTACTGTCAGCATTCAACATATCCTTTGAATTTCGCTTTCTGATGGCTTTTTCAGTCTCACCAATTCGGTTGTGGATGTTGGAGAAATCAGTGCCTCCTTTGATTTCGTAGCAATAATATTCCGAAAATCACCGTGCTTTTCCGATAAACGCTCACGGATAATGATATCAGGATCAGGAGCAAACTCTATTAATACGGTGCGACCTGCCGCATTCTTCATTTCTATCACCCTGGGTGTCGCAGTGGTAATATGTTGATCAACAATCGCTTTGATCACATCAAAGACAATTACAATACCACGTGCTCCTTTGTTACGTTTTGCACCGCTCTCCAGCGAGGTCGGCAGCGTCAATAAAGCAAGATCATCAAGAAAAGTCTTTGTAAGCGATACCAGAAATCCGAATTCATCAAGTAGGATGCAGCATTGTTCAGTGTTCGGCACCAATCGAATGCATACTGTTTTTTTCCGAGAAGGGCCCTTTTCTCTTCCATTGCCTTAAATAATCTATCCCTGTCTCTGCCGTGCCGAACGCCTTCTGGCTGAACCCGGAGCAAGCGAAGACGATAATACCCCAACAATCGAGAAAGTTAGCAGAAAGAATGACAGGTACGGCAAGCACGATTTCACCTCTCAGGCCCTTTGAAGCTGAAGAGACAAATCAGTGCCCTGTGCGCCACGGAGACCAACTCTCTATCGATATCAACAAGCTTCAGGTTCTTTACCGTAGCAAAAAGAGCTTCCTGCAAAAAGTATCGCGCAGTTGTACAAGCGCTGCCGCAAAATCCACCTGCAAGTCAGGGTTTTCAAGAGTAATCGCCACTGCTGCCCTCTATCTCCATTCTTTGATCCAAGCCGCTTTGCCGCAAGGGCAACATATTCCGGGTGCAATTCGATTCCTATGTAATTCCTTATCAGGCGCTCACACGACACCCACTGTTCCGGAGCCGAAAAAAAGGATCGAACATAATCTCCTCTTTTCGTACCTGCTAAAATGCACGGCTCAATGAGCTTGGGCGGAAACGTAGCGAAATGCGCTTCTTTATAGGGCTCGGTGTTTATGTCCCACACGCTTCGTTTGTTGCGTTTCCCTCTTCCATCGTCGGTACTCTCAAGGACAGCTTTATAGTCATAATAATATTATATTCTCATTTTTCGAGAACAAAAACACATACTCGTGAGAGCGTGTAGGACGGTCCTTTACGCTCTCCGGCATGGCATTCGGCTTGTTCCAGACTATATCGCTCCTCAAATACCAGCCATCCTGTTGAAGGGAGAAGGCAAGACCAAGGAATCCTTGAGCAAATCTTTCGGCTTTAACCTTCAGGAGTAATAGGTCCACGGACATTGCGCGGGCAGGGTTTTTCTTGTCGGGAGCACGCCAACCTCGATTCCCGCTGGTATATCCGTCTCCGATATTGAGCCAGAAAATACCATCAGGCTTAAGTACCCGATGAACCTCACGAAAAAACAGTAACTAATCTGTTGACAAACTGGGGGAGAGTCTCTTCAAGTCCGATTTGGCCGTCTATTTTATAATCCCCAAGCCCCCAATAGGGAGGTGAAGTAATGACGCACTGAACTGACTCTGGGAAGACGAGACACAATATGATGCGTATCGCCGCGAAGAATCATTGATCCTATCGGATTTAATTTCCGGCAGAGTTTCATCTGCGGTTTCATTAGACTGTAAATGACATACCCTATTATAACTCAACAATTTCGCTTTCTTGTCCTGGGATCGCAAATGTCCGACAGTGAGTAGCCTTTCAGGAAGGAGACACTCTTCCCCTTACGCCGTACTCCTGTTCAGCTTGATAAAGCGAAAATCCCTCGCCTGTACCTGACCATCTCTCCCGGGGGGTAACGAGAAAGAAGGGTCATGAGCTGCCCCTCTTTTTCGTTGTGCAACTGGACATTCAACATCGTTCCCCGGCAGCCTGTCTGGGGATCAAATGTCCGACAGTGAGTGGTCTTTTCCGAGGGGCATCACTCCCGGCCGCCTCGGAAAGAGCTATCTGAATTGTGTAGAAAGCTGCAGAAGGAAATACTATGCAATGCGTAAGGGGTCAAATAGGCAAGAGGTAAGGAGTGCTGCAGCAAGCCTCTTCATCGAACAGGACTGAATGGATTGTTACTGTGTAATATTTTCGACGTTATTGTAAATTCTTCCGACAGAGAACGTATTTAATATAAGTAAAAATGAGGACACTGGGAGAGGGCAAACTGATAAAAAGGGGAGGAGAGGACACTTTCACCTCCTTTCTGCGATGGTGTCTCATGAGAGCGATGACTCCCTGCTGACTACCCCAAGATCAAAGCACATGCCGCCATTTTGAAGTGCACTTCCGAAACAGATCCCGGTTTACGGAAGAAGGCTCTTTCTGGTATCTTTAACCATGCCGGAAGAGATGCTCGAAATCGTTGATACGGAAGGGAGGACTCTCGGGCTCGCCCCGCGTTCTAAAGTCCATGGGAACCCCGCCCTGATGCACAAGGTTGTCCATGTGCTGGTGCTCAACGACACGGGAGAGCTGCTCCTCCAGAAGAGGTCCATGGGAAAGGATGTGGCCCCGGGCAAATGGGACACCTCGGTGGGCGGGCACCTCTCTCCCGGTGAGCACCTCGCCGAAGGGGCGCTCAGGGAGATGGAAGAGGAGCTGGGGATTGTCTCTGCTCACCTGGAGTTCCTCTATTCCTACGTCCATTCCAACCCCTACGAGACGGAGATGGTGTTCACTCACGCATGCATCCATAACGGTCCTTTTTCTTTCAACCGCGAGGAGATCGACGAGGTGAGGTTCTGGCCCCTGGAAGAGATCCTGGAGTGTCGGGGGAGCGGGATTCTGAGCGATAATTTCGAGTCCGAGATCGGGAGGTACTGCTCCCATCGTAGCAACCGGTAAGAGGCGCGGCCCGGGGGAGGTATCTTGCTCATGGTGCGGGAAAGGGGCAGTACATGATCGTCAGATGCTGGGGAGCAAGGGGCTCCATCCCTGTCTCGGGCGCCGAATACCTTCGGTACGGAGGAGATACTCCCTGCCTCGAAATCAGGACAAAAAACGATGAGATCATCGTCGTAGACGCGGGGACGGGCGTACGGCGCCTCGGAGACCGGCTCCTCCGGGAAAACCGCTTTCACGTGGCCATGGTGTTCACCCATTCCCACTGGGATCATATCCTCGGTTTTCCCTTTTTCAAGCCGATCTACTCCCCGCAAACCCGGATACGCCTCTTCGGGTGTCCCACTGCACAGGGAGCAATACGCCAATTACTGTCCGACGTCATGACGCCTCCCCATTTTCCGGTGCGCTTCGACGAGATCAAGGCGGACATCTCCTACCAGGGCGAGTGCGGCGGCTCCTTTTCCCTCGATTCGGTCGCCATTACCACTATTCCCCTCAGCCATCCCAACAGGGGGCTCGGGTTCCGCTTCACCGAGGACGGAAAAAGCTTGATCTTTCTGACCGATAACGAGTTATCCTACCGGCATCCGGGCGGCCGCACCTATGAGGAGTACCGGGAATTCTCCCGGGGGGCCGACCTGCTCATCCACGATGCCGAATATACCGACGAGGAGTACCGGAAAACAGAGGCCTGGGGCCACAGCCGCTATCGCGATGCGCTGCACCTGGCACTGGATGCGAGGGTAAGGAAGTTCGGTTTGTACCACCATAACCAGGAAAGGAGCGACGACGCCCTCGACGCCATTGTCGACGAGTGCCGCCGGATCATAAGAGAAAAAGGAGCGGAGATGGAATGCTTCGCCCTCACCCAGGAGACGGAAATCGCCCTGTAAAGAGCTCCTGTGGAGGGGCATTCTGCAGCGGATAGTGACCCAAGCGGCAGTGCAGCTTCACCGCGATGGATGCACTTTCCAAAAATATTATTTTCTTTTTTTCGCTACAATATCGGCTCTATTCGGGATTCCAGTCAATGAGACAACGCGGCTCTCGAAATCGGCATACTCCTGCCCTGACCGAGCCGCAATCTGCGACAGACGGTAAAAACGGTTTGTGCTTGGAGATTCCTTTCTTGCCGTCACCATATCAATTCTATCAACATTAACTACTGTCCAGCATTCAACATATCCTTCAGATTTCGCTTTCTGATGGCTTTTTTCAGTCTCACCAATTCGGTTGTGGATGTTGGAGAAATCAGTGCCTCCTTTGATTTCAATAGCAATGATATTCCGAAAATCACCGTGCTTTTCCGATAAACGCTCACGGATAATGATATCAGGATCGGGAGCAAACTCTATTAATACGGTGCGACCTGCCGCATTCTTCATTTCTATCACCCTGGGTGTCGCAGTGGTAATATGTTGATCAACAATCGCTTTGATCACATCAAAGACAATTACAATACCACGTGCTCCTTTTGTTACGTTTGCACCGCCTCTCAACTGAGGTCCCAGCGTCAATAAAGCAAGATCATCAAGAAAAGTCTTTGTAAGCGATACTTCAGAAATCGAATTCATCAAGTAGGATGCAGCATTGTTCAGTGTTCGGCATAAATCAGGAAGATGCATACTGTTTTTTTTCGAAAGGAGCCCTTTCTCTTCCATTGCCTTAAATAATCCTATCCCTGTCTCTGCCGTGTAGAACGCCTTCTGGCTGAACCCAAGCAGGAGACGATAATACCCCAACAATCGAGGATTAGCAGAAAGAATGACAGGTACGGCAAACACGATTTCACCTCTCAGGCCCTTTGAAGCTAGAAGAGACAAATCAGTGCCCTGTGCATACAGGGCCAACTCTCTATCGATATCAACAAGCTTCAGGTTCTTTACCGTAGCAAAAAGAGCTTCCTGCAAAAAAGTATCGCGCAGTTGTACAAGCGCTGCCGCAAAATCCACCTGCAAGTCAGGGTTTTCAAGAGTAATTGCCACTGCTGCCCCCTCTATCTCCATTCTTTGATCCAAGCCGCTTTGCCGCAAGGGCAACATATTCCGGGTGCAATTCGATTCCTATGTAATTCCTTATCAGGCGCTCACACACAACACCCACTGTTCCGGAGCCGAAAAAAGGATCGAGAACATAATCTCCTCTTTTCGTACCTGCTAAAATGCACGGCTCAATGAGCTTGGGCGGAAACGTAGCGAAATGCGCTTCTTTATAGGGCTCGGTGTTTATGTCCCACACGCTTCGTTTGTTGCGTTTCCCTCTTCCATCGTCGGTACTCTCAAGGATAGCTTTATAGTCATAATAATATTTCTCATTTTTCGAGAACAAAAACACATACTCGTGAGAGCGTGTAGGACGGTCCTTTACGCTCTCCGGCATGGCATTCGGCTTGTTCCAGACTATATCGCTCCTCAAATACCAACCATCCTGTTGAAGGGCGAAGGCAAGACGCCAAGGAATCCCGAGCAAATCTTTCGGCTTTAAACCTTCAGGAGTATTAGGTCTCACGGACATTGCGCGGGCAGGGTTTTTCTTGTCGGGAGCACGCCAACCCCGATTCCCGCTGGTATATCCGTCTCCGATATTGAGCCAGAAAATACCATCAGGCTTAAGTACCCGATGAACCTCACGAAAAACAGCAACTAATCTGTTGACAAACTGGGGGAGAGTCTCTTCAAGTCCGATTTGGCCGTCTATTTTATAATCCCTAAGCCCCCAATAGGGAGGTGAAGTAATGACGCACTGAACTGACTCCTTGGGAAGACGAGACACAATATGATGCGTATCGCCGCGAAGAATCATTGATCCTATCAGTTTAATTTCCGGCAGAGTTTCATCTGCGGTTTCATT
>JAXLZK010000009.1:86909-107841 GCA_046350935.1 Thermodesulfovibrionales bacterium
CTCCTGTTCAGCTTGATAAAGGAATCCCTTATACTCCCCTCTCCCCGGGGTCGTAGATGTACTTGTGCAACTGGACATTCAACCGCACCGGCAGCCTGTCTTCAAGTATCCAGGCGGAGAGAGCACGCGCAGAAAGCGACCCGAAGGCCGGGGAAATGAGGAGGGTGCATTTCCCTGCCAGCTGGTGCTCCGCAATAAAGCCTTTCACCCATTCATACTCTTCCCTGTCCGTCACGACGAACTTCAGCTCGTCGGCGGGTTTGAGGTGCTCCAGGTTCCCCAGGTCCATCCGGGCGAACATCCCGCTTTTCGGGGTCTTGATGTCCATGATCACCACCGCCCGCGGGTCCACGTCCCGTATGCTTACACTCCCGTTCGTTTCGATGAGGACCGTGTACCCCTCGTCGAGGAGCCTCACCGCCAGGGGGAAAGCCTCCCTCTGCAGCAGGGGCTCCCCGCCGGTCAGCTCCACCAGCCCGACTCCGAACTCACGCACCCGGGCAAGGACTTCCTCCTGAGACACCTCGCCGCCCTCCTCGTAGGCATACGCGGTATCGCACCACGCACACCGTAGATTGCAGCCGGTCAGCCGCACAAAGACGCACGGCAGCCCCGCATAGGAAGACTCTCCCTGGATACTCGCAAAGATCTCGCAGACCTTCATTTCAGATCCTGAACGCCGCCCGCAGGATTTTTCCTTTTGAGTCCATTACCACTTCGGCGACAAACCGCTTCCCGGGCAGGAAGGAGTAGGAGAGCTCGCGCCAGGTGACCACCGTTCTTCCCGCCTCTCTTCTCACCTCGGCATAGGGGGTCGAGGCAAAATCGAGGAAGTGCTGCACCACCCGGCTTTTCTTCGACTCGATGACGGCAGAATCAGCTTCCTGCAGCCGGTACTTTTCATAGACACAGACCTTCTGCAGGAAGAGATCGACAAACCCGGTGGTTGCCTCATCCCCGGACCGCACCACAAACCACCAGCGAAAGAACCCGTTGGGGAGGGGATACACCCGGTAGGTATGGGCGTCGATCTTCGTTTTCAGGAGCTGCCGCGCCTGCCCCTGCAGGGAATATCTGCCTCCCAGGTAGAGCGCAATAAACAGGAGGGCGCCCGCGGCGATGAGGGCAGGGCGCCTTTTGCCCGCCCTCCCCAGGAGAAGCGCGAGCAGCAGGACGATTATGATAAATGGGTCGATGATGAAGGTGAGGTCGAGAGAATAGCGGCTCCAGTCCAGGGGCGACAGAATCCGGGTGCCGTACTGGTTCGTAAGGTCGAGGAAGAGATGCGAGGAGTATCCCAGGAAAGAGAGAAACGCAGTGGAGAGGAAACCTCCGTGCCTGCGGAAAAGGAGCCCCATTGTAAGGGAAAAGACCGCCAGGGCAACGATACCGTGGGTAATCCCCCGGTGATACCGGAGAAAGGCATCGACGCCCCAGAAGCGGGTGACATAATCGAAATCGGGGGCGACGGCGGAAAAGACGAGGACGAACAGCGCAGCCTTCCCCCTGAACCCCAGCTGACGGAGAACCATGCCCGAAAGAGCGTGTGTGACAGGATCCATGGCACTTACTCTATCACGTTTCCGGAGGGGCGGTCAAAAAGGATTTTTCCGGCCTTTTTTCTCAGAAAACGGCTGCAGCCTGCTCGAGGGCTGCGCGGGGGATGTGGTATTTCCCCTCCTTCAGGATTCCCTTGATTTTTATCGGGAAACATCCTCCGAGTCCCGTCTCTACCTCGGGCAGTGTGTAGGCTTTTCCGCAGTCCCTGCAGACGAGGCCTCCCTCACGGACACGGTATCCCTGTTTTGACCGGTAGCAGGTGACGCAGGCGTCGAGGAAAGAGAGCACCTTCCCCTCGTACCTGACCACGAAGAAGTTGATGTTTTTCCCCTGGAAGCGATAGGTGAAAAAGCGGGGGGTATCGGGAGCAAGGGATGCGGCATCGATGATCACGTCAGACCCCGCCGTCGGAGCGGAAGGGTGCGCGGCCTGCCCGGAGCAGGAGGCCAGGAGTGCGAGGAGGAGCAGGGAACAAATAAACCGCCTCTTCACCGATCGCGCTGCTCTTTCTGGTGCAGGTACCGCCATACTTTCTCCACTCTAAGACCCCCGTGCGCCTTTTGTCAAATTGGCCGGGAGGAGGACCTGCCGGAGGGCAGCCTCCCTATTCAGTAAGCCGGTAGACCACCGGCAGCACCACCTCGGCAGCCACCGGAGGCCTGGGAAAGGGAGAAGCCTTTCTCACCGCTTCCACTGCGCCCTGGTCCAGGATTTCCCTGCCCGAGCTCTGCACGACCCGTACCGTGCCGACGGAGCCGTCTGCGGTTTCTCTTTCAGCGGCTCCGCTTCCCTCGATCCGGTGACCACCACCTCTTCGAGACTCTCCACTACGGCCTCTTTCCCGGCCGCGCCCGCTGCTTCTCCGGGCTTTTTCTCCTCGCCGGAAACGAGTCCCGTGCCGGCAAAAAATAGAAAAAAGACGACAAATAAGCGTTTCATTACTCCTCCGCATGCGCTTCGTTCACACCGACAGCGTAGAGAATGGACAAGAAAAAAGAAGGACGCCTCTCAGAGGGAGGGAAACAGCGGGCGACGCATGCAGCACAAAGCGGTGCAGCGGCGGACGGCAGAGATAAAAGCCTCCCTCAGCGAGACAGGAGGTCAGACGCGCGGAGGATGCTCCTCGCGAAAAGCGGCAAGAAAAGAGTGAAGCGGGGAATCCGGAGAGCGCTGCCCGCCGGCAGCCTCGAAGAGAGCAGGCAGGCAGGGACGCTCATGGATGCAGGGGATATCGAGGCTGCCCGCCGACCCGCTGTCCGACGAGGAGCAGACGTTCAGGACGACGAAAGACGCCGCCCCCCCGGTATCGGGCAGGGGATGCGCGACGACGACGGGCGCCAGAAGAGACAGGACCGCGACCGTCAGGAGACACAGCGAGATCAGCTTCATGGTACCTTTCATTTTATGCTGCGTGCTCCTTTCTGTCAACGTAAAATTTCAGGGTGCAAAGGAATGCCCGCTGACAGGCAGGGTGTGGGATTGCCCTGTGTTGCATCGTCCGTTTGCTTGACAAAAAAACCGTGATTGGCTAAAGTTTATAGGTTATTCAGCATCTTTTCGCCATGTCAAAAATATCTACGGGAATAAGGGCGTTTGACGGTCTCATCGACTCCCTCTACGTGGGCGACAATGTGGTCTGGGAGGTCGAGGCCGGCACCGCGCACGATATTTTTATCGACAGCTTTATCCGGCAATCCTTCGAGGACGCGCAAAAAGTCATCTATGTCAGTTTCAACCGGTCTCCGCAAAGCGTTCTCAACGACCTGGGCGATATCCTCGATGCGGAGCACTTCGTACTGGTCGACTGCTTTACCGCGGGCAAGGGGAAGAGCGATGCGACATTTCTCAGATTTTACGACAAGCCCCTGAGCTGCGCTGTCGTCAGGATCGGCAGTCCCCGCAATATCGACGAGTTCACCGCAGCCCTCAACGAGATAGAGGACAGTCTCCCTCCGGGTGCCCGGTACGTCTTTGACAGCCTCACCGGCATGCAGGACCTCTGGGGGGACGAGAACAGCACGTACCAGTTTTTCACCTATATGTGCCCGCGCCTCTACGACCTCGCCACCGTCGCGTACTGGATTCTCGAAAAAGAGGCCCATAGCCAGAAGTTCAAGGCGAACCTGCGCCACATCACACAGGATGTTTTCGACCTGTATGTGCGGCGGGACAAGCTGTACATCAAAGCGGTAAAGTTGTCGGGCCGACAGGACAGAGAGGCCTTCAAGCCGCATATCTACTCGATTTCGGGCAGGGAGGTCTCCGTCGCTTCGCTCAAAAAGGAGCCCTCCACCGACCTGGGAGGAAGGATCAGGGCGCTGCGCCTGAAAGCGGGCATGAGCCAGAAAGAGCTCGCAGACAAGGTGGAGGTGACCGCAAGCTTCATCTCCCAGGTGGAGAGCAACCAGATCAGCCCCTCGCTGAACTCCTTCATCCACCTCTGCAGGGCTCTCGGGGCGAACCCCGCCCAGTTTCTGGAGGGGGGGAATGAAAGCGCCGTGCCCTGGCTCTTCAGGAGGGAATCGGTTGCAGCGAACCTCGCCTCTCTCGGCGAAGGCGTCAGAGGATACACGATTCTTGCGGACGAGAAGGTATCGGCTCGGGGAGTGCTCCTCCCTGCGGGAGCAGTCGTGAAGAAGCATTTTCATCCCTTGAAGGGGCCCGAATTTATCCATCTCCTCCGGGGGACGATCTCGGTGACGGTAGAGGGGAAGACCGAAATCCTCCATCCCGGAGATAGTGTGTATCTCAAAGAGGCGATGCCGACCCAATGGAAAAACGAAGGAGGTGATGAGGCTGAGCTGCTTGCAGTGTGGTGAGAGGGGCGGTGGAACGTCCTTTCATCCGGTGGGGGATGCCGGTATTTTTTTGCCCTTTTTGTTTATTAATGCTTACCGAATCCGTTATTTATTAATTTTTACTAAATAACAGAAGGTGCATGGAGCGGCAGGAAAAGATCTTATTCACAATGTCGTGCCTGATGAAAAGGCAGGAGCGAGGAGGAAACAATGAATTTGCAGCAACCGAATGCCAATGACGCAACGAGAACAGCCAACCGTTCACGAAATGTCTCGCCGATGAGCGGCCTCTGTACGCGGTGTATCGACGGGTGCAGGGGGAATTGCGAAGTCTTCAAGGCGACGTTCAGGGGGAGAGAGCTGCTCTATCCGGGGCCCTTCGGTACGGTAACCGCCGGCGGCGACAAGGAGTATCCCGTAGACTATTCCCACCTGAACATTCATGGATACGCGCTGGGCGCCAAAGGCCTTCCCGCAGGGCAGAAGGGCGACCCCGATACCGCCCGCTTTCCGAACGTCAACACCGAAACTTGCTATGGCTGGGACCGAAAAGTGAAGATGAAAGTGCCGATTTTCACCGGCGCCCTCGGCTCCACGGAAATCGCACGCAAGAACTGGGAGCATTTTGCGGTAGGGGCCGCGATATCCGGGATTACCATTGTCTGCGGGGAAAATGTGTGCGGCATTGATCCCGCCCTCGAGCTGAACGGGGAGCACAAGGTCAAAAAAGCTCCCGACATGGACCGCAGGATCGAAACGTACCGCCGCTACCATTCCGGATACGGCGAGATCCTCGTACAGATGAACGTGGAAGATACCCGCCTGGGGGTCGCCGAATACATCATCGACAGGCACGGGCTTGAAACGATAGAGCTCAAATGGGGGCAGGGTGCGAAGTGCATCGGCGGGGAGATCAAGGTGAGCTCCCTTGAACGCGCCCTCGAGCTGCAAAGGCGCGGCTACATAGTGACTCCCGATCCCTCCGATCCCGTTGTCCAGGCAGCTTTCAGGGACAAGGCGATCAAGGAGTTCGAGCGCCACAGCCGGCTCGGCTTCGTCGATGAGGAGAGCTTCTATGCCGAGGTGGAGCGGCTGCGGAAGCTCGGGTTCAAGCGGATCACGTTGAAGACCGGCGCATACGGGCTGCGGGAGCTGGCGATGGCGCTGAAGTGGAGCTCCAGGGCCGGGGTAGACCTGCTGACCATCGACGGAGCTCCCGGGGGCACCGGCATGAGCCCGTGGCGCATGATGGAAGAATGGGGGATGCCTTCCCTCTATCTGCACTCCGCGGCCTACGAGTTCAGCAAGATGCTCGCCGAAAAGGGGGAGCGGGTTCCCGATCTCGCCTTTGCGGGCGGTTTCAGCAGCGAGGACGGCGTCTTCAAGGTGCTGGCCCTGGGCGCTCCTTTTACCAAGGCCGTTTGTATGGGCCGGGCGTTGATGATCCCCGGAATGGTCGGGAAGAATATCGCTTCGTGGCTCAAGGTGAACGACCTTCCGAAGACAGTCAGCGAATACGGGTCCACGGTCGAGGAAATTTTCGTCAGCTATGAGGACGTCAAAAAGCTCGTGGGCAGCGAGGAGATACACGCCATCCCCCTGGGCGCGGTCGGCATTTACAGCTACGCGCAGAAGATAAAGGTCGGGCTACAGCAGTTGATGGCGGGGGCCCGGTGCTTTACGATCGATTCTCTTACGAGAAACGAGCTCATGTCCCTCACGAGGGAATGCGCCAGGGTCACCGGAATTCCGTACCTGATGGACTCCTACCGCGAGGAGGCGCTCAAGATCCTTAACTCCTGAGAGGTTTTTCGCGTGCGAAAAGGGCCGATGTACACCCCTCACCCTCCCTCTCCCCTCGGGGGAGAGGATGAGGGACGGGGCAGCGGGGCGAAGAGGCCGTATAAGGGGCGGCCGGACGTTCGATGCCGCTGCAAAGCGAAACTATTAACGACAAGGGAGGATTCATCATGGCGGAGTACCTGTCTGATACTGTACACCCGACCCCTGGGCAGTTATGGAAGAATGTGCGCACCGGCGCCGTTCTCTTTATCTATCGGAGAGACGGGCAGGTCGAAGGGATCTCGGGGGAGGGGAGGAAGAAGAGCGGCGGAGAGCTGATGAAAATAGAGCACGGCAAGAACGGCTGGCACTGTCTCTGCCTGCCGGAGTCGGAGGGAGGCCTCGAAAAAACCGATCCCCGCTCCTACGAATTCAGGGCGCAGTAGGAGCGTAGCGTAAAAGTTCTTTGCAGGAGCGCGCTCTGCGGACTATTTCTTAGTATCCGGGCAGCGCCAGCAGCTGCTCGAAATCCTGGGGGGAAAGCGGTCTGCCGAAGAGATAGCCCTGCGCCTCGTCGCAGAGGCCGGCGGTTAGGATCGAAAGCTGCTCGTCCGTTTCCACCCCTTCGGCCGCCACCTCCAGGCCCAGGGCGTGGGCCATGGCGAGCACCGCACCGACGAGGGTCCGGTAGTCGGGGTCCCTGGTGAGCTCCGCAATGAGGGTCAGGTCGATCTTGATCTTTTGGAGGGGCAATTTTTTAAGGTTCCTGAGCGACGTGCATCCTCTGCCGAAGTCGTCGAGGGAGACCCGCACCCCCAGAGCCGACAGGTTCTTCAGCGTTGCCGCCGTATAGTCGGCATCCTGCAGCGCGGTGCTTTCGGCGATTTCCAGTTCCAGGAATTCGGGGCGAAGACGGGAGCCGCGGAGCGCTCCCGCCACCTGCTCGACGATGTCCGCCTGCCGGAACTGCCGCGCGGAAAGGTTGACCGTCATACGGAGAGGGGGATAGCCCGCTTCCTGCCATGCCTTGTTCTGCGCGCAGGCGGCGTGCAGCACGGTCTCGCCGAGCGGCATGATGACCCCCGTCTCTTCGGCCAGCGGAATGAAGCGGGCCGGAGGGAGCATGCCTTTTTCCGGGTGCTGCCAGCGCAGCAGCGCTTCCGCGCTGACGATCCGCCTGGTTTTTACCTCTACCTGGGGCTGGTAGTAGAGCACCCACTCCCTGCGCTCCACCATATGGCGCATGCCTTGCTCGATCAGCATTCTTTCCGCATCCCGCGCACTCATTTCCGGGTTGTAAAACCGGTACCTGTTCCTGCCCTGCTCCTTCGCGTGGTACATGGCGGTATCGGCGTTCCTGATCAGGACCTCCGCGTCGGCCCCGTCGTCCGGGTAGAGGCTCACCCCGATGCTGGCGGTTGCGGAGAGGGTGTGGCCTTTTATAATGAACGGCTCCCGTACTACCGTGATGATTTTTCTGACCGTCACCGCGACGCTTTCCATGCGCTCGATGTCGGTGAGCAGGATGGTGAACTCGTCCCCTCCGATGCGGGCGACGGTGTCGGATTCACGGAGGCAGGCCTTCAGCCGCGCGCCGACCTCCCTGAGCAGGTGATCGCCGGCCTCATGGCCCAGGGTGTCGTTGACCTCCTTGAAGCGGTCCAGGTCAAGGAACAACACGGCGAGTATCCTGCGGGTGCGATGGGATTGGGCGAGCTCGAGGGTGAGGTGGTCCAGGAAGAGCGCCCGGTTGGGCAGCCCGGTGAGGGGGTCGTGGGAGGCCTGGTGGCGCATAAATTCCTCTATTCTCTTCGTTTCGGTGATGTCGTGCATAAAGGTGAAAATGCCTGCAACGGCTCCGTCCTCTCCGCGATGCGGTATATATTCCACCTGGAGATATCGCGTCTCGCTCCCGAGGGTGTCTCTCCTCTCGTAGGAGACCCGCTCCCCCGCCAGCGCCGCAGTGATGTGCTCCTTTATGGCCCGGTACAGCGTTTCGCCCAGGACCTCGCTGACCTGCCTTCCCAGGATCTCCGCGGCCGGGAGGTGGTAATAGGCGGCGAATTGCCGGTTGACAAAGAGGTATCTCTGCCCGCTGTCGACGTAGGCGATCAGCGCCGGGACCGAATCAATGATGAGCTGTTTGCTTCTCTCGCTCTCCCGGAGCTTTTCGTTGCTTGCGGCAAGCTCCGCGGTCCGCTCCCGCACCCGCAGCTCCAGCACATCGTGAGCCCTGCGGCGCGTCTCCTCCATGTTTTTGCGTTCGGTGATATCACGCACCGTGGCAAGAACAAAGTTCTTGTCGTGCAACGTGATCCTGCTGAGAAATACCTCGGCGTCGAAAACGGAGCCGTCCCCCGGCCGCCGGGCCTTCCATTCGACCAGCCGGCTCTCTCCCGCAATGACGCGCTCCCAGAGGGCGCGAAGAACCTCAACGGGGCTCCCGGGAGCGGAATAATCATTCGCGATCGAGAGCGAGAGGGCCTCTTCACGGGTAACCCTGTACAGTTCGAGCGCTTTCCTGTTCACATCGGTAATCGATCCGTCCAGATTGTGAATAAAGAGCGCGTCGTGGACATTGTTGAGAATGGTGCGGAGGTTCTCCTCCGCTTCGGCAAGCGCTCCCTGCGCCTTTTTGAAGCGGGAGATGTCGTAGGCGTAAATGCGGACGAGGCGGAGCTGCGGGACGAGGTAGATGTAGTCGGCGAACACCAGGCCCCCTATGGCTACTTCGCGGTAGAGCAGCTTCCTCTCTCCCTTTCGCAGCGACTCCAGAATGTCCCCGAAATCCCCGGGCAGGAGCAGTATCCACCCTCCGGCACGCCCTACCGACCTCAACAGTTCGCTCGCCGCCTTGTTGCGGTAGAGGAGAGTCCCGGAGGAGTCCAGATCGAGGATAGGGCTGGGGTTCAACTGCGGATAGGAGGCAAGGTGTCGTATCCGGCGCCGCACCTTTCTGAGCCTCGCCTTGCATCCCGCCAGATGCGCGATCTGCCGCTGCAGGGACTCGAGCTCTCTCAGCAGCTCTTTTTCCGGCGAATTTCCTCGTTCCACAACGCTCCTTCCGTTTCAGTGGCGGGCTTATACTGAAAGTATATGAAAAATAACCTGAAAAGTATACGAAACGCCGCCGGAGGGGGCGCTGCTTGACGCCGCTTCACGCAATCCTCTATTTTTTTCTATGGGCGAACAGCATGCGGCAAGCGGAAAGACCTTCATTCACCACGACGGGGCCCTCGGCGACCTGCTCCTCTCGCTCCCCTGCATCGGGGCGATACGGGCGGGCGCCGGGCATGTCCATCTCGCGGGGAGGCCCGACGCGGCACGGCTGCTGAAGGAGGCGGGATACGCCGACGAGGTTTCCTCCGCGGACAGCGCCCTGTACTCCCCGCTCTACGCCGGAGTCGCAGACGAAAAGGCGAGGGGGTTCCTGGCCCGCTTCGACCGCGCCTTTCTCTTCACCGTGAGGGGAGACTCTCTCCTCGCTGCTTCCCTCGGAGAGCTCGTCCCCCGTACGAGAACGATCATCACGGTCCCCCCGCCAGGCGTCAGGACCCACGTGGCTGAGTTCCGGTTCGGGCAGATGGCTGAAGGCGGCGGAGGGGAATGCCCCTGTCCTGTGCTGAAGGCGCCCCCTGCATCGAGGGAGAGGGCGGAGGCGCTGCTGGCAGGGGCGGGCTATGACGGAAGGGCTACGCGGCTGATTGCGCTCCATCCCGGCAGCGGAGGCCGGGGGAAGTGCTGGCCGTTGGAGAGCTTTTGCGCTCTGGCGGAAAGGCTGCACCGGGAGCAGGATGTCTTCATCCTCTTCCTCGCGGGCCCGGCTGAAGACGCTGAGCAGAAAGAGGGGATCCGGCGCTTTGTGGGCGGCGCCGGGAGGTCCCTTTTCGTCGCCGCTGAGGAACTGCCTGTTGTAGCCGCCTTATTGTCCCTGAGCGCTCTCTTCATCGGCAACGATTCCGGCATCGCCCACCTCGCCGCAGCGACGGGGAGGGCTTGCCTCTCCCTTTTCGGCGCCACCGACCCTCTCCTCTGGCGACCCCTCGGGCGCAGGATCCGGGTTGTCGATGCGGGATACCCCCGCGCTTCCCTCTCCTCTCTTTCCGTGGACGAGGTGTACGCGCAGGCCGCGGCTGTGCTTGCACACGAAAAAGGTATTCACAATTCCGCGTAAGTATTCTACAATGAGTGTAATGAAGTACGAGCTTGTCCATAGACCGGAGCCCTTCGCTGTCGAGATCGAGAGCAGGGATTTCAGGCGGTTCGGCGAAACCGGGGACGTGGTGCTGAAGTCTCCTTCCTGCACTGCCGCGGGGCAACTGCTCAACATAAGCATGAACGGACTCCTCGGCAGCTTCCATCATCGCAGCACTCTTCCCGGGCTCTGTGAGGAGGTGATGGTGGGAATCCGGCTCCGGAGCGGGGAGAGGATTTTCCGGATCTACGGGACGGTGGTGAGGATTCAGCTTGCCGGAACGTCTCCCGATCCTGAGCACATCGAGTTTGCCGTCAGATTCTCCGGTCTTGTCCCTGAAGAAAAGCACGAACTCAGGGCTCTTGTCCGTGCCCTCCGGGGGAGAGCCCGCACCTACACACCTTAGCAGAGATCACCGCAGGACGGGCTGCCGCTCCTGTCGCACGGCACAGAACCGTGCCGCTACACTTCTGTGCCATGGCACACTTCTCCGGTGCGGCGCCGCCGTATGCGTCTTCTCCTTCCTCTTTCCTTCCTGCAGAAAGACGTTTCCCGAAAAGTCGGATTAATTACAAATCACTTGCCGGCCTGAAGGAGGAACCTTCCCCTGCTCAGGACCTTTTCTGGCATACAAGTTGCTTCGATAAAGCAAAAACAGAAGGAGGAATCATCATGAGAGGAGTAAAATGCCTACTTGCGTGCATGGGCGCCCTGGCGATGACAACGGTTGTGCAGCCGGCCTTCGCCGATAACGGCGGTCAATACGGAGGAGCGGTAACCGGCGCGCCCGGCGGCAGTCAGCCGGGAGGCAGCGCACCGGGCGGGACGACCGGCGGAGCGGCAGGCACCGGTGAAATCGTTCCGGGCAGGGAGGTCACTCCGCAGGGGACTGCCGAGCTCCCTTCGGAGGGAACGGCACGGGGCGGCGAAAGGAAAGACAGGTCAGCCTCCGGAGAGACGACAGGAAGTATGGATAAGGGGAATGCGGCTCCCTCATCGTCCCGGGGAGGCGACGGAATTCACGAGTGGGACGAGCCGGGTGTGGTAAAAGATAAATCGATGGACGGGACCCGGAGAGGCGAAATGCAGGGCGATACGATGCGGGGCGGGGCCATGGAAGGCGCTTCGGAGGGCCCGGCAGCGGGGGGAATGAAAGATCAATACCGGCGCGGTTATACGGGCGGGTACAGCGAGGGATATTCGGAGGGGTTCAACAGGAGCGCCCGGGAGCACGGCTCGATGACGGGGACGACCCGGGGCGGCGCGATGGACGAATCCGCCATGAAGGACAGCTCATCGAAGAGCGGCTACCGGGACGGCTACAGCGACGGTTTCAGGGACGGCTACAGGGACGGCTTGTAAAAATAAGGATACCCTTCCGGCCCTTGTCCGGAGGGAATCGGTACTACCCCTCGGGTTACCACAGCCACAATCACGGCAGGTTCAGGAAAGTCGTATTCAGAAAGACGCAGACCGACTTTTTTTAAAACACCGAAACCGGAAAGCATGAGGAGGAAAAAACATGAAAACAGTAAAGCGTCTTTTGGCGGTATGCATGGGTGCATCGATCGTTTTTTTCGCGTCGGCGTTCACTTTCGCGGCCGAAAGCGGAAGCTACGGAAGCTCTGAAAGCAGCAACAGCGGGGCAACGAGGGGAGGCGACACGGGGACCAGCGATATGAGCACGTCCGGCAGCGGAAGCAGCGGGGCCGCCGACAGCGGTACAATGCGGAGTGGAGAGAGCATGAACGGAGCTTCCAACAGCCCGACCGACAGCGGGACGGTGCGGGGCGGCGACTCTTCCTCCGGCCCGACCGACAGCGGGACAATGCAGCGCGACAGCTCTTCCTCCGGGACCGGTGCCCAGGGCGGAACCACTGAGAGCGGGACTACCCGCGGCGACTCGTCAACACAGAAGAAGGGAGGCGCTCCCACAGGTGAGGAGGTTACGGGGGGGATCGAAAGCAGGTCGCCTAAGGAGGACGAGGTCTCCGGTAAAGACGTCGGCGGAGGAGGCGGAGCCGGGGCAGGTGGTGCCGGAGGATCGGGCGGCGGAGCCGGCGGCGGGCAATTATAGAGCCCGGCGCGGAAGTCACGCGAAGAGTAAAAGTGCATAAAAGTGCAGCGGAAAGAAGGTGCAGGGTGTATTCATGAAAAAAGGAGGAGAAATGAAGAAAGAATTACGGTTGTTCTGTATCGCGGGGGCTTCCGCCCTGGCATTGGCGGCGGCGCCTTTTCTGGCGGCCCCTTCCCACGCTTCGGAGCTCGTTTCGGGCTCGCTGGTGAAGGCTGACCCCGCTGTGTATCTTGCCATGGGCGGAAAATCCAAGGAGGGCGGTTCTACCCGCGGGAGCGGGGACATGCAGCAGTCAAGCAGCGATACGTCCGGCAGCGGCACAAGCCGCGGGAGCAGCGAGATGCAGAGCGGCTCCTCGTCCTCTTCTTCATCGGGCGGCGGCGCGTCCAATAACGGGTCGATGGGGACCACCAGGGGAGAGGGCACGAGCAGCTCATCCGACGGCAGCTCCACCCGCGGGAGCAGGGACATGCAGCAGGGAGGCAGTGCCGGCAGTTCTTCCGACAGCAGCATGAGGGGCGAAGCCGCCGGCAACAGCACGAGCGACCAGACGACCGATATGACGAAGAAGCATAAGAAGAAAAAGAAAACGAAGAAGAAATCCACCACTACTGAGGAGGGTGCCGGAAGCGGCGCAAGCCGCGGGAGCAGCGAGATGCAGAGCGGCTCCTCCTCGGGCGGAAGCTCCTCAAAGAGCGGATCGGGCTACTGACCGGTCTTTGTGGTCTTTGAGACGCGCCGTACGCACCACGGGCTCTCCTCCGTTCACCGGAGGAGAGCCGCTTTTTTTCTATCCCGCTCAGCTTTCCGGCGCTTCGCTCGCGTCTTTGCCGGGAGCATCCTGAAGCATCCCTTCGTTTTTCTATGCATTGCTTTTTGCGCGTGTGCTCCGGACCGGCCTATTTCGCCCCTTGACAGTCATAGGAAAACGATATATGTTTTAAGTAAAGAAAGACGAGAGAGTCAGCGCTCAGGCAAACATAGCAGGGATGCACACTCTCATCTCCGGAAACTCCGGTTTTCCGGAAACCCCGTTCTCGACGGGCTCCTGTCCGTCTCCGAGGTTTTGCCGGCCCGGACATCCTGTCTGAGGTGCGGCAAAAGAAGACAGCTTTACTGCTGTGTTTGCCTGCCTTTTCTCCAGCGATGCTGCAGAAGAATATTCTGCAGGAGGCATGATGAGAAACCCGCGCACCTGATGCGCAGCGCCGGTATTCCCGTTGCGGTACTCTCCCCTTCGCATCCGCCCATCCCCTTAGCCCTCTTCCGGTGAGGACGCACCGGCACCGATACGAAAACCGGCACCTGTTTACGTCTTTCCTGCGCCCCTTTCGCTGCGGACAGGAACGTGCGGCAGAGGATGCCGCCTCCTGTGGAGAGACGCGGAGATGAGGGGAGGAAGCCGGCATTCTCCCCGCGGGAGAAAGGCTTTTCCTCCTTTGTGTGTACTGCGAGAGCAGAAGAAAATGAAGGGAGGTCTACCATGGCAAAAGACCCGGTCTGCGGTATGGAAGTACAGGAAGGGGACGCCCGCTACACGAGCTCGTACCAGGGGAAGGAGTACCGTTTCTGCTCCGAGGAGTGCAGGGAGGAATTTGCCGGGAACCCCGGCAACTTTGCCGCGGCTTCCGGAATCAGCGGCTACGGTTCCGCAATGAAAGAGTCGGTGGGACAGGCGCGCCAGCGGGTGCAGGAGAAGAAGGAGCAGATGAAGGGCAAGGTCCAGGAGCAGGCGCGGAGCATGGTGACTGAAAAAAAGGGCACCGCGGCCGAAGGACTGGGAAGCGTTGCGGAAATACTCAGAAATGTCTCCCAGCAGCTCCAGGGAAAGGACCAGGCCTCGGTCGCCCGGTACGCGGATACGGCTGCGGAGAAGGTGGATCGCGCCTCCCGCTATTTGCGCGAGAGCGACGCCGACCAGCTGTTCCGCGATGTGCAGGGGCTTGTGCGGCGGCAGCCGGGGCTCTTCCTCGGAGGAGCCCTGGCAACAGGCTTTATCCTGGCCCGCTTCCTCAAGAGCTCTACGGCTGCGGAGGAAACGAGGAGGGGAAGACCCCTGCCTGCGGAATCCGAGGGGGAAGCCGCCGGATAAAGCAGAGGAATGAAACTGTGTAAGGGGGGTACTTATGAGCTATGTAAAAGAGGAGCGTTCCCTGGGCGAACTTTTTTCGGAACTCACCCAGGAGGTGCAGAGGCTGTTTCGCCAGGAAGTGGACCTTGCCAAAATGGAGTTGAGCCAGAAGCTGTCCAGGATGGTGAAGGATGTGACCTTTCTCGCCCTCGGCATCGCTGTCGGGTATGCGGCATTCCTTGCGCTCGCAGCGACCGTTGTCGTCATCCTCGGCACTTTCCTGCCGTGGTGGCTGTCCGCTCTCATCGTCACGGCGCTGCTCGCCGGCGGAGCGTATGCGCTGGTCAGGAAGGGGATGGACGATATGAGAAGAGGAGACCTTGCACCCCGACAAACCATAGAGACATTGAAGGAGGACAGGGAATGGGTGAAAGAGAGGATGTGAGAAGGGGTGGAGGAAGAGCGGCATTCTCCTCATCACCGGCGGGGATGCCTGCTGCGGGCGGTTCCGGAAAAAGGCCGGAAGATATTCGGGCCGATATTGAGCAGACCAGGGCGGACATGACGGAGACGGTGGATGCGATTCAGGAAAAGCTTTCTCCTGGGCACATCAAGGAGCAGGTGCGGAACAAGTTCCGGCAGGCGACAATCGGGAGGGCAAGGGATATGGCATACAAAGCGGGAAGCAGAACAAGAGAAATCGGCTCCACCATTTTCGATACGATACGGCAAAATCCCGTACCCGCCGCCATGGTGGGAATAGGCCTCAGTTGGCTCATTATGAGGAGACCGGAGGGGAACGGCAATGGCCGGTATCGCACAGCCGGGGAGTACTCTCCTGGAGGGGAGGCGGCCGGGTACGAAACCCCGGAAGGTGAATACCGGAGGAGAAAGAGGGCGGACGAGCTCTCCGGGGGCGCAGGGGAAACAACAGAGCGGATGAAGGGTCAGGTGAAGGAAAAGGCGGAGCAGGTGCGGGAGAAGGCCGCGCAGTTTTCGGAGCAGGCGCGCGGACAAATACAGCGGGTGGGCTCCATGGCGCAGGAGCGTGCCCAGCAGGCGAAGGGGCAGTTCAACAGCTTGCTGGAAAGCAACCCCCTGGCCCTCGGCCTGGCCGCCCTTGCTCTCGGGGCCGCTATCGGGTTCAGCATTCCCGAGACGCGCAAGGAAAGAGAGCTGATGGGAGAGGCGAGCTCCACAGTGCGGGACAAAGCCAGAGAGGCCGCCCAGGATACCATGCAGAAGGTGCGGCATGTGGCGGAAGAGGCGGCCCGCACCGTGAAAGAGGAAGCGCAGAAGCAGGGCGTCACCCGGTAGGGGATGTCCCTCCCGGGGAGGAAGGCCCTTTCCGCAGCGGGCCGCAGCGGAGTCAGTTTCCTGCCAGGGCGGAGGGAGAGGGGAACCGCATGGCATCGAAACCCCGGCAGCGCTTTCCTGCTCTCCGCGGCGTTCAAGGCGCGGGCGCCAGCAGCACCCGGAGCTCGTCGGAAGGAAGGGGCCTGCTGAAGAGATACCCCTGGATCTCGCTGCAGCCGCTTACGGAAAGGTAATCCATCTGCTCCTGTGTCTCCACTCCCTCGGCGACGACATTCAGTTTCAGGCTGTGTGCGAGGGCGATTATCGCATTGACGATAGCCCTGTCGTCTTGGTCTGCCGTCAGGTCCCTGATAAATGACTTGTCGATCTTCAGTTTCTGGACGGGAAGCTTTTTCAGGTAGCTCAGCGACGAATATCCGGTTCCGAAGTCGTCGATGGAGAGCTGTATCCCCAGCCCGGTCAACTGTACCATGGTCGGAATAGTGAGATCGATATCCCCCATGGCGGTGCTCTCGGTGATCTCGAGTTCCAGGTATTCGGGCTTCAGCCCGGTTTCCCGCAGCACGCCCGAGACCATCTCGATGAGGTTCGGCTGCTGGAACTGCCGCGCTGAAAGGTTGACCGTCATACGGAGAGGGGCATAGCCCGCTTCCTGCCACGCCTTATTCTGTTCGCAGGCGGTCCGCAGCACCCATTCGTCCATGGGGATAATGAAGCCCGTTTCCTCTGCAAGGGGAATGAACTGCATCGGGTCGAGAAGCCCCAGCTCGGGGTGTTGCCACCGGACCAGGGCCTCCACGCAGACGATCCTGCGCGTTCCGACATTCACCTGCGGCTGATAGTGCACCACCAGCTCTCCCCGGTCCAGCGTCCGGCGCAGGCTGTTCTCGAGGATGATGCGCTCGAGGGTCCTGATATTCATGGCGGGGCTGTAGAACTGATAATTGTTTCCTCCCTGCTCCTTCGCCTGATACATGGCGATGTCGGCGTTCTTCAGCAGTGTCTCTTCGTACTCCCCGTCGTGGGGATAGATGCTGATGCCGATGCTGGCGGTGATGTGCAGGTCGTGGCCTTCTACGGTATAGGACGCGGTAAACTGAGCGAGGATCTTCTGCGCCGCTTTTGCCGCGTCGTCCGCATGAAAGATATGCGGCAGCAGGAGGGTGAACTCGTCGCCCCCGATGCGCGCGATGGTGTCGTACTCCCTCATGCAGGCGGTGAGCCGGAGGGAGACGTCCTTCAGGAGCTGGTCCCCCGCCGTGTGCCCCATCGTGTCGTTGATCGTCTTGAAGCGGTCGAGGTCGAGGAACATTACGGCGAGTTGGGAGGAGTTGCGGCGCGCCTGATGGAGGGCTATCTTGAGACGGTCCAGAAACAGCGTCTTGTTGGGCAGGTCGGTGAGGAGATCGTGGTACGCCTGGTATCTGATCCGCTCCTCAAGCTCCTTGCGTTCGGTAATATCCTCGATCATGGCCTGCTTTGAGACCGTGCCGTCGGCGTGGAACAGGGGAGTGTTGACCACGTAGTACCACCGGCTGTCCTTGGGGCTGCGCACCTCCCAGCGGACGGTTTCCCCCTTGAAGACTTTGGCATTGACGCACCACGGGCAGAGGGTGTCCCTGTCGTGGAGGGCGCGATAGCAGATCTCCCCGACGGCGTTCCGCCCCGTCCTTCTGATGAGCTTCTCGTTCATGAACTCGAGGCGGTATTCCTGCGAGCAGATGTAAATGAAACCCTCAAAGCTTTCCACGACGGACCGGTAGTTCATTTCGCTCTTCTGCAGCGCCGCCTCTCTCTTCCTGCGCTTCTCTTCGACCCCGATCGCCGCCGCCGCGAAACCGAGGAGCAGCTTCTCCTCCTTGCCCGGGAGAATGTCGCGCGCGAAGAGGACGCATAGGGAGCCGACGGGAGCCCCGTCGAGGCACACGGGCGTGCCGACATAGGTTTCGGCGGAGCAGAGGCGTACGGAGGGGTCGGTCCGGGAGTAGGGGGTGCGGTCGAGATGACGGAGCAGGACTATCGCATCGCAGCCGCTCTTGAGCACATCGCGGCAGATGCGCCCTTCCGGCAGATCGTCGCGGGGGAATCCCGGAGGGGCGTTCCACTGTCCCCACGCGACGAGTCTGTCCTGGTCCAGCCGGTTATAGAATGCGGCCGCACCCCCCAGCAGGGTGCCGCACAGGACGGTCAGGCGGTTGATGTTCGTGAGGGGGTCTGCGCCGAGATCGAGTAAACAGGCGTTTATTTGTGCGAGTATTTTTTCCATCACAAAACGGGTTTCCTTCTGTAATGCTTGCTGCCGCCGGGACGGACGCACAGCCGGGGTGCGTATGCAGCTCCTTTTCCGACGGATTCCGCTGCGGCAGGATGCCCCGTCTCCCTTTGTCCGGCCTGCTCCGAACACGGTGTGCAAACGCACCACAATAAAGTACCCCCTATTGTAGCAGAAATTTTCCCAATTTTCTTTGTGCTTCCGGAGAAAGAGGGAAGGGAGGCTACTGTTTCAGGGCATTCCCCAGCGCTTCCTGAACGATCTCTGAAAGGGAAGGGAAAATGTGCATGCTTTTCATGATGTGTGTGCCGGTGAGCCCTGCGGTCATGGCGGTGACCACCTCCTGGATGAGGAGAGGGGCTTCCGGACCGATGAGGTGGAAGCCGAGAATTCTCCCGGAGTCTTTTTCCACCACGGCCTTGGCAAATCCCGTCTCTTCCTCCATCGCATTTCCCTTGACGATGTCTGAATAGTACGCCTTGCCCACCAGGACCGTGTGGCTTCCCCTCGCCTGCTCCTCCGTAAGGCCGACAGAAGCGATGTTCGGATACGAATAGACGGCATGGGGAACGAGGAGAAAGTCCATTTTCCTCTTTTGGCCGCCGGCGGCATTATGCCAGGCGATTTCCGCCTCCTTGTCCCCCGAGTGGGTAAACATCAGCCGGTCGATGGCGTCACCCACCGCCCAGATATTCTTTTTTTCCGTTTCGAGATAGTCGTTCACCCTGATATATCCCTTTTCGGTCAGGGTGATTCCGGTGTTCTCCCCCTTCAGCGCATCAGCAGTTGATTCCCTTCCCGTCGCGATCAGGACGTGCGCCGCGGCAAAGCTCTTTCGTTCCTTTGTCGCTTCCTTTTCCCCCCTCACGGTGCATCCGCCGCCCTTTTCAGCTTCCACCCCGGTTGCGGTGATGCCGGTGTGCACCTCCATGCGCTTTTCCATTTCCTGCCGGAGCAGGACGGATATTTCGGGCTCTTCATGTGGGACGAGCTTCCCCCCGTTCTGGAGGATGGTGACCTTTGTCCCCAGGGAGGCGAAAAAATGACCGTACTCCGCCGCAATATACCCCCCGCCGATAACGACCATGCTTTCAGGAAGTTGTGTAAGCTGCAGGAGCGTCTTGCTCGTCAGGTACCCGGCGGTATCGAGGCCGTTGAGGGGAGGAACCATTTCCCGCGATCCGGTGGCGAGGAAGATTTTCCTGCCCCGTATCCTTTCCCCTCCGGCTTCCAGCGTATATTCATCCACAAAATGAGCCCGATCGTGATAGTAGTCGAGGTTTTCGGAACCGGTGACCGCCTCTTCAGTCCCCTTCCGGATATCCGCCACATACCTCCTCATTCGCTCCATGATCGCACCGAAATCGATGCGGCCGAGTTCCGCCCGGATGCCGAACCGTCCGGCTCTTCTGATAAGGGTGACGAGGTCTGCTGGATAGAGGAGCATCTTGGAGGGAACGCAGCCGAAATTTTGGCAGGTGCCTCCGAGGAGGTTTTCTTCTACGAGGGCGACCTTTTTTTCGTGCGCCAGCGCCTTGAAGAGGACGGTCAGTCCCGCTGTCCCTCCTCCGACAACGATCGTGTCATACTCTTTCATGGTTCCCTCCGCGGAACGCCTGCAGAAAAAGGTATTGACTTCTGAAAGTCTTCAGAAAATTCAGCCGTATCCTTCTTTATCGAAGGGGGCTGTTTCCCTGTACAAAGGCCGTCAAAAATGAATGAAGAGGGATTCTTGTCAAAAAAGTTTCTTCTCCTTCAATTGTATCACCTTTCAGCGCGCGGTGAGGCGTGTGCGGAAAACGGGGAGCTCGGGAGCTCCACCTGCTTTGACTGCACTCAGGTTGCGTGATAGACTGAGAATAGAGGATAAAGCGACCCCTTTACAAACCGTTTCTGTGCTGCGGCGCAGAGGCGCTGCAGGCCAGGGGAAAGCATTCAGGTCCGATCAGGGTGGACTGCTTGTTTTTCCCTGCACAAGGGAGGTGCTGTCATGGTAGCGAAAGCGCGTATAAATAAACATCCGATCCATCCGATGCTCGTCCCGTTTCCCATCGGACTCTGGATCTTTTCCCTCGCAGCCGATATCATCTACCGGCTGGGCGGCAGCCCGGTCTGGGCTTCCGTCGCGCTCTACACACTGGCAGGGGGCATTATCGGTGCTGCCGCTGCGGCCCTGCCCGGGTTTTTCGACTATTTCTCCATGAGGAAGTCCCGGACAAAGGAAATCGCAACGTGGCACCTGCTCCTTAATGTGAGCGCACTCGGCCTGTTCATCATCAACTTTGCTCTGCGCATGAGCATGCCTGTAGAGGCGGCTGCGCCTTTTGTCCTCTCGATCATCGGTGTTCTCTTCATCACGGTCTCCGGATGGCTCGGCGGACAGATGGTGTATGTGCAGGGAGCAGGGGTGGAGAAGGGAGCGCCCCAGGCATGCGGGCCGACAGAGGATTCAGGAACGCAGGGCGCACGAGGCGGGTCTCCGCGGAATTGGCAGCCGCATGGCTGAAATACGCCGCATACGTACCGATACAAGCACAGGGAGAGAAGGTTCTCTCCCTGTGCTTTTTTCTTCTGTGCTTCCCTGTGGGCCTGAGGTATGATGGGATTTGGGCGACAGCCCGTTGACATTGCACCTGAGAAGCGAATTTTGCGCGCTAAGCGAAGAAAATAGAAACCGCCCCTTTATTCCCTTTAGAGGGGAATTCTGTATGTCCTATCCTTTGGCTGCACGATACGGTTTAATCTTATCAAGGATTTCCGCCATCTCATCTTTTGCAACAGCGAGATCGTAATTGATCTGCAGCCGTTCCCAGAACCCCTCGCTCAGGCCGAAAAAGCGGGAGAGCCGCAGTCCCGTATC
>JAXLZK010000010.1:0-86484 GCA_046350935.1 Thermodesulfovibrionales bacterium
GTATGAAAAGGAATTCAGAGGAATTAAAAGGCATATAAACCCAACGCGCCCTCTTTCGGGGGAGGAGGGAACAGGGGATTCCTTCCCTTGCAATGCGACGGGATTATTGTATTCCCTCGTGGATGTCTGTTGGTTAATGCTCGTCTCCTCTGGGTAGCGGCCCCCTTGACGCCTCACTCCTCCCCTGTGTCTCAGGGAGTCGAGGAGTCCCTCGCTCCCCTCTCTTTTCTTCTGTCGTCGTCCCGGCAGATCCTCTGAGCCGGGATCCAGTCCTCTTCAAAGACTCTGGATTCCGGCTTTCGCCGGAATGACGGCACACAACACAGCTTTCGAGACAATGACGGCAGGAGAGAGACTCCGACTTTCTGACGGGGTGAGGGATTACCAAAACAAAGGGACACAGGGGGGCAGAGGGGGTATCCTCTTCTCTGCAGCGAGCGTCTGGAATCTCAAGGGGGGCAGGTAACGCCCTGTCCCCACGTACTCTTGATCTTGAAGGGGAAACGGATCATTATCAAAGAGAGATATCCCTCTGCGATGAAGGAGGAATTCGCTCGCAAAGAAAGAGCGGTCCCCCCTCTGCCCCATGCCGAAAGAGACCTATTCAGATAGAAACGCCTTGAGAACACATCAGAAAACACCCTCAGTATCCCGCCGACAGGTCCACCCTCCCGACAAGAGGCTCTCCCTGGGCGAAGAGCTTCAGATTTTCCTCGAAGATCTCCATCAGTGCGGAAGCGGGAGACTCGCCCCGATAGGCGCAGTGATGGGTGATCAGCACGTTCTCCAGGGTGTAGAAGGGGTGATTCCGCGGCAGATGGTCGTTGCCGACCGCGTCCACCGCCGCCCCCGCAATCTCCCTCTTCCGCAGGGCCGCAATAAGCGCCGCCTCGTCGACAATAGCGTCGCGGGCGACATTGATCAGGAAAGCGCTTTTCTTCATGGAGCGCAGCTCAGCAGCCCCGATCATCCCCCGGGTAGACCGCGTCAAAGGAAGACAGACCGCCACGAAGTCTGACTCTCCCAGCACCTCGCCGATCTCCGGGGCGGCATGCACCCTGTCGAACAATTCGTCCCCGCGCCCCTGCCGGTTGAGCCCGCACACCCGCATCCCGTTTGCCCGCGCCCTGCGGGCCACCTCCCGGCCGATGCTCCCGGTCCCCAGCACGCCCATCGTCTTTCCCTCCACGGCACGGGACGGCAGCTCTCCCCATGCGCGTCGCTCCTGCAGCGCCCGATGCCCCAGCAGCCCCTTGCTGAAGCAATAGACAAGCCCCATGACGAACTCGGCAATAAGGTCTGCATGGGCTCCCCGCGACGCGGTAATCGCCACCTCTCCAGCCCGCAGCAGCTCTTCAGGCAGATGGTCCACCCCCGATTTCGTCGAGTGGAGCCACAGCAGGCCCGGCAGAAGGGGGAGCAGGCTGCCGAGGCACTCCCTGTCCATACGCCACGTGGCGATGAGCCCCCGTATCTCCGGCAGGGGGCTTTCGATCCGGCGGGCTCCGGCGAAGAAGCGATACGAGGAGCCCTGGGCCAGCCACTCCCGCAGAGAGGCGCACGCCGCGTAGGGCAGGCAGCGCTCCACGGCCCGGCTCAGAAGGGTGCGGGCCGGGGGCCTCCTGCGCTCGATCCGAAGGGGAACGAGCTCCAGAGAGGGATCGAGACCGCCGAGACACCCGCCGCGGCTCTGCATAAGGTGATCGGGAACAAGGATTTTCATCGTTCGTGAAGGAAGGCCCCTCCTGCCGCACAGGGTGAATAGCCCTCGATCTGGCGCTGCAGCAGCCTCAGGTTCCCGCTGAACTCCACGGCATACTGCCTGGCGTACCACGCACGGGGAAGCACCCGCTTCCGGAACGCCCCTCTCCGCTTCCGCTGCTCGCTACCGGCTCCCCCCGCAGCCTCAAGGCGCGCCAGGGCGATCCGCTCCGCGATGCGTACGGGGGACTGCCCAGCCTCCCGGCTTTTCATGAGGAGGCGGGAAACCGCCCCGCTAAAAAGAGTGCCGGAAATCCTTTCTATCTCTCCGGAGGGCACGCCGCTGTCGTACAGGGAGGAGGCAAAGACCCCCCCGCTGTTCGCCACGAAGCCCGGCAGGCAGACGATCCCCCGCTCCTGCAGCATCTGCAGAGCCTCTCCGGTATAGGGCGCGTTCGCGATGGGGACGATGCAGCGCGCCCGGACACTGCCTGCGTTCCCCCGGTGGAGAGCCCATGTTCTTGCCGAGGGCAGCAGGAGATCGACCTCCGCGGCAAGGATCTCCTCCCGCGGGATCTTCTTCCCCGGCATCCTCAGGACGCATTCGTCGCCATACTCCTTCCGAAGGGACAGGAGCTCCGGGAGGGGGAGGCCTCCCTCGCCGGTTACGGCGCCCCTGACCGTGGAAACGGCCGCTATCCGGAAGGACTCGTGCGGCAACCTCCGGGCCAGCCAGCTCCCCACGCTTCCGAAACCCTCTATGGCGAGGGTGAGGGGCCGCTTGCTCTCCCCGAGAAAGTCTCTGCACGCCTCCACCGCGCCGGCAACCGAAAGGGCGGTGAAGTAGGAAGTATCCGTCACCTTGCTCAGGGTAATGCCCGCCCCCCGGTAGAGCTCTTTCAGGTCCTCAGGACCGCAGTTCATGTCCATTCCCGGGTAATAGATGCCCTTCCTGATGAGAGGCGCGAGGCGGTTTCCCATTTCGCGGAGGAGACTCTTCTTTCCGTCAGGAGAGGCAGAGGACGGGATGGCGATACCGCTCTTCGCCCCGCCCCGCGGCAGGCCGATAAAGCTGTACTTGAGGGTCATCTCCCGGGCAAGGGTCCTGACCTCCTCCAGGGTGATGTCCTCCTGTATCCTGAGCCCGCCGGAGCTGGTGTTCTCCACGGTCGAGTCCACCACGACGAAGGCGGGCACGCCGCCGTCCAGCTCGAAATGGATGGAAAGGGAGCGTATCGGGTTGTCTTTCACTGGGCCAGCCTCCTGTATACCCTGAGTGCGTAGTTTTTGGCAAGGAGCCGGTAGAGGGGATACGCCTTCCGGTACTGCCGCAGGGAGGCGCACAGCATTCTCTGGGCGTCGGAGAACTTCTCCCTGTCGATGAGATGCCAGCAGTAGTCGAAGATCAGGCGCGGGATCTTTCCGTCGAGGACCTCCTGTATCTCCCGGTCGTCCCGGTAATACTCGCGCTGCAGCTCCGCGAGCCTGATGAAATGAAGGGCGTTCCTCAGCGCGTTGCGCCGGTCGTGGATGAGGCTCTTCCCGTGCTCCCTCTTCCGCACCAGCACCCGGTCGATGTAGCCCGCCTTGCGGCGGTACGTGACACGGCAGAAGAAGTCGTCGTCCTCGCCGTAGAAGAACCCCTCCCTGAACAGCTCGACCCCTTCCAGCGCCTTCCGGCGGAGGGTGACGCAGCTGGTGGCCGCAAAACCGCCGTAGCGGATTATGTCTTTCGTGAGGCTCTCCGCGAACAGCCACCGTCCGCGCCCCAGCGTGTAGTGCGGGATGCTCCGGAACTCCCTCCACCTGTCCACGCCGGAGCGAAGGAGGGTCCTCCCCTCGCCGAAGACCTCGTAGTTGGTAAATACGAAATCGACCTGCGGGTAGTCTCTCAGGAAGTCGGCCGCGGCTTCGATATGTCCGGGATCGAACAGGTCGTCCGCATCGAGAAAGGAGAGGTACTCGCCCCGTGCCGCCTCCATCCCCTTGTTGCGCGCGGTGGAGGGACCGCTGTTGTTCTGGTAGAGAGAGCGGATCTGCCCCCTCTCCCGGTAGGGCAGGAGGACCTCTTTCAGGTTGTCCGTGGAGCCGTCGTTCACCACGACGATTTCCGTGTTCCGGTAGGTCTGGCCCAGAACGGATTCTATGGCGTGCGCAATGTACCGTGCGCAGTTGTACGCGGGGATGATGACGGAAACCAGCGGGTCGTCCTTCGTCTCTTTGAACGCATTCATCGGCTTTCTCCTCGCGTCCGTAGTAAGGGAATTCCTACCATGACCACCGTCGGCGGACCGCCTGAGCCCGGAGGTACAGACCCCTGCCGAGCAGGAACGATTTCAGCAGGGGCGCGTAGAGGGCGACGTCCCACGGCCTGTACCGGAGCGATCTGAAGAGGTACTTCCGGGCAGCCCCAGGATGAGAGTAGAGGTCGCTCAGTCCTATCCAGCGGTAAAAGGTCCGGCAGCGGTCCCTCTGCCGGGAGCCCTTCGTTCTGTTTTCGGGGTACGAGAAGATCCTCCCGTAGCAGCGCAGCGTATCGGCCACCATACGCTCCCGCTTCGTCGGGTCCGTCACCATGTTGCCGTCCCCCGTCCGCCTGTTTATCGTCAGATAGCCCCCGAGTATCCTGCAGTGGTAGGTGCGGGCGACACGGTAGAACAGGTCCAGGTCCTCCGCGTACTGCAGGGTCTCGTCGAAAAGTCCTACCCGCCCGAAGCACTCCGCGCGGACCATGACGCTGGACGTCACCATCAGGAATTCGCCGAGGAAGCCGTCCCGTACGGCTTCGGTGTCCTGCTCGCCGAAGAGGGTCCTCGCTTCGCGGTCCGGATAGAGGAAGACGACGTTGGTGGACACGATCCCCATCCGCTCGTCCCTGCGGAATTCCTCCAGCTGCAGCTCCAGCTTCACAGGCAGCCAGAGGTCGTCGGAGTCGAGGAAGGCGACGAACTCGCCCCTGCTCTCGCGTATGCCGTGGTTGCGGGCTGCGGCGGGACCGGCGTTTTCCTGCCGCAGATACCGTATGCGGTCACGGTACCGCGCTAGGACGTCGGGGGTGGCGTCCGTGGAGCCGTCATCGACGACGAGTATCTCGCACTCCCTCACGGTCTGTCCCAGGGCCGACTCCACCGCCTCGGCGATGCAGTGGGCGCGGTTGTACGCGGGGATGACGACGCTCACCGAAGGCCTCTTCACTGCCTCTCCCCCCCGCGCCCCTCTTTCCGGTACTGATGGAGCATCCCCCGTAGGTTCCAATACTTCAGGCCGAGGTCTACGGCCTTTTCACGGTCGTAAAATCTGAAGAGTCTCTCCACTCCGGTTTCGACGAGCCGGCGCACGAGATAGCGCGGCACCCCGAAGAGCAGGGGGGCGTCCGGCCGGCCGTACCGGACCGCCTTCTGCCTGCCGTCCCGGAAGGACCTCCCGTACAGCCAGCGGGGCTTCAGCTGCTCGGGGCGGATCTGGTGGTGCACCAGGCTCTTCGGGAGGTAGACGGCCCCGTAGCCTGCCTTTTCGAGCCGCATCGTGAATTCCGTCTCGCTGCCCATGATGTAGTTGCTCCCGTTCGGCCCGATCAGGGGGTCGAAGCGCCAGCCCTCCCGGAAGATATCCGCGCGCACCGCCATATTGGGCCCCCAGACGTAGGCCGCCTTGTAGGGGCCTTCGTGAATATTCCAATCCGCCAGGACATAGGCGCCGATGAAGAAGGGGTGCTCCCGCGGCAGCGGAACGTCGGGAGAGGGGAACCGGGGGAGAATGCGCCCCCCGAAGACCGGGAAGCCGGGCCACCGCTCCGCCCCCTCCCGCATCTCGCGGAGCCAGAAGCGGTCGGCAATGATATCGTCGTCGGTAAAGACCAGAAGGGCGCCCCGCGCCTCCTCCACCGCCCTGTTCAGGGCGTTGTTCTTCCCCTTCCTCGGCTCGCGCAGGCAGGCGATCTGCAGCCTGCCCCGCATCCTCTCCGCCGTCCTCCGCGTTTCTTCGTCGCCGGCATTGTCCACCACCAGGACCTCCCAGCGCAGCCCTCCCGCGTCCATGCGGCAGAGGCTCTCGAGGGTCTGCGCCAGCAAGGCGGATCGGCGATACGTCGAAAGCAGGACCGAAATATCCATCCTACGCCTGTCTCCCGAACAGCTCCCGCAGCTTTTCGGTCTCGGTCCTGAGGTTGAAGTCGCGGACGACTCTCTCGCGTCCGGCCCTCCCCATCCTCTCCCTCCGCTCGCCATCCTCCAAGAGCAGGGAGATCTTTTCGGCAAGGAGGCGGGAGTGGCGCGGTTTGACGAGGTACCCGTTCACCCCCTCCTCCACCAGTTCGGGGATGCCGCGGACCCTCGTCGCCACCACCGGCACCCTGCAGGCGAGGGCCTCCATGAGCGAGACGGGCATCGCCTCGGAGGTGCTGGGGAGGACGAAGACCCTGCTCCTCGAGAGATACCGCACCACCTCCTCAGGGGACCTGTTCCCAAGGAGAGAGACGTTCTCCTCGAGCCCCTCCTCGTGGATCATCCGCTGGAGGGCTGCACGCTCGCGCCCCTCGCCGATCACGGCGCACCGCAGCCCCGGCCTCTGCTCCTTCAGGATGCGGCACGCCCTCACCAGGTAGGGGAGGCCCTTCACCGGGTGGAGCCGCGCCACGGAGACCGTATCGATGTCCTTCTGCTCCTCGGCGCCGTGCGGGCTGAAGAGCCCGGTGTCGATCCCGCAGCGGACGACCCGTATCTTCTCCCGCGGCACCCGGCAGCGCTCCGCCAGATACTCCCTGTTGAACTCGGAGACCGCCACCACGAACTTCGCGTGCTCCCCCAGCTTCCGGTAGAACCGGTGGGGCGAAAAGAAAACGTCGTATCCATGGGTGGTGAAACTGAAGGGCACCCCCGTCATCAGGGAGAGACAGAGGGAAAGCTCCGCCGCGGTGGAGGCGAAATGCGCGTGGATATGCCGCACTCCCTCCCGCAGCAGGAGGCGCGCGAACAGGGCGATCCGCTTATAGTTGTAGAGGAAGAGAGCGTCGAGCTTCCTCATGTACCGCAGCCCCCTCACGTACCGCACCGGCCTCCTGAAAAAGACGGGGAGGGCGTTCAGCACCTTCCGCGCCGTCGTGTCGCAGCGGGGGTCCCAATACAAGACCTGCTCCTGCAGCTCCCGCGCCCCCTCGCCGAGGGTCCTCTCCCGGGGCCGGCGCAGCGCAAAGAGGGAGACATCCACGCCCTGGCGCCTCAGCTCCAGGACCTCGTTGACCACGAAAGTTTCGGACACCAGGGGAAAGGCGTCGAGCAGGTAGGCTACCCGCATGGTCATATGCCCCGGAGCTGCTCCTTCGCGCCCTCCAGGCCGATCTGTCCCGCCTTGAAGTCCCGAAGGATCCCCTTCACCGCCCCGGAAAGCAGGACGGCGGAGAGCGCCCTGTTGATCCGGTAAACCCCCCGCTTTCTGCGCGCCAGGACATCCAGGACAAGCCCGGAGCCCTGCTCGATGTCGACCAGGTCGTTCTTGAGCCGCACCAGGCAGTCGACGAGCTTCACCTCGTGGTACCGGGTGGAGAACAGGGAGCCCTCGTGCTTCCGGTAGAAATAGAGGGGCTCTTTCAGGTGGCGCAGGGGGAACGCTTTCGAGGTCCGTATCCAGTAGTCGTAATCCTCGGCCAGCTTCGCGGCGGGGTCGTACTCTCCCACCGCGTTCCGCACCGCACGCGTGTAGAGGAAACAGGGCCCGATGTGGTTGCCCTTTTCGAGGGCCACGGTGTCCGGCAGGCGCACGATCCTGCGATTGAAGAGATTGTCCCCCTGGAAGAGGTAGTAGTCGCAATAGACGAAGTGGCCCCTCTCCTCACGCAGGAACGAGAGCATCTTTCCAACCGCCTCCTTGTAGTAGAAGTTGTCGTCCGAGATCCAGGTCAGGTACTCCCCCGCCGCGGCGGCGAAACCCGTATTGAGACTGTGGGGAAGGCTCCTGTTCCTCTCGTGCCTGATATACTTCATCCTCCTGTCCCGGTAGGACCGGACGATCTCCGGCGTGGCGTCGGTGCAGCCGTCGTCGACGACGATCAGCTCGATATTGCGGTAGGTCTGCGCCAGGCAGCTCTCGATGGAGTGGCGGATATACCTTGCCCCGTTGAACGTGGGCAGAACGATGCTTACCTTGGGCTGCGTCTCTTCCATGGGGTCACCCCGCTCCTCCCGTCCGTATCGCTTCCGGTGCGGCCTGCAGCGCGGCCGGGCTCCACCGGTGGGGCAGCGCCACAAGCCCGATCGAATTTTCCTTCTTGCCGACCTGCAGGAAGTACTCCTGGCTGTGCCAGTCGATATGGTTGTACTCCACCTCCCGGCTCAGCACCGCACTCACCGCGTAGACTCCCGCAGGGAGATGCAGCTGCGGGACGATGAGCTCCACCGCGCCCCTGCCCTCTATCCGTGCGGGCAGCGCACTGCGGCTGTCGCCGATGAAAGAGGCGTACAGAGCGCCTCCGGCGTACAGGTGGATCGCAAAGACCGGATTTTCGATCTCCCCGGCCGCCTCGTACTCCATGCGCACCCGGAGGGGAGACCCGGTGGTGAGGGCGTTCGTCCGGTTGTCGTGCTCGTCGAGGAACTCGACCCCCACGATCCTCCCCCCCTTTCCCCTGCCGGGCGCCGTCCGGCTCCTCTCTCCCTTTTCCTCCCGGGCCTTTCTCACCTGCTCCTGCTGCACGAGCCGCAGATAGCTCAGAACGACGCTGTCGCTGTCCCCCATCTCCCGGACCCTCCCTTTCCAGAGGAACAGCGCTTTTCCGCACATATGGCGGATCGTCTCCATGTTGTGGGCCACGAGCACGATAACGACTCCCTTTTTCATCAGCTCCGCGATGCGGCGGTAGCACTTGCTCTGAAAGTCGGTGTCCCCCACCGCCAGGACCTCGTCCACCAGGAGGATGTCCGGCTCGCAATGCACCGCCACTGAAAAGCCGAGCCGCACGAACATGCCGCTTGAATAATGCTTCACCGGGGTGTCCAGGAAGTCCCCGATATCGGCGAACTCCACGATGGAATCGAACTTCCGGCCCACCTCCTTCCTGTCCATTCCGAGAATGGCTCCGTTGACGTAGATATTCTCGCGTCCGGTCAGCAGAGGATGGAAGCCCGCCCCCACCGCGATCAGCGCGCCCACCCTCCCCTTTACCCTGATCCTGCCCCGGTCGGGCCAGAAGATGCCGTTGAGCATCTTAAGGAGGGTGGTCTTCCCCGAGCCGTTGGGTCCAATCAGCCCCAGGGTCTCCCCCCGCTTCACCTCGAAGGAGACGTCGTCCACCGACCAGAACTCGCCGGGGCGCAGCACCCCGGAGCGGGACCGCATGCCGAGGAGGTTCCTGCCGATGTCCTCGATCCCGTAGAGCATGGACTTTTTCAGGGACTTGGAATACTTCTTCGAGACGTGCTCAGCCTGTATCACCGTATCTCTCTTCATTCAGATCCTCTCCGCGATCCTCGTCTCGGTGAGGTGGAAGACCACCAGGCCGACGAGGAAGACCGCAGCGGAAAACAGGACCGAGAGGAAGAAGCCCTCCTGCTCGGCAATGGACCCGGTGAGCACGAGGTCCCGGGCGCCGGAGACGAGATAGTACAAGGGGTTGTATTCAGTGATCCGGAGAAGGACGCCCCTCTCCGGCTTGGCGTACAGAACAGGCGTCATGAACATCAGGAAGGTGACGAGCATCGAGAGCACGGTCCCGATATCCCGGACGATGCCGTTGAGGAGCGCACAGATGAACCCCAGCCCCAGGGTGAAGAGCAGCAGGGGGAGCACGGCCAACGGCACCGCGAGGATGCCGGCGCTCGGGGCGACGCCGTACAGGACGAACAGGACCAGTACCAGCGCGAACTGGACCAGGAAGGAGACGACGGCCTGTCCCGACGAGGCGAGCACCAGCGACTTGCGCGAAAAATTGATCTGTACGATCATGGAGCCCGCCTTCACCAGGGAATTCGAGCCTGCCGTGATGCCGGTGGAGAAAAGCTGCCAGAAGGAGAGGCCGAGGACGGCGTACACCGGGTACGGCGTCTTTATCTCCCCGATCCGGAAGATCCCCGAGCGGTTCAGCAGCATGAAGAGGGCCATGCCGGCCAGAGGGACGAGAAAGGCCCAGAGGGCGCCCAGGAGGGACTGCTTGTAGAGCGCCAGAAAATCGCGCCTGAACAACTGGTACATCAGCCACCTGTTTTCCCGCAGCTCGGCGAGGATCTCGCCGAACACCGAAAGATACCCCCTCCGCAGGGAGTTGTCCGGCTCGTAGGTGGTCACTGCCTCTTTCGGCCTTTTCATCGCTGCAGGGCGCCTTCCCAACAGGAGCAGTATACCTTCTCCGTCTCCTCGACCGACCTCCGCAGGGAGAAGAGCTCCCGCGCCCTCTCCCTGCCCGCCGTCCCCATGCGCAGCGCCAGGGCCTCTTCGGTGAGGACCTTTATCGCGGCTGCGGCAAGGGCTCCGGAGTCGCCGGGGGGCACGATGAAACCGTTTACCCCCTGCAGCACCGCCTCCCTGCTCCCTCCTACGTCCGTGGCGACCACCGGAAGGCCCGCCGCAGAGTATTCGATCAGCGCATTCGAAAAGCTCTCCGAAAGTGAGGAGAGCACCCCGACGTCGAAGGCGCTAAGAAGAGAGGCCACGTCGTCCCGCTTCCCCAGGAAATGGACGGACCCCGCGAGGTCCAGCCCCCTCGCAAGCCTCGCCAGTCCCTCCCTCTCGCCGCCGTCGCCCACCACGACAAAACGGGCGCGCGGAATCTCCCTTCGTATCGAGTGCGCCGCCCGCAGAAAGAGGTCCACACCCTTAACCGGCCTGAGGTTCGAGACGATGCCGACGACCGGGGCGTCGTATGGGATGGCGAGCAGCGACCGGTGCCTCCTCCGGGCCTCTCCGGAAACCGCCCCGTAGAAGTCGGGATCGATGCCGTTGTGGACCACCCGGATCTTCCCGCCGGGGATCCCCTCCGTGTCCATCGACCATTTCTTCGTGCTGAGGGAATTGGCGAGGAAGAGGGTTACCCACCTGTTCAGAAACCTCTGCAGGGAGAGCTCACGTCGGGTAAGCCAGTACCCCTGGTTCCTCCGCGCCGCGATCACGATGCGGACGCCGGCAAGGCGTGCGGCCAGCAGCGCCGCGATATGCGCGTCCCTGAAATGGGTCTGGACTATCCCGACCCCCTCCTTCCTGAGAAAAGCGGCGAACTGCCCGATGCGGCCGTACGCCCGGGGCTCCCGGAAGGAGCGGATGTCCACCAGATGCACCGGGCAGGCGCCGAAGGCCTTTTCCACCCATTCGGAAGACCTGAGGAGGCAGAGGACCGGGTCGTACCGGCTCCTGTCGAGGCCCTTCAGCAGGAGCACGAGCTGTTTTTCCGTCCCTGCAGTGGGAGAGTCTATCCTGTCGATAACGTAGGCGATCTTGATTTTCTTCATAAGCTCCCCCGGAGGGCACTCCTCTTCACCTCTTTCGGGTCTCCCCGCGCCTTCCCTTCAGGATGCCCCATCCGAGCCCGAGGTGGATGGCGAACAGGATGAAGGGCAGATACGCCAGGTGCCGGAGGCCGTTTCTCAGGGCGATCCGGAGGGACTCCGCAGCTACCAGCACGAAATAGGCGCCGTAGAGCGCGGCGAGCAGCCCGGCCGGAAGGGAGGCCCAGTGCCCGCCGAAGAGGGCGCGCGCCGCCGCCGCGGGGGCGAGGAGGACGAGCCCCGCCACGAAGGCGGGGGGGGCGAGCATGCTCAGGGTAAGGGCGTCGGAATGCTTTCGTACCAGCCGGGAGCGGCCCTGCCCGTACCGCACCATCTGTCTGAAGAGGCCGCGCAGCGTCTCCCGCGGATAGTAGCGCACCGCGAGCGCGGGGCTCATGTACGCCTTCAGGCCCGCCTTCTCCACCCGGTAGTTGAACTCGACGTCCTCGCACGCATCGAAGCTCTCGTCCACATACCCCACCGCGCGGAAGACCTCTTTCTTGTACACCGCCCCGTTGCTTACCGGGCTCGCGTACCCTTCGTAGGTGCTGTAGATCATCGAGTCGCCCCCGTGCCCGAGCTTCGAGGCCCGCGCCAGGGCGACCGCCCTCTGGAAGGGAGCGATGCCGGGGGGGTCGAGGGGCTGCGGCCTCCCCAGGCAGTCGGCGCCGCTTTTTTCGAAGCAGGCGACGATGCTGTTGAAAAACTGGTCGCTCCCGATATGGCAGTGTCCGTCCACCACGAGGAAGATGTCTCCCCGTCCCTCCCGGAACCCGGCATTTCTGCCCGCGCTCGAAAGCCTCTTCTCGTTGATGAGGAGCCTGATCTGGGGATAGACCCTCATGAGCCCCTGCACCTCTTCCCGGGTCCCGTCGTTTGACACCCCGTCCGCAACGAGGATCTCGAAGCGGTCCTCCGGGTAGTCCTGGCTCAGGAGCTGCGTCAGCGTGGCGCGGACGAACCTGCCCTCATTGAGCACCGGCATGACGACGGAGATGAAAGGCTTCGTATACCTCACGGTAGAGACCCTCGTATTTTCTCGTCTGGGTTTCAAAGGTGAAGCGCTCCTCCAGGTGGCGGTACCCCCGGGCGCCCATCTCCTCCCGGAGCTGCGGGTTGCGGGCGAGGGCCAGGATGTATTCAGCCATCCTCCCGGTCTCGCCGGGCCGCACCAGAAAGCCGTCAGAGCCGTGCCGCACCACCTCGGGGACCCCTCCCACCGCAGTCGCGACGACCGGCTTCTTCTGGGCGTACGCTTCGAGCACCACATTGGGGAGCCCTTCGGTGAAGGAGGGCAGGACGAAGATATCGGCCTCCCGGAGAAGAGAGGCGAGCTCTTCACGGAACCCCGGGAGGAAGAACCTCCCCCGCAGACCGGCCTCCCGCACCTGCCGTTCAAGGGGCCTCCTGAGGACCCCCTCCCCGAAAACGACGAACCGGAGCGAGGGCTCCTTTTTCACGAGGAGCGCTGCCGCATCGATCAGTCCGCTGAAATTCTTCTCGATGCTCAACCGCCCCGCTGATACGACAAGACACCCGGCGTCCTGCATTCCCATCTCCCGCCTGAGCGAACAGGACGAAGGGGGTGCGGGGGCGGCAAGGCTGATCCCGTTATGGATGACGGAGACCCTCTCCGGGGCCACTCCCAGGCGCAGGATCTTCTCTTTCTGCCCCTCCGATACCGCTACCACGCGGTCCGCGAAACGGAGGAAGAGCCGGTCGAGCTCCTCGTAGAGCCTGATTTTCCAGTTCTCCCCGGTCCACCCCCGCGAAACCGCTATTTCGGGGATTCCTACCCGGTACGAAGCGATCCTCCCGATGATGGCGGACTTGTACCCGTGGGTGCAGAGGAGGTCGATCCCGTCCTGCCGCAGAAGGGAGGTCAGATCGAAAATGGCCTTGGGGTTGTAGGGGTTCCCGGTATAAAACTCCCTTGTCGGAATCGTCATCCTCGTGGCCTTGTGCAGCAGCTCGTTCGGCAGGGAGCGCTCCACAAAGGAGATGAGCACCAGGGAGAAGCGCGCCGGGTCGAGCCTGCAGGCATGCTCCAGGATCTGTTTTTCCGGGCCGCCGAAGAAGTTCGTGGCGATGAGGTGCGCGACGACAAGCTTCCCTTTCATGTCCTCTTCGTCCTGAGCCAGAGGTCCCCGCGGTACCCCGCAAGGCCGAGCAGGGCGATGCAGAAGAACCAAATGAGGAGGAAGGGGGCGAAAAGGAGATAGGAGAGCCTCCTCCTGTCCAGCCCCTCCAGGAAGATGCCCAGGGAGAGGTAGACCGCCTGCGCGGCGAACAGGGAGAGAGACCAGCCCGCGTAGAAGCGGCCCCGGGGAGCGCCCGCTGCGGCGTAGAGGAGTGCTCCCGCACTCAGCAGCAGGGAGAGGAGCAGGAGGAGGGGCTTGCTGAGGACGAAGAAGCTCGCTCCGGCGTCGAAGAGCGCGCAGCTCCTCTTCAGGATACCCTCTTTGAGGAGCGTGAGCGCGTAGGTCCGGGAGATCTTCGCATTCCCCGACGCCCAGCGCACGCGCTGGGTCTGGGCCTGCCCCACGGTTTCCGGCTGACGGGCAAGCACCGCGGTTTCGAGGGCGAAGCGGACGGGGATGCCCCGCCGCAGCAGCTTTATGCCGTACTCCACGTCCTCCACCACGGAAAAGGAGTTCCAGGGCTGCTTGCGCAGCGTCTCCCGCGCAAAGCACATCCCGTTCCCCCGGAGATGCACCGGAAGGCCGAGGCGGGTCTTCGCTTCGTAAAAGAGCCTGTTTTCGATGCAGACGCCCACGGCGAAGAGGTAGGTGAGGGGGCTTGCGTCGGGATTGGAGATCCCGTAGCACGCCTGGATCACCTTCTGGCCCGCAAGGGAGCGGCCGTTCATCACCCGGAGAAAGTTCCCGCCGACCGTGGAGTCGGCGTCCACTATCACGAAGCAGTCGTATTCCTCCCTCATGAGGACACGGAGGGCGAAGGCCAGGGCATGCCCCTTCCCCCTCCGCGACGCATCCTGCCTTTCGAGGCACCGGACACCCGCGGCCCTGACCACCGCGGCGGTGGAGTCGGTGCAGTTGTCGGCCACCACCACCACGTCGTACAGGTGCTGAGGGTAGTCGAGCTCCTTCAGGCTCCGCAGCGTCTCCGGGATGCCCTCCTCCTCGTTGTGGGCAGGGACGATGAGCACGAACCGCCTTTCGGGGGCGCACCCCTCACGGGAGGCCGCCGGCCGCCTGAAAAAATAGGCGGCGGCCAGGAAAAAAAGATAGAAGGTTGCCCCGGTGAGAAACAGGGAGACGGGGGCGAGGAGTATCTCCGCACCCTTCATTCAGAAGGGGCCCTCCTGCAGCTTCGAAATGCAGAAACGGTATTTCCCCGACTGTTCCCGCCGGAGGGAGTCCACGAACTCCACCGTATAGCGCATCCCTCTCCCGAACCTTTTCGCCACGAGCGCCTCCAGGCCGTCGAGGTCCGCCCCGTCAAACCCCTCTCCCCTGACGATCCTGAAGACGAGGAAGTCCAGCCTCTCCTGCACGATCTGCAGCTGTTTTACGCCTCCCAGGAGCATGGCGAAATTCTCCGTAAGGGAGATGCCGGATATGTACTTTCCCTCAGGCGTCACGACGTAGTCCGCAATCCGCCCTTCCAGGGATTCCAGGAGTGGATAGCTGCAGCCGCAGGGGCAGACCCGGTCGGAGAGGACGCCGGCATCGCCTACCTTGTACCGGATAAAAGGCATGCCGTAATTGGTCAGGTCGGTCACCACAATCGCTCCTGGGGCGCCGGGAGGGGCCGGGCCGCCGTCCCTGACCACCTCGACGAGCAGGGTGTCCATATTGACATGGAGCCCGCTATGCTCCCTGCATTCGCAGGCGATGAGGCTCACCTCTTCGCACCCGTACCGGTTCGTCACCCTGCAGCCGAAGACCTGTTCGATGCGCCTCCTCTCGAAGTCGTGCAGGACCATGGCGGTGCTGATGATCCCCGCGGGCCTGATCCCCTCCAGGCCCTTCTTTTTGAGAAAGCACGCGAAGAGGTAGAGGGAGTGGGCATGGCCGAAGAGGAGGGTAGGCCTCTTCCTCCTGATGCGGCGGTAGAAGTCGAGCATTTCCCCCTCGTCCATCTTCAGGGTGTCCAGGTAGGTGTGCCTTTCGAGGAGGAAATTCCTGACGTATCCACGCCAGCTGTTGCGGTACTCGGGGTTTCCCCACACCGCCGCGACCTTTTCTCCCAGGTCCCAGCCGGCCCAGCGGTCGTGCCGCACGGCGCAGGCCCTCTTCCACTGCAGGCTGTCCTCGTCCACGAAAAACTCCAGGGAGACCCCCGTGGAGCCGGACGTCCTCTTCGGCAGGAGCCTCGCCGGAGGGACCGTGCGGGCCACCATCCGGTCCCTGTTCGCCCGGATGTCGTCTTTGGTGAGGAGCGGAATGCGGGCGAAATCCTCCCAGGAGCGGACATCGCCGGGGCGTACTCCCGCCCCCCCGAGCCTCTCCGCATAGAAGTCCGTGTGCTGCGCAGCATGGCGGAGCAGCCGGGCGAGCCGCTGCCACTGGTCCCTCCTCACCTCGTCAGGGGGGCGGTGCTGCGAGGCCTCCAGACGGCGGAGGTGCAGCAGGTACGGGCTCCGCTCCTTCGCGGCCCATAGGGGGGCGACCACACGCCGCACCACCTTCGCGTAGAAATCGCCCCGGAACCTGTCGGGCCGCACAGGAGGCGTCTCCTCGGCAGCCCCGCCGCAGCCCTCAGCCAAGGGCCGCGACCCTCCGTCTCTGCTCCGCCTTCCCGGAAAGCCGGTACCACGCGACGGTCTCCGCAAGGCCAGACCTGATGTCGAATGCAGGCTCGAAGCCGAGGTGCGTCCGCGCGCTCCCGATGTCCGCCAGGGAATCCCGCACGTCACCCTGCCGGGCGGGAAGATAGGAGAGGGAGGAGCCGGAGCCGGTGATCTCGATGACCAGCCGGGCGAGGTCGAGCACGCTGATACGGGAGCCGCAGGCGATGTTGAACACCCTGCCGGAAACGACCTCCCGCGTCAGGGCGCTGATATTCGCCCGCACCACATCGTCGATATACGAGAAGTCCCGCGTCTGCATCCCGTCCCCCTCGATCGTCAGGGGTTCGTCACCGAGGGCCTGCGCAATGAATTTCGGTACGACCGCGGCATAATCGGAGGAGGGGTCCTGTCTTCTGCCGTACACGTTGAAATACCGGAGTCCGACCACCTCGATCCCGTACAGACGGGAGAAGACGTCGCCGTAAAGCTCGTCGGCCGCCTTCGATACGGCGTAGGGGGATTTCGGCCTGAAAGGCATGGGCTCGACCTTGGGGAGCTCGGGCGAGTCTCCGTAGACCGAAGAGGAGCTGGCGAACACCACCCGCCGGCACCCGCATTCCGCCGCAACGTGGAGGAGGTTCACCGTACCCGTTATGTTCACCTCGACGGTCCGCACCGGGTCCTTCACGCTCTTCGCCACACTGGGCCGCGCCGCCTGGTGGCAGACGAGCGAAATGCCGTTCGACCTGATCAGGTCCCTGAGGAGGGCACTGTCGAGGATGCTCCCCTGCTGAAAGGACAGGCGGGGGTCGTCCCGCATCCCCGCGAGGTTCTCCCTCTTCCCCGTGCTCAGGTCGTCGACGATACAGACCCCGTATCCCTGTGAAAGCATCTCCTCGGCGATATTGCTCCCGATGAAGCCCGCCCCTCCCGTTATCAATACATTTTCCATGGAGCACTCCTTTTGTAGGCGTGTAGGAAAAAGGTGTAGGATGCGAGACCGAGCGAAGAATTTTCGGGGCGCTGCAGCGGGGGAGCAGCCGGGCGGCGGGCGGCAGGGCGCAGAAAACACCGCTGCCGTAGGAGAAGACGGGAGGAGGCCGTCCTCCTGCATACCCCCGGCTGCTTGCTGCATGCACTCCGTCTGTCGGGTCGACCGCGGGGCCGTGATCCGGGTACCGCCCTCTCCCCGAAATCATCCTCTCAGAAACTCTTCCTCATCTCGAAGAAAAACCTGTTGGCCCGGTACGTGCTCTCCTCCTCTTTCGGGGAGCTGCTGTCGGCATAGCTGTATGCAAGCGACACCGTAAAATCCTTCCAGAGGAGATACTCGATCCGTGCGCCGAGCACGTACCTCCGTATATGCGTGTCCAGGTCCTTCTCTTCAAGCCTCTCTGCCAGAAAGTCGAAACTGCCGGTGGTCCGCGGAGTGAGCTCGTATCTGACGCTTCCTCCCGCCCCGTATTTGTCCGTGGTCGTCCGTCTGGTCTCCGCGTTCTTGTACTGCGTGGCGGCGAGAGTGATGTTCGCCTGCGTCCTGCTGAAATCGGCCCTGAGGCCTGCCAGGTACGTGCTCTCCCGGATCAGCGCGCCCAGGGGGTCTTCGCTGTAATCCATCGAAACGAGCAGCGTCCCGGTGAAGGGAGCGAAGTCGTGGGTGACCCCCGCGTTCCAGAAGATGCGGCTGTAGCCCCGCGCCCCCTTGAAATCGAGCCAGGTGTTCCCCACCCGGAAGAAGACGGAGGACTTGTCCGCATATTCGTACCGGGAGCCTACGTATGCGTCGTGCTTCGTGTAGTCGGTCTCGTCGTTGGTATCGTCGGTATAGCGGTATCCCGCGCTCAGGGTCGCACGGGGAGTGAGGTCGTAGGAGGGCTCCACGTAGACGACGTTGTCCGTCTTGTTCACCGCCCGGCGGTCCTCGTACCACGTATTCGAGTAGATATAGCCCGCAGTGATACGGGTGCGCTCCGCGGGCCGGATAACGTAGTAGGGGTTCGCCACGAAAATGTTCCTGTCGGACTGGTCCACGAAGGAGCTCTCTTTCGTCAGGTCCCGGGTGACGTCGAGGGAGACCCGCCCGTAATCGTCATTGAGCTTGATGAAGAACCGGTCCTTCAGCAGCTCGATGCTGCCCTTCGCGATGAGGTTGTGGGTCGTGTCGTCCCCCCGGGAGTCCTTTGCATAGTGCATGTAGTCGAGGGCGTAGGAGACATCCCACGTCCAGAGGGGGGCCGCGTACTTGAACGCCAGGGAGGGAATGGCCCTGGTAATGAAGTCGTCGGTTTTGTTGTCGCGGGTGAGGAAGATGTTGTCGTTATACTCCTCGACAACCCTGATCGCCGGATGCAGCTCGAACTCTGCGGCCCCCGCCTCCCGGAGAGCACCGGGCGGAAAGAGGGCCGCCAGCGCGGCGGCGATGAGGGACAGGAGAGTCAGGCGGTGACGCTTGCTGCCGACGGGTACTTCTGCTTGGGTGCACACGTGTTCCTCCTCTTACTGTTGTGATATCTATGGGCACGGGAAATAACACGACCTTGATAGAGTGTATCACAGGAATGGAGTCACGGAACACGATTTTTGCATTTTTGTGAACGACCGGCCTATTCCCCCCACCGGTACGCCTTCAGACTTTTTATCCGCGCCGCCACTTTCCGGGCGAACCCCGCAGCGGCCTTCCACGGGTAGGCAACGGCGTCCATGAGCTCCGGCGGCGCCGCTTCCATCTTTTTGCCCCTCCCCCTCACTGCGGCGACCGCTCCCCGTACTGCCAGGGAGGCGGTGCTTTTCGGGTTGAGCAGGATGTCGAGGACCTCGATGAGCACCGCGACGGCCAGCCTGCCCCTCCCGAGCCTGCATTCCATCGCTTCCAGAGCCTTTTTGTGGTACTCCCAGAACTGCCTCTCCCTGAAGGAGAGCACGCTCTTCCCCAGGAACCGGTAATACTCGTTCAGCTTCGCCTCCCACCGCTTCCCGAACTCCTCGGCCGGGAGGTAGACGGGTCCGTACTTTTTGAGCAGATACAGGTAGCCCGGCATATAGGTATTGAGTCTCCGCGCCAGGGAGGTCATCGCCTCGCTGCCCCTCCGCGTATACGAAAGCACCTGGTGCACATACCCGAAGTCGGAATCCTCCAGGACCTCGAAGCAGACTTCCGTATCCGCATGGAAGTTGCTCTCGTTGTAGAATCTTTCCCGCATCCTGATGAGGGAGGAGCGCAGGAGGAGCGTGGTGGGAGACCCGAACACGTAGAGCTTTTCCGTGAGAGTGCGCACGCAGATCTCTCTTCCCGGCACCACCGTGCTGGGATAGGGCAGCCCGTCGCAGTTCACCCGCGTATCGTCGATCCGGTAGGCCCCCACGATCGCCACCGAGGGGTTCTCCTCGGCCACCTGCACCATCTTCATCAGGCACTCGGGAAACAGCCAGTCGTCGGCATGCACCACTTTCACGTACGTGCTCCCGCGGGAGATCTGGCGCAGCGCATGGTTCCAGTTCTGCATGATGGGCAGAAAGCTCCCGTTGTGGTGGATGCGGATGCGCCGGTCGCGTTGTGCGTACTCCTCCATGATGCCCGGAGAAAGGTCGGTGCTGCAATTATTGACGATGATGTACTCCCAGTTCCGGTAGGTCTGGGCAAGGACGCTCTCGATGCACTCCGCAAGGTGCTTCTCGCAGTTGTACACTGGTGTTACGACGCTGACAAGGGGCTGTCGGCTGCTTTCGATCGTATCGTCCCGGTTCATAGGGGGAGCACCTCGTGCCGTAGGGGTTCCCGGAGCGCGGGGCAGCCCACCCTGCTCCGCCTGCATACCTCTTATCTGCCGTCGAGGTATATCCTGCACCAGAGCTCGAAGCTGAGGAGCGCGGTGATTTTGGCGCCCGTGTTGCTCATCCGGCTGCCGCCGTTCCTATGCTCCTCCAGCAGCCCGGCCACTGCTCCGGGGTTCCAGAAGCCCCTTTCCCGCGCCTTCGGCGAGAGCAGGATCGTCTCGGCCCAGGTGCGCAGGTCCCGCTTGAGCCATGTATCGTAGTCCACGTAGAAGCACTTCTGCCCCGCAGCGAGGAGCCCCCCTGTCAGCCGCGAGAGGAAGCGGCGCCGGCGCAGCCTCTTTTCGTGGCTCCGCATCTGGAGATGGGTGGCGTCCAGCGGCAGCCCTCCGGTCGTCGTCGCCGGGATCCTCGCCATGGAGGGGGCGGCCTGGAGAAGCACCCGCCGGTAGAGCGAATTCTCCCCCCAGCGCAGCGAGGGGGGGAGCGTCCCGGCGAAATCGACGACGTCGTTATCGAAGAAGAGGGGCCTGAACTCGAGGGTGTCGGGGAACAGTGCCGCCAGCCGCGCGTAGAGCCGCCGCTGCTGCTGCCGCATGCCCCAGTAATCGACGCGGTGGGACACGTGGGCGGAGCGGTACTTGCCGAAGTCGGCATGGAAGCGGGCCCTGGCCAACCCCTTCACCTGCCGGAAGAGGGACGGGGTCACCAACTGCTGCACCTCGTTGTCCGTGGTCACGCTCTTCATATCGTAATAGCGGTCTGCCGTGAACCCCTTTCCCCAGAAGCGGCTCCGGGGGTCCTTGTTGAAGTGGCCGAAGATATCCTCCCCCACCGAACCCGTCGTGAGGGCATCCACCTGGAGCGCAACCTCGTCGTAGATGCTGATCCCGTGGAACTGGTTACAGTTGATGAGGTCCTCCGTGCGCTCGATTCCCGCTGCGGCAAACGTTTTGAGATAGTCGGGCCGTATCTCGTGGAAGCTATGGAACACATTGGCTGCCTGCGCCGCCATGCGTGCATACTGCACGTCGGGGCAGAGCGGGACCCCGAAGGTAAAGGTCTTGAGCGCATCCTTCCGGAGCACGCTTAGTACGATCCGGGAGTCCATCCCCCCGCTCAGGAGGAACCCCATCCGCAAAGCGTCCCCCTGTCTTCTCTCGGCCGACTGCCGGAGCAGGAAAAGCAGCTCCTCCAGGTAGGCGTCGGGGGAAATACCCGTCTCCTCCTCCTCGAAGGCGATATCCCAGTATTTGCGCCACGAAACCCGGTGTCCCTGGCAGATCACCATGCTTGCGGGTTCCAGCTCATCGATCCCCGCGAACATCGTGTCGTTGGACTGGGGGACGCCCAGGCACAGGAAGTCGGTGAGGGCGGCATGGTTCACGGTGCGCGGAAAGCCGCTGTCGGCCAGGATGGCTTTCGGGGAGGAGGCCCACAGGTATTTCCCATTCCTCCGCGCGCAGTAGAGGGGGCGCAGGCCGTACCGGTCGTTGGCGATGATCAGCTTCTCCTTCCGCGCGTCCCATAGCATCAGGGAAAAGCTCCCGTTCAGCGCGCGGACAAAATCGTCCCCCTTTTCCTCATACAGGTGCGCGGTCAGCTCCGCGGGGCTGTCTTCCGAAAAGCGGTGCCCCTCCCGCTCGAGCGCCCTTCTCACCGCCCCGGCCCCGAAAAGCTCGCCGTGGAACAGGACGCAGACGGTCTTTTCCTCGTTCCACGCCGGTTGGGGCGGGCGGTTGATCAGCGCCGGGCGGCAGCGCCCCATGCTGAAGCCGGGCCCGCTGAACCACTCCACCGGCCCCTCGCGGTCGCTCCTCTTCAGGTGGGCGCACATATGCACCACGGCGGGCTCGCTCTCCTCCCGCCTGCACTCCGGGTCGTAGAGGGCCGCTAGTCCCGCCATGCCGTGCTCCCGTTCCGGGGCGCGCCTTTCTTCACCCGTCGCCCCATTATGCAGCCGTCCTTTCCGCCGTCTCCCGCACCGGCTGCCCGCCCTATCCGCTCAGCATGCCGGAGAACCGGGCAAAGGCGTCCTGCCGCCTCCGGTCGATCCCCCGCAGTCCTCGGTAGTAGAGATCGTTCACCAGCCTGTCCAGGACGAGGCTCCGCCCCTTCCGCCGCAGCCGCCGCAGCGCGCTTTCCGCTTTCGCTCCCGAAGGGGGGGAAGAGCACGCCCTGTTCATCCTTTCGAAGTTCCTCCACGCCACGTCCCGCGCAAGCTCCAGGGGAGGGATCTCCAGTTTTTCAGACACTTTCAGCAAACGCGCCACCTTTTCCGCAAAGATCCCCTCCACGGTCCGCCGTATCTCGGCGTGGCCGAACCCGAGGGAAGACATGCGGGAGCTGAGGACGGCGCCGCAGTTCGCGACGAAGTCGGGCAGGCAGAACACTCCCCGGCTGAGGAGTATCTTTTCGGCCTCTGGAGTCAGGGGTGCGTTGGCGGCGGGCACGATCATCCGCGCTGCGACGCTCCCCGCGTTTTCCGCATCGACTGACCAGGTTCGCGCGCACGGCACGAGGATCTCCACGGGGAGGCCCAGCAGGTCCCTCTGCGCGATTCGTTCGGCGTTGAGATAGTGGAGCACCAGTCCGCTCCCGTACGCTTTCCGCAGGAAGCACAGCAGCCTCACGTCCAGCCCCGCAGGGTTGTGTAGCGCCCCGTCCGCAGTGGATACGGCGACGAGCTTCACCCCGGCCTGCTCGAGCATCAGGGCGAGCTCCGCCCCCACTTTACCGAACCCCTCTATCGCCGCCGTCGCTGAGGAGAATCCCGCGCCCCTGAACAGTACTCCCTGCCGTATCGTCTCGAAGACGGTCAGGGCCGTGTACCCGACGCCCTCCCCGCCGGAGGCATGGAGGGGGTTGCCGAGGGCTTCCTGCATAGCGTTGATATCGTCCGGTGTCGTTCCCATGTCCTCGCCGAAGAAATAGACATGCTTCTTTACCAGAATGCCCAGGTTCCGGCCGAACGCCGCCATGACGTCCTTCCGGCGCTGCTGAACAAGGGAGTCCGCGACAGTGATGCCCGCCTTCGCCCCTCCATGGGGAAAATTGAGAAAGCCGAACTTCAAGGTCATCACCCGCGCAAGCTGGGCAATCTCCGCCACCGACAGCCCCGGGGCCAGCCGGATGCCCCCGCCGCAGGGGTTCGCCCCCACGGTGCGGTCGATCACCAGGTAGCCAAGGGAGCCGAGCTCCCCGTCAATCACCTGACAGACCATCTGGGGGCGAAAATCGTCGATCGTTATCGGTTCCATACTGTCTCTCCCTGTTTCTGTCGGTCGTTACGGCGCGAGGAAGGGGATGGTATTCCTGAGCTTCCGCGCGGTCTTCCTGAGCTTCAGGCGGAGCTGATTCCGCACCAGGCAGACCTGCAGCGCCCGCACCCACGAGGCCGTGAGGGAGCGCCGCTTCGCATAGGTGAGGACCCGCTGGAGCTCCGCTATTTTCAAAGCATCGAGCCCCCTGAGCCCCGCGATCTGGCTGTCGCTGGCATCGTGCTCGAAGCAGCCGGGGAGGGCCAGGCCGAGCACCCGGAAATTCAGGATCGTCCGGATGCATTTCTCGCACACATTGCAGTTCCTGTCCTCCTCGTCCTCCTTACCGATCATGCAGACGCGGAGATGCTGCAGCGCCTCTTTCCACTCCGCGATCACCCCGACCTTCTCGACCCGCGAGAAGGAGGCCCCGTCATGAATGATCCGGAACGAGTCGCCCGACAGCATCCAGTCCGTCACCGGGTTGGAGCCCCAGGGCAGCACCAGGCCGTTGTACGGCTCGGTGCTCGGGATAATGCCCGCTGCAAAGCCGCGCTGCAGGAGGGACAGGCACGAGGCGGGCGCTGCGCCGTGCATGTCCCACCAGGGCTCTCCCAGATCTCTCAGGTTGGTGGCCATGGAAATAAACTCAATCCCCAGGCTCTTCACCATGCCCTCCGCACGCTCGGCGGCGCGGTGAAACGCCCCGGCGCTCTCCAGGGGAATATCGAAGCCGTGGATCATCAGCCCCGCCTCGAGGTCCAGGTTCTGCCTTCCGCAGAGGCCGTTGCGGTAGCGGTAGGCGGTAAACGATGAATCGACACCCCCTGAGAAGAGGGTGACGGCGCTGCCCGGCCCCCCGGCGCAGGGATGCTCCCTCTCCGCATCGGCCGTGATCTCCACCTTCACGTACCGTTCCGGACGCCAGCACGCCCAGGCGGCCTGGAACTCGTCGAGGTTCCGCAGAAGGGAAGGCGATACTTCTCCGTGCATATGCAGATCGGTGGGGATGCGCATGGCGGTGAAAAGCATCACCAGCACATAGGGGTCGCCGCTCGCGGTGATAAGGCCGCCGTACCGCTCGGGCACCCGGTACCAGATGCGGACGCGGTCATGCTGCGGACCCTCCACGACAACGCCCGCGGTGACCGCACCGCCGCTTCTCACCGGCTCTTCAGGCCACAAATGGGTCTTCCCTGTCATTGCCGCATCACCTCGTTCGCTCCGCCATTTCGCTTCTCATTTTTACCACGCGCGCCGGCACGCCGACGGCGACACCCCCTGCGGGAACGCTGCGCGTCACCACTGCGCCAGCGCCGACAACGGCGCCCTCTCCGATCTCCACGCCGTCGAGCACGACCACGCCGAACCCGATCCAGGCGTCGTCTCCGATGCGGATCCCCCCCTTCGTCGTCAACTCCTGCCTGCTGATAAGCTCTCCCGGGGCAAAGCCGTGGGCGTAGGAGTAGAAGGCGCAGTTCGGCCCGATCTGCACGCCGCGGCCGATGCGGATCGGCCCCTTGTACCCCATGATCTGGCAGCGCGGCTGTATGTAGGTGTCGGCCCCTATGGACACGGAGCCTCCTGCTCCGGTGGCGACGGCGGTATCGCGGAGGAGATGGACCCGGTCGTCCAGGCTCACCGGGCCGCCGCCCCGCGCCTGGTTGATGACGACCCGGTCGCCGATGAAGACATGGGCGCCCAGATGCAGATCGTTGTGGTAGATAATCGAGTTCGGATCGATATACCCCTGCGGGTTCATAAGGGCAAGGGGATACCGCGCGCTGTGCGGCGGCGCACACCATGCGGCAAGGCGGGTGGAGAAGCGCCCCCAGCGGGACAGCCCCGCCTGCCGCATCCAGAACCGTATCCAGGCCGACCGTAAACGGGTGCGCGGCATAAAAGCCCTACAAGAGCAGATCGGGTAGGCTCTCCAGCAGGAGGTTTCCCATCAGCAGGCAGTTCGTCCGCCCCAGGACGGACTTCAGGAAGCCGTGGAGGCGGGCCTTTACCAGCACGCGCACCAGCAGCGCTCTGAGCGGACCGTTCCCGCCCCGCGGGTTGATGGGCTCCTGCAGCAGCTCGGGCCAGAAGCGCTCGATGAGCCTTTCCTGCAGGGCGTACTCGGGGGGCCTCCTGTATTGTTCGTCCACCGAGAGCATGCCGGCCAGGAGCGCACGGCAGTTATAGGGAACGAAGACCTCCTGCACGATGTCCCACTCCAGCTGGCTCATCGCCTGCCAGTTCCCCTCCCTGTTCTCCCACTTGAAAAGGTCCAGAAGAGTGGGGGTACGCCATTTCTTCGCCCCCCCGAGCCATTTTTCGAACGCCCGCCGGGCGAAGGCGCTGTCTCCCATCCCTGTCAGTTCGGCGAGCGTGGCGTCCGTGACCTCTTCACCCCGCCTCTCCGGAGGCAGCATATACGTGTAGATGCTTTTTGCGATCCCCGCGGCGTTCCCCTTGACGCACACCTTCTCCTGGGGGTAGCTGCGGAAGAGCCCCTGGGCAATGGCGCCGTAGGCCTCCCGCGCCGTTGTCACGTTCCTCCGGTAGATGCTCCCGAACTCTTCGTCCATCGAGGGGGGACACCGGATCACCGTGTGTTTCAATCCCAGCCTGCGCAGGAGCGATGACGGGACCCTGATGTCCGGGCTGCTCTTCTTCAGGTCCCAGTACATCAGGGTGAAGCAGTAGACCTTCCTGCTCGCCTCCTTCAGGGACGCCAGCAGGAGCCGCGTGTCGCGCCCCGCTGTCAGGGACAGGGCGAGCTCGAAACGGTGTGACGCTCCTTTGACAAGCCCGGAAAGGAGCTCTCCCGTCGCATGGACCGCCTCCTCGAGAGAGAGGCGTGCAGTGTCCCCCGCGGGCCAGAACCTGCCGACGGCTCCGGTCTTCAGATCGAGGAAGTGGTTCGGGAGCAGGTGGAGGACTTCCCGGTAAAGGGAGCTGTCCCCGGGCCACCAATACTCCTTTTCCCGCTCCGAAAAGGAGCGGATGAACTCGAGCGCCTTCCTGTCCGGCTCCAGCGAGAGGAGATCGGCGATCAGCCCCGGCTGGGAAGCGCACCACAGCCCGCCCGCGAGGCGCGCATCCGAATAGAAGACCTGCCTGAACCCCACGGCATCGTTGAACAGGCGCATCTCTCTGCCGTCGTCCACCAGGAGGACCCACCTGCCCCCGAGTTCATAGGTGTGCGGGAAGAAGGCGTCCGCGGTATCGAGGCGCTCCAGGAGCCCCTGCACCACCTCCCCGTCGGTATGGAGCGGGTTCCGCGGGTCTATGAGATACCCGAGCAGGGTAACGGACTTCCCGTGCCGCTCCGCCCGGTATACCGGGAGGTCGGGATGCGCGGCAAGATGGAGCCCCTCGCGCAGGCGCAACCGCCTCCATGAAGGGAAGCCTTCCGGCAGGCGGGGGCCGAGGAGGAACTGGCGGCGAAAGAGCAGGCGCTCCCTGCCCTCTTCAGTCAGGACCCTTCCTGCGGACATCATTCCGCCGCCCGTCTGCATGCGTGCGCTTTCCGCATGTCTGCCATCGTTCAGGGGAGAGCGTTATACCACAGGTCCGCCATGGATTGGTATCCTATCCCGTCGGGATGGGTGGTATCGGAGAACTCTTCGGGGTGAGCGGAAAAATAGGAGTACATGTCGGGGCCCGGCATGGTGAGCTTGTTCGCCTTTACCAGCTCATCAATGACCTTGTTGTAGTCCCTGATCAGGACATTTCGCGCCGCATTCTGCGGGTCCGTATACCACGCGCAGCTCGGGCAGTCGCCGTACACGACGGGGATCTTTGCGATTACCGGGTCTTTCCCGCAGCAAGGACAGCCGTGATGATGCGCTGCATATAGTCCTTGTACGAGTTCGTGTATCCCTGGCTTCCCGGTTGCAGGCCGAGCCCGCTCGGGATCTTCGATGCGGAATCGTTCGTCCCGTACATGATCAGGAAGTATTTCGAGTTAGGGTGTTTTGCGAGGACCCCCCGACGGAGCTCGCCCCGTCGTAGGAGCGGGTGGAGTCGACTCCTTCGTTGACGACCGTCTGCGGATAGCCGTGATACGCCGTCTGAAGATTATTGAGTATGGGCTCGTAGCCCCCTCCGCTGTTGCGGCCGTCATCGGAGATGTCGTCCTGTGGATAGTCGTCGGAATCTCCATAGGTAATGCTGTCCCCCATCGCCACGTAATAATCACCGATGCCCACCTGTATCTTCCTGTCATGGGTGAAGGTGCCGGGGACCTCATTGTCCGCCGCATCGAGAAGGGAGGCGTCGAGGGTTTGTTCGCTTCTGGACACCCCGGTAAAGGTTACCTCATAGGGGTTTGTGCCGTCGGTAAGCGCCCTCTCGCCCGAAGTACCCTTGTCGAGGACGAATTTCACCTTCCACCCCCTCCAGGTTACTGGCTTCCGCCTTCGCCGTGAGAGAGGTGCTGCCCTGGAGGTCGTAGTTGTCCGGCTGGATGATGCCGACGAAGGGCTGGTTGGTAAAGACGAATTTCACCGCATCCGCGCTGAAGCTGTTTGAATAGGCATCCCCGCGGTGAGGGTGACCGTCCCCCCTTCGCCGCATCGAAGCTGTACGTCCCCAGGTAGTTCCACTGCCCCCCGTTCGTCTGCTGATTCACCCGCACCGTGGCCGACCCGCTGTCGTACTGGATCGTCACCGGCGCATTGTCGGAGCGGGGACGGATACTCCGTCCACCACATATACACCTCGTAGGCCCCCGCCTGCGGCAGGTCGGCATGCCAGGTGTAGGTGGCCGTTTCGCGGCTGTAGAGGGAGTCCTTTCCATAGGGGTTCGCTCCCGCCGACACCGCCCAGAGTCCGGTGAAAGAGGTCCCCGCATCCCCGTTGTCCACAATGACCTCCGCGGGGGCCTGCTCCACCGTCAGGCAGTGTGCTCACCTCGGAGGACCAGGCCCCGGTATTGTCCTGGACTTTAAAGTAAATGGTATGCATTCCCTCGGACAGGGCCGAGGTGTTCAGGGAGGCGGTGGTGCCGAGGCTCCCGTCGATGCTGGAGCGCCAGGAATAGCCGGTCACCGTCCCGTCGCTGTCCGTGCCGTGGCCCTTGAGGGTCACCGTATCCCCGACCTGCGCGGGGCTCGGAGAAACAGAGTCGATCACCGCGGTCGGCGGCTGATTCGTCCCGCTCACCAGGACAAACTTCACTGCATCCGCACAGTAGGTCGCCGGAGAGGGCGATTCAGCCGTCAGCAGCACTGTCCCCCTGGCGGAGGCACTGAAGCTGTACGTCCCCAGGTAGTTCCACTGCCCCCGTTCGTCTGTTGGTTCACCCGCACCGTGGCCGATCCCCCACTGTAGGTGATCTTCAACGGGGCGCTCCTGGATCGGGTGGAGGTCACCGTCCACCACGCATATACCTCGTACTTTCCCGCTTGCAGGAGACTCGCCTTCCACGTATACTTCGCCCCTCCCTGGCCGTACAACGAGTTCTTCCCATAGGGATTCGCTCCCCCCGACACCGCCCATGACCCCGTGTGCGACGTCCCCGTCCCCCCGTTGTCCACAATGACCTCAGTAGCGGCCTCTGCCAGCGCTTCCATCGTGGAAAGAAGCAACAGAACAGCGCACAGAAAAAGCAGAAAAATATGCACTCCGACTTTCATCCTCTCCCGCTTCATCTTTCCCCTCCACGGTGCAGGCGTCACGACTGAATGCCTGTTATGATGCGTTCGTATTCTTCCGCAAAACTGGCCCTGGTGTGGTGCTTCCGTGCGTAGTCCCATGCCTTCCGGGCTCGCTCCTCTCGCTCAGCGGGCCGGAGAGAGGCGATCCGGTGCAGGGCTTCCCGCAGTGCATCGGGGGAGCTTTCCCTGAGGAGAATGCCGAAGTCCTCCACATCCACCCCCGATTCGTAGCTGACCAGGGGGATAAGCCCCTCGTGCATGCAGGTGACCACGCTCCCTGCCTGCCCCTCCGAGCAGGAAGGGTAGAGAATCCCGGCGCACTTCTCCGTTATCTCCCGGAAGGCGGGGCTGTCGATCGAGACCCATCCGACGGTATGGATATTGGGCGTAGCGTACAACTCGCGGGCGTACTCCTTCTCGAAGTCCCGCTCCTTCCCGACCGGCCCGCAGACATACAGGGTGAAATCGGGCATGCCGGCGAAGACATCGAGCACGAGGTCGAGCCCCTTGTGCACCAGCCCCCCGCTCCCCAGCCACAGGAAGCTCCTCCCGCAGGACGCGAAGTCTTTCCCCTCCGGCCAGGGATAGACCATGCAGGCAGGCACATGGGTGCGGAAGAGCGGTTTGCGGGCATACGCGTACGTCCCGAGGGTAAACTCGTTGCCCAGCACCGTGGCATAGTCCGCGTGCTCGATCGCCAGGTTGGGCTCCACGATCCGCACGCCCCCCAGCGTTACCCCCCTCCGCTGCTGCAGGGAGAGGGCGCGGCGGTAGGAGGCCCCGTTATTGAAGAGCCAGTGGGCCGTATCCAGGTTCGCCACCTTGATGCAGTCCCGGTTCAAAAGCCGGGCAATGCGAGCGAAATTGGTGCGGGCCGAGACGAAAAACGAGTAGTCCCTGTCCGGGGCATAGGTCCTGTTGCGGTAGTCGATGGCGTCCACTGCGTAGCCCAGGCGCAGGAAAGCCGCCGCGATTTCGAGCGACTCCCCGAAATGGGTATGGGTGACCGGGAGAGGCTCCCCCTCCCTCAGGAGAAAGGGGGCCATGATATACGCCAGGAGAGCCCTGCCCCTTTCGGCCCCGTGCGGACGCAGGGTCACCCGTTCCGGGCCGCCGGAGTCCGGCAGGCTCCTCCGTATCTCCACCCCGAAGCGCAGCGCAAGGCCCTTCAGGAGCGTCTTCACGACTCCCTCCGCACCCTCCTCACCAGCCGCGCTATCGCCTCGCGGAGGTGGTCGGCCGTCAGGGGGGCCTTCCGGGGGCCGCTCCCCGGTTCGCTGTACTGCCGCATCTTGATCATGTTCAGGGGGAAGATATGTCCGTACGAGGCATCGCCCCCGGTGCCGTCCCTGTCCTTCATGAACGACTCTTCGTTAAACCACTCCCAGTCGCCGTACCAGGTCCAGCATCCGTTTTTCTTATAGACGTCCTTTGCCGTCCTCCCCGCCGCCTTGTTCGTCTTCAGCGTCACGTATTCGGAGGTGAACCCGGACACGTACCGCAGCATGAGCGGAAAGGACCTGTTGCTGCAGTAGTTGGAAAACCAGAGTGTATAGCCCACTTCCCCCTGGAGCTCCTTCACGGCCCTGTATACCTGGACATGCTCGGCGTGCCCGTATTCACCCCAGGGGTTATGGGTGAACACGTTCCGGCACCCTTGCAGCCGCGGCCGGAGCTGCTCCTTCAATTTCCGGTAGTTGCTGCTGTATATCTCGTGGGCGGAGGCGGCGTGGGTGATCTCGATGCCGTACGGGGTAATCACCGGGTTGTTCCAGTCGGGGCCGTGAAAGGTCTCGGACTCGTGCAGACCGAGGCAGACGATGTTTTTTATCGGGTGCTCCTCGATGCTCTTCCTCCGCCCCGCGCCCCAGTGCGGTTTCGACGCGCACTCCAGAAAGCAGAGCACTACCGCGTCGGCCTTGCCGACAATGGAGCTGAAGAACAGCACTTCGTCGTCGGGATGCGCGGAGACGATAACGGATTTATCGAGCATCAGCATCTGACGGGCTACGCGCGTGGAGCGGAATTTCATTGTCGGCCTCCCGGGAAACGGCACCTTTCTTCCTGTCCCCCTCCCCTTCTTTTTCCTCACTCCGTGCTTCAGGCTCCCCCCCATCTCTTTACCACCCTCTTCAGGGGCTCCGGCATGCTTCTTCTCAACCGCGAAGGAAGGGATTCCCTCCTGATGACCACATTCCTGTTGAAACGCTCCGTGACGCCGAAAGAGAGCTTATACTCCTCCCTGCCCGCCCCGAAATCGAAGACACGGAACCCGTTCTCAACGGCATACCGGATGCAATACCCGACCATGACCCTCCCCGGCGAGAGCTTTGCAAAAGCTTCATTAAACCCCATGATATATCCGGTGAAAGTGCCTGTCCTGCGGTCCAGGAACGCCGCGGCCCCTGCCAGGGGCTCCTTGCCGTTCCACAGGACCGGGAGCAGCAGGCTGTTCCCCTCAAAGCAGCGCCGCAGGAGAGTCCGGATACGGGGCAGCTCGTCTGCCCTCTCCCTCCCCCACCGCGCCTTCCAGAGGGTCAGGAGGGTCCCGATATGCTCTTCGAGCGTCCCCTTTTCCGCATGGGTGACACGGAAGTCCCTGAGACCCTCCACTTTCCGCATATGGTATTTCAGGTCCTTCCGCGTAGCCGTGCTGAGAAAATCCCGGAGGTACTGCTCCCAGGTATCGGGCAGAAGGATGCGGGGACAGGGGACACGGCCGACCTCATGTACGCGGAAGAGTCCGCCGGGGAAATGGACAAGGAAGGAGTCGAGCCGCCGGTCCGCCACGTGCCAGAGGGCGAAAGCATTCCACCGCATCTTCTTCTGCACAAAACGGGCAAAAGTTGCGAGGTCGCTTTCAGCGTACCCCGGTGCGCAGACGAATCCCGTGTTGTCCGCCCAGGGCTCCCCCCCGATCACCAGCTTGCGGAAGACCTTGAGCCGTCCTCTCCGGACAGCGTGCATGCCCAGGGGCAGAAAGGAGCGGTAGGAGGAAGCTCCCCGCTGCCGCAGGGCCAGCACGCTCCAGGAATACGGAGTAATCTCCATCCATCCCCGCTGCCATTCCCACGAGGCAAATATCGTCGCCTCCGTGTCCGACGCATATACTTCGCTCCAGTTTTTTCGTATCTTCTCGAAATCCTCGCTGCGGGTGATGATATCGACCTGCATGGTTTCCGGCCCCCTCGTATGGCAGCTTGTTCTTATCCGATATATTCCGCGCACCCTGCGCCCTTCGTACAGGGGCGGAAGAAGAAAGAGAATACGATGGAAAGGGGATCAGCACTTCTGTTTCACCGCATTACCAGCTTCCGGATCACCCGTTTCAGGGGGGACGGGACGCTGTTTTTCATCCTGACGAAGATAGGCTCCCTCTTGATGAAGAGGTTCCTGTTCGTGCGCTCCCGGGTGCCAAACGAATATTTGTATTTCTCGCCCCCCGCCCCGAAATCGTAGATGCGGAAGCCGTTTTCGATGGCATGCCGGATATGGAAACCCGTCATGACATTTCCGGGGGACAAGGAGGCGAAGGCATGATTGAATCCGGTGGTATACCCGCTGAAGACCCCCTGCTTCCGGTCGGTAAACGCCGCCTCCGCCGCGAAAGGGGCATTCCCCTCCCAGAGGGTGGTCAGGCAGAGCGTCCCGGCTGCCGCGCACCTGCTGAAGAGCGTACGGTACACGTTCAGGACAGCTTCCGGCGCAGCCCCCCAGCGCGCCTGCCAGAGCGCCAGAAGAGCATCGATCTGTTGTTCGAGATTGTCCTCCCGCGTATGCACCGCCCGGAACCCGCTGAGGCGCTCCGCTTTTTTCATGTAGTATTTCAGGTGCTTCCTCGTGCACGGGCCCAGGAACTCCCGGAGGTATCTCTCCCACGAATCGGGCAGAAGGACATGGGGACAGACGGTCCCCGCCACCTCTCTCGTGTAGAAACTCTCCGGGGAGAAGCGGGACAGAAAGAGGTCCAGGCGGCGATCGGACACGTTCCGCATATCGAAGAGGTCCCACCGCAGGTGATGCTGCATGAACACGGCGAAAGCGGGGAGTGCGCGCTGCGCACTGTCCGGGGCGCAGACGAAACCTGTATTGTCCGACCAGGGCATCCCGCCGATCACCAGCTGCCGGATCTCTCCCCCCATTCCTGACGGTCTCGCCCCCGAGGGGCAGGAAGGCGACATAGGGCGACCGTTCCGTTTCGCGGGCCGCCAGTACGAACCTCTCGTACGGCGCACTCTCCAGCCACCCGCGCATCCACTCCCAGGAGACGAACACCGTCGCCTCCGGGTCGGCGGGCGCCGCGCTCCAGGCCTCCGCGCACCCCCTCGATCTGTTCACTGTTCCTGAGGACGCTGATGCGCATTATATGCTCTCCTCCTGTCGTTTTCCTTCTCCCACAGGATGCGCCGCGGTGCTCCACTTCAGCAGGGGCCTGATAACCCCCGGCATGGACCCTGTCCAGTCCCCCCGCGCGGAATCTCCCTCCAAGCTGTCCGCCACCCTGGAAGGAAACCGCATCGGACGCCGTAAACTGGCAGCTCCGCGGGTTCAGGGTGAGCAGGGCCGCCTCCACGAAGAGCATGCCTTCCGCGAGGAGGTTCCCGGGTATCCGGGCGCTGCTGGTGTAGACCCCTTCGGGCCGTGGCCTGCCCCGCCATGCGGGGTCGTTGTCTATCGTCGTGAAAAGGAGACCCCCTCCTCGGTGTCGATATTGAAGTGGGGCGCCAGGACATACCCCGGTTTGAGCACCTCGTATTCCATTTCGAGGCTGACGGGCCTCCGGATGTCGAGGACCTCCCTGACCCGCCCGTCCTCCCCCCTGACCCGCACCGCGTTGAGGCGGACGATGTCGCCCGAGGGGCCTGCGCCGGATCGGGCCAGACCCGCTCCGCGATGGTGCTGTCCGCAGGGTTCAGGTAGGCGTTGACCACTTTGTCCGCCGGCCCGTCCTGTACAACCACGCCCGCATCGAGGAGAATAGCCCGCCTGCAGAGGCGGGTGATCGCCCTCATATTGTGCAGGGAGGGCGCGCGCGCGCAGAGACGAGGAGAGAGACGGTTCGTCCGTGCTGCCCCACGTCGTGCATCTTGTTCAGGCATTTCTTCTGGAAGTTCGTGTCCCCCACCGCCAGGACCTCGTCCACGATGAGGATCTCCGGTTCGAGGTGCGCGGCCACGGCAAAGGCGAGCCGCAGGTACATGCCGCTTGAATAGTGCTTCACCGGGGTGTCGATGAACTTTTCCACTTCGGCGAAGGAAACTATTTCGTCGAATTTCCGTTCTATTTCGGTCCTTCTCATCCCGAGGATGGCGCCGTTCAGGTAGATGTTCTCGCGTCCGGTCAGCTGCGGGTGGAAGCCGGTGCCGACTTCGAGCAGGGAGCCCACCCTGCCGTGGATCTCCGCGCTTCCCTTCGTCGGCTCCACGATACGGGAGAGCACCTTGAGAAGGGTGCTTTTTCCCGCCCCGTTGCGCCCGGGATGATCCCCACCACCTCGCCCCTTGATGTCGAAGGAAACATCTGGAGCGCTCAGAACTTTTCGTTCAGCCCGTCCACCGCCGCGCGGCCCTGCCGGCCAGCAGGTGGGCCGCCTTAAGGAAGGGATTTGAACGAGTCGATCAGCGTCTCCTGCAGGGTCGGTAGGTCGCGCCGTTTCCCTATGTGGTATTCCTCTCGAGCCCCTCCACCCGGATGGCAATGGAGCTGTCCATGCTACACCACGTCCGCGAAGGTCTCTCGAACCCGTACGGCACAGGCCGCTGACGAGCAGGAGAAGGGCCGCCAGCGAGGACCCGATGAGCATGGGGCCAGGCGAGGTATCGGCGCCCAGCAGCGCCCACCGGAAGCCCTCCCACACCGCCATGGGGTTGATCCCGTACACGGTCCTCGAGGCTCGAGAGCCTGGCCGGATAGGTGACCGGGCGTCGCGTAGAACCACAACTGCATCAGGAAACCGGTGGCATGCCCCACGTCCTGGAACTGCACGTTCATGGCGATATCAGAGGGAGAGCGCGAGAGCGCTGACAAAGGCCAGCGCCATGAGAAACGGCAGCCATACCATGTTGGCGGTTGGGACGATGCCGTAGAACAGCATCATGCAGACCAGCGTGGCGAATGCCAGGACGAAGTCCACCACCCCCGACAGGACCGCCGCGATCGGGATCGCGAGGCGGGGAAAGTAGACCTTCCTGATAAGGTTGGAGTTCCCCACCAGGTTGTGCGCCGCCCTCCCCCAGCCCTCCGGCGAAAAGGTCCAGGGCACCAGGGCCGCATAGCTGAAGATGGGGTACGGGACGCCGTCGGAGGGCATCTTCACCACCGCTCCGAAGATGACGCTGAAGACCACCATCGTGAAGAAGGGCTGCACCACCGCCCAGGCGGCCCCAGCACCGTCTGTTTCCGCGCACCTTGATATCGCGCCACACAAGAAAATAGAGCAGCTCGCGGTACTCCAGCAGGTCGCGCAAGTTGAGGGGAACCCATCCCCCGCGAAGGCTGGATGCGGATGACCGACGCTCCGGGGTGGTAGACATCCCCGCCTCCTTCTTTCCTTCTGCGTAAAGAGCGCTCTCTCCTTTTTTCTCTTTTCGGGCCGCCGCGGGAGTCGCCGCTCCTTGGCGTTGTCGGCCGACGTAGCGGCCTCTCGGCACGATGTCGGTGAGCTCCCGCGGTTCTCCTCCATGCGGGCATTGACGACACTGCGGCGACATCTTCGGGCTGCATAAGCCCGCCTCTGCGGCCGGTAGGGGCGCCCCTGCCGTGGATGGCGGCCTGCATGAGAGTGCGGCTGGTCCCTGCCCCGGGTAGACGCTGAGCACCCGGACCCCGTCAATTCACACCCGCAGGCTGTCGGCAATGGCCTTGAGGCGCGTGCTTGGACGCCACGCATACTGGCTTACCGCCCGCGCTCCAAACGCTCAGATTGATGAAGACGATCTGGCCGCGGCCGGCTTTGAGAAGGGGCAGCGGCACGGGTCAGCAGGTAGGGGCGATGAGCCCGGTCGAACTCTTCAACGGGCGAATCTTCGAGGCCTGGAGCACTTCGGCAGTGGACAAGGACAAGGCGCGCGTCCGGTACGATGCTCCGCCCGAGCTCCGCGATCCCACTCCCCGCAGGACAGGTCGGTCTGATAGCAGTGTACAGCGGCAGCTCCAGGCCCGGTAAGCTCAACGCAGTCTCCCCAGCGCTGTCCTCCCGGCAGGTAGGCGCCATGCCCTCTTCAGCGAGGGAGAGGGCAACCGCCCTGCCGATCCCCGGCTCGCCGGTGACCTGGCGACATCCTTGAGCTGGCACCGGCGCCATTCGTGCCTCCTGGCCGCCAGGGTCGCCCTTGCGGTCGAAGAAATTGATCTCCGCGACTCCCGGGAGGGAAAAGGCACCGTCCGAGAGATTCAGCACCCATAGAGGGCGAGCTCCTGCGCCCTTTTCTCCCCCTGGCCGCCGGGGTAGAGCCCCCTCCTTCCCAGCTGCGGCTCGCCCCGGGGAGAGAGGTTTTCGTATTTGCCGTCCCCCTCCAGCACCTGCAGAAGGGAGGCGCAGAGGGCGAAAGACCCGGCAAGGGCCCCGCCTTCACCAGGTCCAGGTTGTCCGCCGAGGTGTGGTATTCAGGATAGCACCCGTGCGGCGTCCTCATCAGGCAGCCCACCGGCAGGCTGATTCCGGGAGAACAGTATTGCCGCTCGTCATAGCCCACCGGACTGAAGTCCACCACCGTGTACGGCTCTCCCGAATCCTTCAGCGCCCGCAGCATCGTTCCGTCGATCTCGTCGCCCCGCCGGCTCCTCTTATAGGTGAACCCTCCCGCATCGCCCACCCCGGCGAGCACGAGGCCGTGCCGTATCCTGGAGAGGCTCTTCTCGTTCCGGGAGAGCCAGGCGAGGGGGCTGATGGTGCCGGGAAGGAACAGGAACCGGTAGGAATAGCGGAGAGGCGCCCTACCGGGATGCCCGGCGGAATGCCCGGCGAGCTGTTCGGCAAGAAGCGCGGCGACGGCGATGCCGGACAGGTTGTCGTTACAGAGGGACGGGTGGCAGACATGGCACGAGAAGACGATCTCCAGGGGCTCCCGCCCCTGATGAAACACTCTCCGTAGGTGAGGGAGCCCTCGTCCAGCGAGGCGTCGATGCGGACCTCGTATTCACCTCCTCGTCAAGCTCCAGGAAGCGGGCGTGGCTCATGCAGAAGCCCCAGTTCCGCCGGTAGTAGGAGGTGCGGTAGGGGATCCAGTCCGGGTGCTCCGGCAGGGTGAAGAGGTGCTCCTTCAGTTCCGCGAGGAGACCTTCGCGTGCACCGGCGCGCTGTAGCCCACGACGTGGAGGTTCGGACTCCCTGAAGTCCACCACCCTCTCGCCCGCCGCGTTCTTGACATAGGCATCCCGCACGTTCCATTCCGGGGGCACCGTCCAGTCGAACACCTTCGTGCCCGACGGGACCTCGTGCAGCTCGAGAGGGATGCGTTCGGCGATACGGGCGAGGGTCCCGCGCACCCCGTCGCCGGTGATACTGCGGCAGAAGGTACAGCGAGGCCGCGAAGCGGTACAGCTCTTCGCCGGCGGTCCCTCGACAGGACGGCATGCTCTTTTCAGATAGGTCGTTTCCATGGGTATGAACCTCCCGGGGGGCCATGCCGCCGCTCCCCGAATGCTGCGCGGACGGAGGAAAAGAGAGCGAGGGGAGAGAGTGCCGGGGGTCAGCGTCTTTTCCAGTACTCGGCGTGCTCGGTGCCGGGAAAGGGGAGAGTGGAATAGGCGCTGTATTTCTGCGGGTCGTAGTCGCGGTAGCTTTTGTCCCTTTCCGAAATCACCTTTACCGCAAGGGGCCAGCGGATGCCGAAGGCGGGATCGTCCCACCTGACCCCTCTCGCGGAGTCGGGCCGGTAATACTCGGACATCTGGTAAAAGACCTCCGTATCGTCACGCAGCGTGAGGAAGCCGTGGGCGAAGCCCTCGGGGATATAGAGCATCGTCCCGTTCTCCCCGCTGAGGGTCGCCGGAAGCCATTCCCGGAAGGTAGGGGAGCCGGGTCTCAGGTCGATGATCACGTCGTAGAGCCTTCCACGGAGGCACCTGACCAGCTTGGTCTCTCCGTACGGCTCCTCCTGGTAGTGCATGCCCTGCAGAGTGCCCCGCCTCCGCGTATAGGAAATATTGCACTGTGCGAGGCGCGGGTTGAGCCCGCGGCTCTCGAACTCCTTCCGGCACCAGGTGCGGGAGAAATAGCCGCGTCTGTCCTCTATCCTCTCCGGCTCGATGAGGAACGCACCCCTTCAGTCTCGTCTCCCTGAAAATCACCGGACCGTCACCTCGGGGACGAACGTGACGAACCTGCCCCCCACTCCCGTATGCACGCCATCTGCTCCATCACCTCCTCCTTCAGGTTCCAGGGGAGGATCAGCAGTAGTCGGGCCTCGTCTCCCGCACCCCTCTCCGGGGCGCAGATCGGGATGCGCGAGCCCGGGAGATAGCGGTTCTGCTTATACGGGCTCCGGTCCACCGTATAATCGATGAAGTCGGTCCTGATTCCGTGCAGTAGTTCAGGACGGTGTTCCCTTGCCGGGGCTCCGTACCCGGCAATGGACTTCCTCCCGCTTGCCCGCACCATGAAGTCGAGGATGGACCGCTTCGCTGCCCTCACCTTCTCCCCGAAGGAGCGATAGCGCTCCATCCTGTCGAAGCCCGCGCCCGTCCCTTTCCCGCAGCTCCCCCACCCGCTCTCCCACGGCCTTCGCGGGAGTCCTCCGCGTGTGCGCGCGTAGATGCGGAGCGAGCCCCCGTGCGTCGGGAGCTCCTCCACATCGAAAAGGGTGAGGCCGTACCGCGAATACTCCCTTCTCGACGGTAAGGAAGGAGAAATAGGAAAAATGCTCGTGGTAGATGGTGTCGAACTGGTTCTCCTCCATCAGCCTCAGCAGATGGGGAACTCCCATCGTGATGATCCCCTCCGGCTTCAGGAGGACCTTCATCCCCTGCACGAAGTCGGTCAGCCCGGGCACATGGGCGAGAACGTTGTTCCTGATGAGCAGGTCCGCCCTCTTCCCCTTTGCGGACAGGGCTTCCGCCTGCTCCGTACCGAAAAACGCGGCAAGGGTGGGAATCCCCTTTTTGCGCGCCGCCTCCGCAACGTTCCGCGCAGGCTCGATCCCGAGGACCGGAATGCCCCTCTCCAGGAAGTACTGAGGGAGGTAGCCGTCGCTGCTCGCGTAGATCTCGACGACGTAGTGGCGGGCGGTGAGCCCGAAGCGCTCGGTCATCATCTCCGCGCAGCCGGGCGTGGGCCAGCCAGCTGTCCGAATAGGAGGAGAAGTAGGCATAGTCGCTGAAAATCTCCTCAGGGGCCCCAAAGACCGAGCTGGACGAGGTAGCATGACGGACAGACATATGCGTGCAGCGGATAGAAGGGCTCCATTCCAAGGAGCTGGTCCGGCCTGAGATAGGAATTCGCAAGGGGCGACACCCCGAGGTCGGCGAAGGTGTCGGACAGCGGGCTATCGCAGAAGCGGCATCGTATTTCGCTTGTGGTCATTTTTCGACTCCTGTAAGGGTATTAGGTACACACGCGTACGCATTATGCCTCCTCGCAGTGTGCGTCCATTCCAGGTTTTCGTTCAGCAGCCCGTCGCTCCGCAGCGATCGCAGGACCATGAGCCGCCGAAGCGGGAGCTGCGGAAATTGTCGTCCCTGAAGCGCATGGCATCCAGCCCTCCCGCAGCCCGCCGATGACGGAGATCAGGTCCTCCTGAGGCTGAAAGCTGGGCGCCAGCTCCCCTGAAAAGCCCGAAATCCACCCGGTACGAGCGCTTGTCCGGCGGAGCGTCCCCGTTGACGGATATTTCCACCCCGGGGACCACCTGCGCCACCGCCTCGGCAAGCTCACGCACCCGGTAGTTCCACGCATCACCCCTACATTCACCGCCACGAACGCACCCCTGCTGCCGGGGCCTCTCCGGACGGCCCAATCGATGGCGCGCGCCATGTCCCGCACGGGGATCAGGGGCCTCCAGGGCGTCCCGTCGCTCAGGGATCGTGATCTTCCGGGAGAGGCGATGGCGCCCGCCACAAAGTCGTTGAGCACCAGATCCAGACGCAGCCTCTCGCTCATTCCGCAGGCGGCAAAGCGCAGTGGCTCGTTACCGTAAAAGGAGCTGTCGGCGACTCCCTCCAGCTCTTTTCCGCATACACCTTGACTGCGCATAGGCGGTAAGGGGTGGGAGGGGGGAATCCTCTTCGCGGACTATCGTCCGCACATCCGTACATGCTGCAGCTCGACGCGTAGACGAACGCTTTCACCCCCGCCTCTTTCGCGCTTTTCGCCAGGGCCACGCTGGTTCGATAGTTGATATCGAGCGTGACCTTCAAAAGTGCTGCCCATGGGATCGTCTGAAATGGCGGCCAGGTGAACGAGGGCGTCCACCCCTTCGAGGAGACCCTCTCCGGCCTTTCGCACATCCCCGAAATGCTTGGACGTCCACCCGACACTCGGGGAGAATGCAGGCGCCGGGTGAGACAGCTCGCGAAGAAGCCGGTATCGAGGCCGATCAGGGCGGCGCCTGGATAGGAGGAGCGGAGGCGCTCCACCACGCACGGCCCGACATACCCCATGTTGCCGGTGATCAGTATTTTCATGGTCGGCGCTCCTTTCTTCCCGATGTTCCGGCCGCTGTTCCGGGGACCGGATGAGCTCTCGCCTCCGCTCGTGCCGGAAAGGCACGGCGTCAGCACAGCAGGAGGTTCTTACAAAAAGCGGGCTATTGCAGGGGCGGCCGTCAGTCCCGGCGACTGATGCCCACCATGTTGACGAACCCGGGCAGATCCTCACTGATAAGGAAGTCCCGGAAGCCTTCCCCCTTGCCTGGAGTTTCGGCCTGATGCCGGACATATCGGGGACGATGTCCTCCCTGCGGAGAGAGGGCAGAAACTTGACTGCGGAGGCATAGAACGCGTCCGCCGTCCTCCCCGACGACCCGGTAGTCCTCCACCCTTTCGGTGTAGACGGCATCCGGGCCGAGCCGCATGCGCCCGGCCAGGTCGAGGGTGAGATGCACGCCCAGCCCCGCATGGTCCTCTTCAGGCACCGGGTAGACCAGCCTGCCGACCATGCCCTCGTTCGCGCCGGCGATGCTGAAATAATCGCCTTTGCAGTAACGCAGCAGGTAGTGTTTGCCCAGCATGCGGGCCACCGCGTCGGACTGCAGGCCCGCAGCATTGACGACTCTCTCGGAGGTAAAGACGAAATGCTCTCCCTCCGCATTGACGGTGGTGATCCGGTAGCTCCCGGACACCCTCTCAATCCCGATCACGAGGGTCCCACGCGATCTCGGCGCCCCGCCTTTGCCGTGTACAGGAAATAGTCCATGAGGGCATGGGCGCTCAGGATGCCCGTTTCCGGTGAACAGAGTGCGGCGAAGGCCTTGATATTCGGCTCCAGCGCCCGCACCTCCTTCCTCCAGCAGGGAGACGGACTCCACCCCGTTCCGAGCGTTCCTGGCAGCTGCTCGATCTTCGCCCCCTCGCCCTCGGAGGCGGCGATGAGCAGCTTCCTGCCCTCTCCGGGTGGGGAAGGTTGTTCTTCCTGCAGATTTCATACAGCATCTCCTCCTCAACGTGCAGAGCCGCGCCTTCAGCGAGCCGAGGATAGTAGAGCCCCGCGTGGATCACCTCGCTGTTCCGTGAGCTGATCCTCGCCGTGGGATTCGTTTTTCTCGAGGATGTAGAGGGCCGACTTTCCGTCGGCCAGCGCAGCGGCCACGGCGAGCCCCACCACTCCCGCCCCGATGACCGTTATTTCGGCATCCATTGCGCTTCCTCCGCCTCCCGCAGGCGTTCTTTGCTGCGCCTTCCCTGCTACCATACCTTCCACGGAGGCGATCCCGAATTCCAGAGCTCCAGGAGATAGACCTTGTCGCTCAGGTGTCCATGGACTGCCAGAAGCCGTAATGTTTGTAGGCGGACAGCATTCCTCCGTCCCGCGCCAGCCTCGTCAGGCTCTGCTCCCATATCGTCATATCATCGTCGATGTAGTCGATAACGGCCGGTTCGAGGACGAAAAGCCCCCAAGTTGATCCACGCCCTGTCTCCCCTTCGGCTTCTCCCGGAAGCTGGTGATCCTGTTCTCTCCCGCTCTCAGGCTGATGGCGCCGAAACGGCCGGGCGGCCGGACGGCGGTCAGGGTAGCCAGGGTGTCCTGGAGCCGGTGGAACTCCACCAGCTGCCTGATATCGATGTCGCAGACTCCATCCCCGTAGGTGAAGCAGAACGTCTCGCCTCCGATATAGTCCTCACCCTTTTGAGGCGTCCGCCGGTCATGGTCTTCTCCCCGGTGTCCACCAGCAGAGTCACTTTCCATGTCTCCGCACCGTTCTGGTGCACGGTGAATTTATTCCGCTTCATATCGAAGGTGATATCGACATATGGAGGAAGTAGTCGGAAAAGTATTGCTTGATCATGTGCCCCTTGTGGCCGCAGCAGATAACGAACTCGTGGAGCCCGTGCGCATAGTAAATCCTCATGATATGCCACAGGATAGGCCTTCCTCCTATTTCCACCATGGTTTCGGACGGGACGCCGTCTCTTCGGAGAGACGGGTCCCAAGGCCCCCTGCGAGAATCACCACCTTCATGACAGGACCTCCTTCGGGAAGAAAAAGGAAGGAAAGTGGGAAATGAGAGAGAAAAGACTCAGAAGCAGAAGATTCCTCTGCCTGCTCCTCATCAGGCACCTGCCTTTGCTCTTCGGACTTACTTCTCAGTTCTAAACTTTTTTTCAATGTTCGCCTTTCTCGTCACAGAGGCGTAACTGGAAGGCACTTTCCTCAGAGCGCGCAGCAGAATGCCCGGGCCGGACCGGATATCCCAAAACGGCTCATACCAGCCGCCGGCAGGTTGAAAACCGTCTGCGGGGAGCTATGTCTGCTTCTTTTTTTCTGTCTCTTTTCCGCCGACTGCGCAATGACAGGAGAGCGTCCAACTGGAGCGCTCTTCCTGAGTCCTCTTTCTGCCTTACTCCCGCAAGCGGAGCGCTGCCGTCACCCGCTCACTCTGTCGATCGCGGCCATACCGTTCCGGACACGGAATGACGTGAACCGGAATGGTTCATTTTTGCCGACTATTCCGTCGTTGAACAGGAACTACACCGTCTCTTCGTTTTGACGAGAACGCCCCCTCGGCCCCCTTCAGCGGCCCCCTCTACCCTTGACCCGCGCGCCCTCCCGGAGGTGAGGGTAGATGTCGAGCTCCGATCCGCTTTCGACCAGGATCCTGAGGGACCGACCTCCTCAGGGGGCACCGGGCTTGGGACACCCGGCTTTGCGGAGAGGAGCGCGACGGCGCCCCGCGTTTTCAGCACGGCCACGAAGTCTTCCGACAGGGGGATATGCACGAAGCAACATCCCGGGAAGAGGGGAGCATCCACCATCTTCCTCCCGTCCTTCCACTGCCTGCACTGCCGGAGGGCCGGGAGATAGGTGTCGACCCTTCCTCAGCAGCTCGTCCCGGGTGACGAACTCATGCCTCGACCTCACGTGCAGCGCGTACCAGTGCATTTCTTCCGCCGTCATCGGTGCCCTGTCCCTTTTCCTTAAAAGCCGAAGATGCGGCTGAAAAACCCCCGTCTCCGGTGGCGCGGGCCCTCGTTCCGCGAAGGGGTGCCCACCAGCGCGGGAGAGAGCTCCACGACCTTGCGCGTGAGGGAGGTAAGGGACTCGTCCGTCTTGCGCATGTACTCCCTCATGAACTTCTCGAAAAGGTCCACCCTCTTGCTCACATCCACCGGTGCGAGCGGGTCGCGCCCTTCAGCGCTCTTTTCTACGGCGTCGAGGCGGAGATTCATGCCGCTCAGCAGGCGCTTCATCTCCTCGTAGTACCTCTTCTCCTCCTCCCCGAATGCCCGCTGCGCCGCCTCCCCTGGACCCCCTTGAGGGCCGTTCTGAACTCCCAATACCTGTTTTCCAGCTCGAGGTCTCCGATGATGTCGCGCACCATATCGGCGCTCAGGTCCTTCGTTTCCTCGACGAAGGCGGAAAGCAGGATGAAGTCGCAGATGACGTTGAGGAGCCGCGGGATCCCCCTGCTGTAGTGATAGATGATGTCGAGGGTCTCCCCGGAGAAGTGCACCGCGTCCCTGTTTCCCGCCACCTCCAGCCGGTGGAGGATGTACTCCTCCGCCTCCCCGCGGGTGAGCGGGGAGATGTGGCAGTTGATATTGATGCGCTGCCGCAGCTGCTCAAGCTCCGGGAGGGAGATGGTCTTCCGCAGCTCCGGCTGGCCGACGAGGATGATGTGCAGCAGCTTCGCGCTGTCCGTTTCGAGGTTGGACAGCATCCGCACCTCTTCGAGGAGCTCCGGCCCCAGGTTCTGCGCCTCGTCGATGATCAGCACCGAATGGTACCCCTTCGCGTAGTGCCGGATCAGGAAGTCGTTCAGCTCCTTCAGCATCTGCACCTTGTCCTTGCCCTTTGTCCTGAGGCCGAAGTCCTCGTTGACCAGGGCTATCAACTGCTCGGAGCTCACCTTCGTGTTGAAGACCTTCGAGACGGCGACCCTCCCTCCAGCTTCTTTACAAGGTCCCTGATGAGCGTGGTCTTTCCCGAACCCACCTCGCCGGTGAGGAGGATGAACCCCGCCTTTTCCTTGATGCCGTAGTCCAGATAGGTGACGGCCTTCTTGTGCGCCTTGCTCAGGTAAAGGAAGTCGGGATTGGGCACCAGCTCGAACGGCTTCGCCTTGAAGTTGAAGAAGCTCTCACATGCTCTATGCCTCTCTCTCGGGCTGCGCTTCGATCCCGGCGTAGCTGTGGTAATACTGCGGAACGCTCGGCCCCGCCGTTTCCAGACCGTTGTAGATGATACCGAGGAGCCTGCTCTGCTGCAGGATCCCCAGGGAGTCGGAAACGCTCTGCAGAGAGGTCTTCCCTCCTTGACCACGAAAAGCACCCCGTCGACCATGCAGCTTATGGCGTGGGTCTCGGCAAAGGGGAGGAGAGGAGGCGTGTCGATGATGATGTACCGGTCCGGATACCGCGCCTTCATCTCGACGATCAGCTCCTTCATCCGCTGGGAGGAGAGGAGCTCCACGGGGTTGCTCACCTTTTTGCCGGCGGGCAGGAACGAGAGCTTGCCGATCCCCGTTTTGATGAGGGAGCCCCCCAGGTCGATTTCGTCGGTGAGGCAGTCGGCGAGTCCGAACTCCGGCTTGATATTGAAGTAGCCATGCAGGGAGGGCCTCCGAGGTCCGCATCCACCAGGAGGACCGTGTAGTCGTATTCCTGAGCAAGGGTAACGGCAAGGTTCATGGCCGTGAGGGTCTTTCCCTCCCAGCTCAGGGAGCTGGTGACCATCAGGGTATTTGAGAAGTCCCCTGGTGGGTGATCTGTACGATCATGGACTTCAGCTTCCGGTACTCTTCGGAGGCGGGGGAGCCGGGGTCCTTCAGGGTGATGATGTAGGGGTTGTCGACGGCAAGAATCTCCTCGGCGTCGAACACGCTCTCCTTGATGCGCTCACGGACGCGCTCCCTGACGGGCGCCGGGTCCCTGAGGCTCTCCTCTCTGCTGTCCCGAAGCTGCACCGCTTTTTCGAGGGCCTTCTCAATTCTGCTCATTCTCTCTCTCCTGTTGTGGTAGTGCGGTGAAAAGACATGCCACGGCGTATCCTGCCCCGCCTCCTCCCCTAGAAGATGCTCTTCAGGTGCCCCGGCAGGCTGACGACGGCGCTGATGAAGTCGTCCACGTAGGAGACGCCCAGCAGCTCCAGGGTGAACACCGCGAGGATGCCCGCCATATACGCCCCCGCAAACGTGTAGAGCCGTTTGTCCTTCTTCCGCTGCTCCGCGGTTTCTTCGGGGTTCTGGATGCTCGGGATGACGGCAATCACCGGGACCCCGAAGGATTTGAGGAGTCGACCGTTTTCACCGACCTGTCCACGGAGTCGAGCAGGACGACGAGGCCGAAGCCCCCCGCCAGCCCGGCAAGGATGCCGAACAGCATGATCTTCACCCTGTCGGGGCTCACCGGCTTCATCGGCAGCACCGCGGGGTCCACGATCCGGAAGGTGGAGGCCTTGTCCTGCACCTCCATCTGCTTCGACACCTCCGCCTGGCCGAGGCGGGCCACGAGCTCCTCATAGATGTTCTTCGTGGTAGCCCGCGCCATCTCGAGGTCGGTAAGGCTCTTCTTTTCGGCAGGCATGCTCCGCAGATAGGTCTTCTTCGATTCCATGAGCCTCCTGAGCTGTTCGTCCTTTGCCGTAAGGGCCGCCAGCTCGAGGTCTGCCCTCGTCATCTCCTCCCGCAACTGCTGGAACACCGGGTTCAGCAGCGCCACTTCGCCGTCGGCTGCGCCCGCATCGCTTGCCAACGGGGCCTGCCCGCTCGCCATCTGGCCCTTCAGGGTCTCTATTTCCGTCCTGACCCTGATCACTTCCGGGTAGTTCGGCGTATAGGTCAGCAGCAGGTCGGTCAGCTTCCTCTGGAGCGTCAGGACCCTCTCGCCGGGGTCGCCCGACCCTTTCCCCATGATGGCGGCGGTGTAGGGCCTCTCCCCTTCATCTGCCTGAGCATCGTCTTTTTCCGCGCTTCCAGCTCCCGCCTCTTCATCCTGACCCTTTCGAGCCCTTCCTCCGCCGTTTTTATCTCCTCAACCACCCTGCGGTCGTCCAGCGCGACGAAGATGCCCTTCTCCTTCCGGAACCTGATGATTTCGTCGTCCGCCCTGTCGAGCTTTTCCTTGAAGAATTTAATCTGCTCCGTGAGGAAGCGGCTCGCGCCGTAGGTCTCCTCCCTCTTCTCCGACACGTTCTCCTCGATGTACCGCCGCACCAGGGCGTTGACGTAGTCCCGGGCGAGCTGGGGTCCGCATTCCGGAGGAGACGATGAAGAGGCCGTTCTCGCTCTTCATCGTGATGTCGGTGTTTTTCTGGAAGTCGGAGACGACTTTTTCCACCTCGGACTGCTTCTTCCTGTTCACCGGAAGGCCGAGGTCGTCCGCCACCTTCAGGAGGAGGTTCCTGCTGCTCATGGTGTAGGACAGCACCTTGAGCTTCTCCTCAAGGGAGGGGGTGACGGCGATGCCCTTGATGATCGTGTTGATCATGCTCCGCTCGATGAAGACCGTGCATTTCGCCTCATACTCCTTGGGGAGGAAGTAGCTGGTCAGCACCACCAGGGTGATGAGGAGAGCACGGAAAGGATGAACACGTACTTCCGCTTCGCTATGAGCTGCATATACCTTTGAGGTCCACTCCCGACGGTTCCATGCCCCTCCTAAAAGATCCCTTCCTTGACCACGATGTAATCACCGGGCTGAAGCTTCAGGTTCTCGCTCAGCTTTCCGTCCTGGAGCAGGTCCTTCACCTTCACCGTCCGGGCGACCTTCTGTCCGTCCTTCTGCGTGAAGAGGACGACGTCGTTCTGCTTGGCGAATTCGGAGAACCACCCGGCTGCCAGGATCGCGTCCATTATGGTGATCCCGTCCCTGTATTCGATGAACTTTGGGCTGTTTACCGCGCCGGCGACATAGACGTTCCGGGAGTCCAGCTCGGGGATGAAGAGGACGTCGCTCGATTCGATCACCATATCCTCGGAGACGTCGCCCTCGATAAAGAGCCGGTAGAGGTCCTCCTTCACCTTCTTGCCGCTCCGGAGCACGTACGCCCGGCGCAGGTCGGCGAGCCGCACCTCCCCGATCTGGCAGAGAAGCTGCAGCAGCGTAGTCCTGCGGTTGAGCTCGTAGACGCCGGGCTTTACCCTCCGCCGAAAACGTACACCTTGCTGTTGGTAATGCCTTCCACGATCACCGTCACCACAGGGTTACGCACCAGGTCCTTCAGCTTGGCGGTGAGCTGCTTCTGCAGCTCCTGGGGCCAGGCCGCTCGCGGGCACTTCCCCCAGCGCGGGGATCGTGATCTTCCCGTCCGGCCTCACCTTGACCGAAAGCGAGAGGTCCTTCACCCCCCAGACGGAGATAAAGAGCGTGTCGCCGTCCCCTATCACGTACTCTCCCGCAAAAGCGGCGGCGGGTGCCAGGAGTCCCAGGAGCAAAAGAATCGCGAGTGCTTTCATACGTCCTCCTCTATCTCCCCCCGTTTGAGCAGGACCACCTTTACCGTCTCCAGGATGATCAGGAGGTCGAGGAAGAGAGAGATGTTTTTGATGTAAAAAAGATCGTAGCGGAGCTTTTCGATCGTATCCTCCACCGATGCCCCGTAGGGATACTTGATCTGCGCCCACCCGGTGATGCCCGGTTTTACCGTATGCCTCTCCGAATAGTAGGGGATGACCCTCTTCAACTTTTCCACGAACTCGGGCCTCTCGGGCCGCGGCCCCACAAAGGACATATCCCCCTGAGCACGTTGTAGAGCTGCGGCAGCTCATCGAAGCGGTATTTCCGCATGAACCTGCCCACCGCCGTCACGCGCGGGTCGTCCTTCTTCGCCCAGACCGCGCCCGTTCCGCTCTCGGCGTCCCGGCGCATCGTCCTGAACTTGTACAGGACGAAGTTCCTCTCCCCTGCCCCACCCTGAGCTGACGGAACAGCACCGGCGAGGAAGGGGACTCCATCTTGATGATCAGGGCGGCGAGCGGGATCACCGGAAGCGCCAGGGTGAGTCCGGCAAGCGCCAGGGGGATGTCGAACGCTCTTTATAGAGCCGCTTGAAGGCGGTCAGCCGGAACCCGTCCGAAAAGATGAACCAACTGGGGGTTATGTTCTCGATCAGCAGCTTCCCGGTTATCTGCTCGTAGAAGGAGGGTGCGTCCACCACGTCGATGCCGCTCAGCTTGCAGGCAAGCACATCGCGCAGGGGGAAGACGCCCCGCCTCTCGGACAGCGAGATGACGATTTTATGAGCCTTTTCCTTCTTTGCGGTCTCGATGAGCCCCCCTCCCGTCTCCCACCACCGTATGGGGAGGCACGAACAGCGGCTCGCGGGGGCAGTTGACGTACCCGGCGAGCACGTAATGGTGGTTCGTCGTCGCCAGGACTCCCCGATCTGTTTCGCCAAGGGGCCGGTGCCGAGGATGATGACCCTCCGCACAAACCCGGTGAGGGAGAGGAACGCCTTGTGCCCCGCGTGCCAGAGGGGAAGGAGGAGGCCGGACAGCGCAAGGGATGCGGCGAGCATTCCCCTGTCGAACCGGAAAAAAGGCATAAGGTAATAGAATGAGGAGAGAATGAAGACGGAAAGCACCAGCGAGATGAAGACCCTGATGAAGATCTCCTTCCGGGTGGTGTTCCCCTCCTGGCTGTACAGCCCGACGAAAAAGAGCGAAAAAAGGACGACCAGCACGAAGAAGGAAACCCGCGCCGCATTGGATGCCAGCAGGCTCCCCGCATTCGCCGGTTTCCCGGCGGACAGGTACAGCACCACGGAGGCGGATGCCGCCGAAAGAAAGGCGTCCCCCGAAAGGAGCATCGCGATGAGGAGCCGCACGCTCATCTGCCTCCCCTCAGCTCCGCAAGAAGCACTCTCGCGGCGCCGGCTTCGGGAAAGTCGCCGGTGCGCACGGCCCTGCTGAGGAGCTCGACGGCCCTGCCCTTGTCGCCCCGCTCCTTCAGGGCAAGGGCCGCATGATACTGCACCGTAGGATTGCCCGGGAGGAGGGAGGCGGCCTTTTCGAGCATTTTCGACGCTTCCTCCGTCCTGCCCTTCTTGAGAAGGAGGTATCCCAGGGTATCCATTACTTCGGCGTTCCCCGGTGCGATCCGGTATGCCTTCGACGCGAGCGCCAGCGCCTCCTCACTGCTGCCGTGCCCTTCCGCGTACAGGAAAGCGAGGTTGTTCAGCGCCGGGACATGATCCCCGGACTTCCCGAGGAGCTGGCGGTATTTGGCGACCGCCTCCTTCTTGTTCCCCATGAGGTCGTATACGGTCCCCATCCCGAACAGGACCGCCACATTCCCCGCATCACGCTTCAGCAGGGACTCGTAGGCGCCGAGGGCAAGGGCGTACTCCCCTTTTCTCGTATAGAGCAACGCGAGGGAAGTCCTCACCGCCGCGTCGTCCCCGCTCATCGTGAGCGCCTCTTTCAGGACGCCGATCGCCTTATCCAGATCGTTGCCGCTCTCGAGGACGGAGGCAAGGACCCGGTAGCCGTAAGGAGAACCGGGCTTCTGCCTGATGAGGGCCGACGCCGTTTCCTCGGCTTTCCGCCGGTCCCCCATCAGCAGGTGCAGACGCGCTGCTTCCGCGGCGAGGTCGTCCCTTCCCGGCTGTCTCTGCAGCCTGTCTTCGACTTTCTTCAAGGCCGTCTTGTACTCTCCCGCCTCGATGCAGGCGTTCACGATCAGGGGAAGGGCCCTGTCGGGATCGTAGGCCTCGATTTTTCCGAATGCGGACAGGGCGTCCCGGTATCTCTTCTCTCCCAGGCGGATCTTTCCCTTGAGCTCCAGCGCCTCGCTGCTGCGCGGGTCGGCCTGTATCGCTTCGTCCAGCGTCTCGAGCGCCCTGCCGGTGTCCTTTTTCCTGAGATAATAAGAGGCAAGGGCAAGGACCCCCTGCGCCTGCCTCGACTCGTTCGCCTTCTTGTATACGGCGAGGGCCTCCTGCTCCTTCCCCTTTGCCTCAAGCAGCGCCGCACTCCCCAGGAGGGCGGCGAGGTTCCCGGGAGAGCGGCGCAGCACCGCCCGGTATTCATCGAGCGCGCTTTCGGAATCGCCTTTTGCGGCGTGATACGCCGCGATGTTGAAATAAGGGGTGAGATAGTCGGGGTCCGCCTCCTTCGCCTTCCGGAGCTGCCGGAGAGCGTCCGCAGACCTGCCCGCCGCCATGAGGGCGGCGGCCATGTTGTTATACAGCACCGCGTCCGCCTTGCCGCCCCTGAGCCCTTCGCGCAGGGTCTTCTCCGCCTTCCCGTACTCCTTCGTCTTCAGATAATACGAGGCCAGGACCAGGCGCGTATTCAGCACGTCGGGAGTGATGCGCACGGCAGTGCTCAGCTCTGTTTCCGCCTCGGTGAGCCTGCCCCTGTTGAGGTGGTACAGGCCTTTCTTGATGTGGATTTCCACCAGTTTCGGGTCGAGGGCCGCCGCCTTGTCCAGCTCCGCCATGCCCTCGTCGTAGAGCCCCTTTGCCATATAGGCGCTGCCGAGGATATTGCGGGCGAGGGCGTTGTCCCTGCCGTCCCCGAGCGCCTTTTTCGCCTCGGTGATGGCGTCGTCCGTCCGCTTCTGCTGCAGGAGCACCAGGGCGACGAGTATCCGGGCCTGGGTAAAGGAGGGGGTGAGGTCGAGGGCCCTCTGCAACTGGCTCAGGGCCTGCTCCGGCTCGTTCCGGTAGTAGTGGCTGAGCCCCAGGAAATAATATCCGCCGCTGCTGGGAGAGAGGGACAAAGACTTCTGGAGGGCGATGACGGCGTCGTTGAACTGCTTGCGGTAGAAGAGCGCCATCCCTTTCAGGCTGTATCCCTGCGCGTCGTGCGGGAAGTCCCGGATGAGGGCCTCCGACAGGGCGAGAGCAGGCCCGTGCTGCCCTTTCCCTATCAGGAGCACGCCCTTTTTGAAAGGAGCATCCACAAGGGAGGGATGCGCCGCAATAATCCTGTCGTACGTCGCCAGCGCCTCGTCGGTCGCATGCTCGGAGGTCTGGATGCTTGCTAGGAGGAACAGGGCGTCTTTCTGGGCGGGCTCCCTGCGGAGTACGTCCGCGATCTGGCGCTTCGCCCCGTCCTTCTCCCCCCTCATCAGAAAGACCCGGGCAAGGGCCACGGCCGCGGAGCTCCTGCCGCCGTCCTGCCGGAGGCTCCTTCTCAGAAGCTCCACCGCCTCCGGGAGCTCCCCTTTCAGGGCGCGTGCCCATCCGGAGATCTCGAGGACCTCCGCCGCGGAGGCGGCGTTTCCGCCGAGCGCGCCGAGCTCGCGCAGCGCCTCGTCAGGCTTGTTCTTCTGTACATGGATGCGGGCGAGCTCGATGTGCGCCTCCGGGAAGGAGGGGCTCTGCAGCACCACCTTTCCCAGCTCCCTCTCCGCGGCGTCGTTGTTTCCCGCACGGGCGTACGCACGGGCAAGCTGGAAGCGGGCCTCGAAGAAATTCGGGTCCTCCTCCAGGGCGTTCCTGAGGAGCACGACGGCGCCACGGGGGTTGTTCTCCTGCAGCATCTGCACTCCCTTCCTGAAGAGCTGCTCCTTGCCCCCGCTCCCTTTTTCTGAACAGCCCGTGCCGAGGAGGAGCAGGAAAAGGACCGCCGAGGTGAGTGCCGAGAGCGTTCCGGCAGTCCGCTGAAAAACGACTGTAGTGTCATTGCGAGGAGCTTTTTTGCGACGAAGCAATCTCCAACCGACCGATTTCATCAGAGGCGGGATTGCTTCGCTCCGCTCGCAATGACGGAAGAACGACTTTTTCAGCGCCCTGCTAGACAATGTTGTATCCCCCCTGGATGGTGCTCAGTTCTCCGTCCATCACCTGCCGCACCAGAAGCCGGAACTTGCGGTAGTCGAGCGGCTTGATCATGCAGTAGGAATTGCAGAAGCCTTCGAGTATGCTGATAAGGTCTCCGTTAATGTGGTCGGAGAGGATTATGGTGGCGATGTTCTGCCGTTTGATTTCCTCGAAAATGAAAATGCCGTAGGGATAGCTGGTAATGATCAACCCGAAGTCCCTGTCGTTCAGACGCACGCCGATCCCGTTCGCATCGGTCGCCGCCTCTATACCGTAGCCTTCGAACTCGAGAATTGCCGAACAGATGCGGGAAAAGCCCTCCTCATCGACGATGAGTATCTTTTTTTCTCCCATAGACACGGGGAAGAGCAAGATCGATGCCTGCGGGGAGCGGGAAAGCGCCGTCATGCCGCACGGAGCGGGACAATGCAGGGAAAACAGCGCCTTGGGAAGCAAAAGACAGCGGGCGTCCTGGACAGGCAGCGCCCGCACTCCTCTCTTTCCGCAGCTCCGCTGCGGAATCGGGGGCTTTGGAGAGCCCTTCTCCGCTCTCTCCTGTTTCCATCGGATACAGCGAGAACAAACCTGTTGGAATATATGAGCGTAATAATGTATCTTTCGGACACAGCATCCTCCGGAAGCGGCATTTTCCTTCTTATAAGCGCCAAAAGTGTTTCTGAGGGAAACAAGAAGGGGAGGCGGTGGAAGCGGGGTGCTCCTACGGGAGCGGGAGGTCCCGCAGCTTCTTGTAAAAGGCTTTCCGCGAGATCCCGAGCATTCGGGCTGCCTTCGACTTGTTGCCGTTGCATCTGTTCAGGGTCTCGCGGACCGCGTGGACTTCGAGCTGTTTCAGGGTGCGGAGGGGTACGGAGAGCTCCCGGTGCCTCCGGGTGCGGAACTCCTCCGGGAGCTCACGGGAGGTTATCATCTCTCCTTTCACCAGGACGACGGCCCTCTCGATCACGTTTTTCAGTTGTCGTATGTTGCCCGGCCACGGGTGTTCCCTGAAGAGCCGCATCACCTCGTCCGCAATTTTGATTGCCTTCTTCTCCCGGATGCAGAATTCGTTGAGAAACTCCGCCGCCAGCAGCGGGATGTCGTCCCTCCTCTCCCGGAGAGGGGGGACGTCGATATGCACCACGTTGATGCGATAAAAGAGGTCCTCCCGGAAGGTCCCCTCCCCCACCTCTTTCAGCAGGTCGCGGTTGGTGGAGCAAATGAGCCTGAAATCGGCCTTTATCTTCCGGTTGCTCCCGAGCCGCTCGATCTCTTTTTCCTGGAGGGCGCGGAGCAGCTTTGCCTGAAGGGAGAGCTCGAGCTCCCCTATCTCGTCGAGAAACACCGAACCGCCCGCGGCCTCCTCGAACCGCCCGATTCTCCGCGCCACCGCCCCGGTAAACGCACCCTTCTCATACCCGAAGAGCTCCGATTCGATCAGCTCCTTGGGGATGGCTGCACAGTTCACCGCGATGAACGGGTTGCTTCCGCGGGTGCTGCTGTAGTGAAGAGCGCGGGCGATCAGCTCCTTGCCCGTTCCCGTTTCCCCGGTGATCAGGACACTGCTGGAAGAGTCTCGCACCGCCTCGATGGTTTCGATGATGCCCAGCATGACGGGCGCGTTGCTGATAATGCGGACGGAAGGGCTTTCCGACGAGAGCTTCCGCCGCAGGTTCTCCAGCTCCCTCTTCAGCCGCCGCTGCTCCACCGCCCGGGAAAGGATGCTCTTCAGCTTTACGTAGTCGGGGGGCTTGATGAAGTAGTAGAAAGCCCCGTGGGTGATGGTCGTCACCGCGGACTCCACGGTGCCGTATGCGGTGAGAAATATCACGGGGATGTCGGGGTGTGTATCGGAGACGTACTGAAAAAACTGCATCCCGTCTCTCCCCGGCATTTTCAGGTCCGTGATGACCGTATCGATATCCTCGGAGGCGACGACGGAGACGGCTTCGTCCACCTCCCTCGCCTCGAAAACACTGTATCCGCCGTCCGAAAGGATCGCCGAAAGGACCCTGCGCGCATTGGGGTCGTCGTCGATGATCAGGACACGTCCGTTGCAGCTCTCGTTCATTGCCTTCTCCTTGCGGCGCGTCAGGTGCGGCCTGTCTCGTACGAATGCGCTCTCAGGGCGCGGTCCCGTCCTGCAGGGTGCGGGGATGCGAAGCCGGAGAGGGAAAGGAGCAGACGCCCTTCCCTCCGCGTCCGCCCTGCCGGGGGTTCCGGAGAAGAGTACGATGCGGGGTGCGAATGTATTCCCTTTGCATTATGGCCGGTAGTCCGCGGGGTGCGTCCTGTCTCTGTCCTGTGCCGGAAAATACAGACGCACCACCGTACCGGCATCCTTCTTGCTCTTGATTTCCATATGCCCCTTGTAGTACTGGATGATTTCACGGGTGATGAAAAGTCCGAACCCCCTTCCCTTGTCCCCGGAAAGGCCGGCCTCCCTGTTTTCGGAAATGCCCGGACCCGTATCCGTGATCTCCACGAGGACGAAATCGGTATCGAAGCGCTTTTCATGCGCTGTCCTGATGGCTAGGCGCCCGCCCGGGCTCATGGCCTCTATGGCGTTGTTGATCACGTTCAGGACCGCCTGCTCGAACTGGAAGGCCTCGATGGTTACCAGGGGGATGTCCCCGTATTCGTACACCGTCTCGATGTTTCCCGCATAGGCCTGCATGGAGGTGAACACTTCGATCCTCTTCAACAGCGAATTGATGTCCGACCCGGTCAGCGCGGCGTCGGGGACGGAGGCGCTGAGGAAGCGCGAGATGAAATTGTCGAGGCGCGATATCTCGTCCTCCATGATCCGGGTGAACTCGATAAGGGTCTGCTCGCTGGCGTATTTCTCGCGGAGGTGCACCACTGCTCCCTTGATCGCATTCAAGGGGTTTCTGACGCCGTGGGCGAGCGTCGAAGCCGTCTTGCCGATATCGATGATCCGCTGCAGGTTCTGGAGCTTGATCGCCATGAGACAGGTGGAGTAGGGAAAGAAGGAGACCATCAGGCTCCTGACCTTGCCGTGCATGTCGCGCACCGGCTCGACAGAGACGTCGGCATCGATCTGCCCGTGCAGGCAGTTGAAGGAGTACCGCTTGAAGGCCAACGCCTTATTCCTCTTTACCGCGGTGGAAAGCGCGTCCCTCTCTTCCAGGACGATGCGCGGGAGCACCTCGAAATACTTTTTCCCCATTGCGGTCAGGGGAGGTCGTCCTGTCAGCTCGGCAATCCGTTCGTCCCAGACGCTGATACGCAGTCTGTTGTCCGTATAAAAAGTGTATGATTGCCCCGCCCTGCCGCTTTTCTGAATCGAACACTGTGCCGTAGAGGATACCATCAGTCCGTGCTGGAGCACTTCGCAACCCCGTTTTCGCAGTATTTTTACGCCTGTCCCGCACCGGATGCGGAGCACACAGGGCCTCGGGAGGGGGCGACCGCCCCTCTACTAGATAGTACAAACCATATATATCAACTTTAGCCGAAAATGGGAAAAAGTCAAGCTGGAGACTCGCGAAAGGGCATTCCCCTTCTGCCGGAAAACCGGACACTTCTCTTTTGGTAAAAATTAGGACATTTCTAAATTGGCTTGACAACATTCCATTTTCCTCTTGCAAATCCCCTCCTCCATTCATAAAATAATGCTCTTACCGTTTGAGAAGATTTGTTGCAGTACAGGCGATCATTTTGCATTTTGCAATGACAAGGGACGACGCACCGGGTGAACAGACCCCATCCCGGCACTTTGTACCGAAGAGGAGAACAGGGAATGCCGCCGCAAAAACCCGAAATTACCTTTATTTCGCCGTACGAGGACATCACCGCATACAGCGTACGGCTGCTCTCTGCCGTCCTGCGGGAGCAGGGGTATCCCACCCGGATCGTCTTCGCCCCTTCCATTCTCGAGGAAGGGGGCTCTGAGCAGGCGTCCCTGGAGAAACTTGCCGGAGAGATCCGGCAGGTGGCCGCCGGGTCCTCCCTCATCGGGTTCTCCTTCTTCTCGTGCCATCTGCCCTTCGTCGCCGCTCTGAGCAGGGAGGTGAAGAAGAGGATAAGCACCCCTCTCCTGTGGGGAGGCAAACATATCACCGCCCAGCCGGACGACGCGGCGGGATACGCAGACATGGTCTGTATCGGGGAGGGGGAGCTCTCCCTGACAGCGCTCCTGCAGGCCGTCGGAAACGGCGGGGACCCCTCTTCCCTCGCCGGCATCTGGCCGGTCCGGGACGGGACGGTCACGAAAGGCCTGATCGCCTCCATCGTCCGGGACCTCGACTCCCTTCCCTTCCCCGACTTCTCGATGGAGGGGCACTATCTATGGGACAACAGCACGCTGGTAGAGCTGTCGGCGCCCCTCATGGAGGAGCAGATCCGGAAGAGCTGCCGTGACAAGACCCTCTACTACCAGACCATGGCTTCGCGGGGCTGCTCCTATAGCTGTTCCTATTGCTACCATTTCAAGGAGCTGTACAAGGGGCAGCACTACCTGAGGAAAAGGAGCCATGGCAACGTGATCGAAGAGGTCCGTTCGATGCTGGAGAAGTTTCCCTTTTTCGAGGAAGTCTGCCTCTCGGACGACAACTTCTTTTCCCATGACACTGCGCAACTCCGGGAGTTCGCCGCCCTGTACCGTGAGAAGATCGGAAAGCCGCTCCGCTGCCTGGCCCATCCTCACGAAATCAACAGGGAGAAGCTCGCAATCCTGACAGACGCCGGTCTGCAGGAGCTCCAGGTGGGCATCCAGACGGGGAGCAGGAGCACTCTGAAGCTGTACCGGCGGGGACCCTCGCCCGAGAAGGTCCTGGAAGCGGTTGCTATCGTCAACGAATTCAAGGACCGGCTGACGCCCTACTACGACTTCATCATCGACAACCCGTATGAGGAGAGGAAGGATGTCCTGGAGACCCTGCGCCTGATCACCCGCTTCCCGCGCCCCTATCGCCTCAACGTCTTCTCCCTCACCTTCTTTCCGGGCACGGAGCTGTACGGCAAGGCGCTCCGGGACGGGCGGATTGCGGACAGCACCAAGACCTGGCAGTTCAGCGGGAAAAGCTATCTCAATTTTCTCTTCCTGCACATCTTCACCCGCTCCTTTCCCCAGTGGCTCCTCCGTCTCCTCCTCTCGAAGCCCGCCGTCGCCCTGCTTGACAACAAGCCGGCCGCCTCCCTTCTCTACTCGCTGAAGGGATTCCTCAAGAAAACGCTGCACCGGGCTTCCTAGCGGGTGTATTTCTGTAAAGTCTTCCGTCGCGTGTAAGAATATCCGCCGCCCTTTTATCGGAATTGTTTACAGATATGCCCCGCTGCGCGGAGGGCGCCCCCGCAATTCCCTTCCACATCAACCCTCTGCGTAACTGGCATGGGGATTGCTTTTAAATTGCTGACGGATGCTCTTCGATTGCTGTCAGCGGTGAAAGAGAACCTGAGCCGGCCCCTGCGTCTTTCCTTCCCCTCCCCTCGCGCATCGAAAATCATCGCCCTTGAACAAAGCGGCCCTTTTCAAGGGCCGACCATTCAAGCACAAAAGGAGGTGAGAAAGATGAAAAAAACATCTGTTGTATGCGCAGCCGTCCTTGCGGTCTTTCTGACCGCTGCAGCTGCGCCGCATGCACAGGCAGCGCCCCTGCTCGGTATCGATCCGACGGGCAGCGGGGCCTACAGTGTGCATACCGATCTTATGACCCATATGACGGACACCGGGCTCCTCACATCCGGAGCACAGAACACGATGGAGTTCATCTACCAGGGACGCGTCGGCACCCTGCAATTCACAGGGACACCGCTCACTCCCGCCGCACTGAACAACTCCTACGAGCTCACTATTCAGACACGGCTGCCCGAATCCATCACCAACCAGGTCTCCCTCGCCGATTCGCAGGGAGCGGTCCATCAGACTACCCTGCTGGGCAGTGCGCAGAACAGTGAGGCACTGGTGGAGATGTTTTTCGATTCCTCGCCCGATGCGAACCCGAAAAACGGCTCCGGCTACGGCGACGGGGTAAAGGTGCTCACCGGGCGTCTGCAGAGCATGGATGCCCTCCTCGATACCGTTGCCGCACCGCAGGGAGCGAGGACCTCCAACGGCTCCTTTACCGCCCATTTCACTATCGATACGGTCAACGGGGCATACCTCGACATCACCAACGCCGGCATCACCGGCCTCACCATGACAGGGACGATGAATGAGCCTCCCTTCTTTACGCCCGCCTCCCTCTGGGACGGTACTGCGTCGGCAGGGGGGACCCTGGTGAAGGTGGATGCGTCCACCTCTTTTACCGCCTCCGGGCCTTCCGCCGTCATCCCGGAGCCCTCCACCCTCCTGCTCCTCGGAGCGGGAATGCTGGGCCTGCTCGGGGCCTCGCGCAGGAGGAAGAGTACGTAGGAGACGCCCTGTTCAGGACGACGCCGGAAGCGGCGTCGTCCGCTCTCCTCCCGTTTGACAGGAGCCACATTCTACTGATTTAATAAAACGTATGATCAACAAGACGGAAAAAATATGGATGAACGGAAAACTGATCGATTGGGAGAGCGCCACCGTCCATATTATGACCCATACCCTCCATTACGGACTCGGCGCCTTCGAGGGCATCCGCTGCTACAAGACCCCGAAAGGCCCCGCTATCTTCAGGCTCGATGAGCATGTGCGGAGGCTCTTTCATTCCGCGCACATCTTCCTTATGGAGATCCCCTATTCGGAGGAGGAAATCAGAAAGGCGCTCGTAGAAACGGTGCGGGCGAACAGACTTGAGGAGTGCTACCTGCGGCCCCTCGTGTATATCGGGTATGGGGCGATGGGCCTCTACCCAAGAGGGAACCCTATCCAGGTCGCTGTTGCCGCATGGCCGTGGGGTGCGTATCTGGGCGAGGACGGGCTCGAGAAAGGCATACGGGTAAAAGTATCGTCCTTTGTCCGGAACCATGTCAACTCACAGATGTCCCGCGGCAAGATCTGCGGCTACTATGTCAATTCCCAGATCGCGAAAAAGGAGGCCGTCTCCTGCGGGTACGATGAAGCCCTGCTTCTCGATACTGAAGGCTATGTGGCTGAGGGGAGCGGGGAGAACATCTTCATTGTGCGGAACGGAATCCTGAAAACCACCCCCCTCACCTCGGTCCTGGAAGGCATCACCCGCAGCAGCATCATGAGCCTCGCAAAGGACGCGGGGATGGAAGTACGGGAGGAGCGGTTCACCCGCGATGAAGTCTACATCTGCGACGAGGCGTTCTTTACCGGCACCGCTGCGGAGGTCACGCCTATCAGGGAGCTGGACAGCAGAACGATCGGAGAGGGCAGGGCGGGCACCGTGACCCGGAAGCTGCAGAAGCTATTCTTCGATGCGGTAAAGGGCAGGAACAAAAAGTACGGCTCCTGGCTCACGTATGTGAAGTAGTTGGGAGGCGCGGCAGGAATAAAAAGGGCGGCCGTACGGTCGCCCCTTTTTTGTGCTGCTCTGCCACTTTATTTCTTGTGGCACTTCGCACAGTTGTCCTTGTCGGTGGTGTTGAAGGCCTTCGTGCCGTCATGGCATGCACCGCAATTCTTGCCTTCCTTCATCTCCGCCATCGTTAGCTTGGCGGAGCCCTTCTTCATCTGGAAGATCTTGGTGTGACAGTCATTGCACTTCAGGCCCTTGTCGGCATGAGTCTTCCCGTCAAAGGTGACCTTCCCCGCCCCGCCGCCGGCGAACTCCACAACCTTGCCCGGAGGAACAGCCATGGCGCTTCCGATAAACACCACAGCGATCAAAACAGTTAAAATTGCCGCAAAAATCCTCATGTACTCACCCCCTTTCCCTTTTGGAATAGATATTAGCAACAAACGTGCCACCCGCATTCCCCTTAAGTCTACTACATTTTTCGCGGGAGCAAAAGCTCTTTTTTCCCCTTTTGGGGAGGTGTCTCTCCGAAAAGGAAAGCATGCCCCGCCTCTGTGCGCGCCCGGAGCGGGGAATTCCCTTCCGGATCAGCGCAGCTTCTTCTTCAGGAGCTCGTTCAGCAGTTGAGGGTTTGCCTTGCCTTTCATCGCCTTCATCACCTGTCCGACGAAGAAGCCCATCAGTTTCTCCTCCCCGGCGCGGAACCTCTCCGCTTCCGCAGGGTTCTTTGCGATGATTTCGTCCACGGCAGCCTCGATGGCCCCCTCATCGCTTATCTGCACCAGCCCCTTTTCCTTCACCACCGCCCCGGCATCTTTACCGGTGCGGTACATCTCCTCGAACACCGTCTTCGCGATCTTGCCGCTGATGGTCCCGTCGTCGATGAGCTGCAGCATGCCGGCAAGCTGCGCAGGCCTGACCGGGCAGTCTTCGACGGCTTTCCCCTCCTCGTTGAGCAGCCGCATCAGCTCCCCCATCATCCAGTTCGATACCGCCTTGGGCTGCCCCCCCGCCTTTACCGCCTCTTCATACCATCCGGCGATGGACCTCTCGGAGGTGAGCAGGTCCGCATCGTACTCGGGAAGTCCGTAGTCGGAGACGAAGCGTCCGCGCCGGGCGTCGGGGAGCTCGGGCAGGGAGGAGGCGGCCGCCTCGATGGTTTCCGGCGCGGTCACGAGAGGCACCAGGTCGGGATCGGGGAAATAGCGGTAGTCGTGCGCTTCCTCCTTCGACCTCATGGAATGCGTCACTCCCGCAGCGGAATCCCAGAGCCTCGTCTCCTGGACGACCTTTCCCCCGTCCTCCAGCACCTGTATCTGGCGTTTTATTTCGTATTCCAGCGCCTTCTCCACGAACCGGAAGGAGTTCATGTTTTTCAATTCCGCCTTCACCCCGAACTCCTTCCGCCCAACCGGACGCACCGAAACGTTCGCGTCGCACCGGAGGGAGCCCTGCTCCATGTTCCCGTCGCAGACACCGAGGTACCTGACAATGCTCCGCAGCTTCCGCATATACTCCGCCGCCTCGCGGGGGCTCCTGATGTCGGGCTCGGACACGATCTCCATGAGGGGGACTCCGGCCCGGTTCAGGTCCACGAGGCTGTAATTTCCCGCGCCCTCGTGAATGTTCTTCCCTGCGTCGTCCTCCATATGGATCCGGGTGATGCCGATCCTCTTCACCGCGCCGTCCACAACGATCTCCACGAACCCTCCCTCGCACAGGGGCAGCTCGTACTGGCTTATCTGGTATCCCTTGGGGAGGTCGGGATAGAAGTAGTTCTTCCGGGCGAACCTGCTGTACGGCGAGATCCTGCAGTGCGTGGCAAGCCCCGTCTTGACGGCGAACTCCACCGCTTTCCTGTTCAGAACGGGGAGCACTCCCGGCATGCCGGTGCAGACGGGGCACGTCTGGGTGTTGGGTTCCGCGCCGAATTTTGTGGAGCACCCGCAAAAAAGCTTCGTCTCCGTGAGCATCTGCGCGTGGACTTCCAGCCCGATGACCGCTTCGTAGGCATCGAAAATTCCCGCTGCTTCCGTTCTCATAGAGAGGGTCTCCTCGCACGCCATTCCGTGCTCTGCTCGTAGGCGTAGGCGACTTTCAGAATAGCCTCTTCGTCGAAATGCCTCCCGATGATCTGGAGGCCGATGGGGAGGCCCCCGCCCGTGAACCCGCACGGGACCGAAATGGCGGGAACGCCGGCAAGGTTGACGGAGATAGTGAAAATATCCGAAAGGTACATCCGGAGCGGGTCCGTCGTCCTCTCACCGATCCGGAAGGCGGCGCCCGGAGCAGTGGGGGTGACGAGCACGTCCACCTGCTCGAAGGCTTTTTCGAAATCCCGCTTTATCAGCGTCCTCGCCTGCTGGCCCTTCTTATAGTAGGCTTCGTAGTAGCCGGCGGAGAGGGCATAGGTGCCGAGCATGATCCTCCTCTTCACCTCCGCGCCGAACCCCTGCGCGCGGGTGTTCCGGTACATCTCCATCAGGTCCTTCCCCTCCGCCCTGAAACCGTATTTCACCCCGTCATAGCGTGCCAGGTTTGAAGAGGCTTCCGAGGTGGCAAGGATGTAGTAGGTCGCGACAGCGTACCCGGTGTGAGGGAGGGACACCTCCACCGGCACCGCCCCCAGGGACTCCAGCTTCCGGAGGGCGGCGCGCACCGCGTCCTCCACCTCCCTGTCCATTCCCTCGATGAAGTATTCCCTGGGGACGCCGATGCGCATCCCCTTTATCTCCTGTCCGAGCACGCGCGCGAAATCGGGGACCTCCACCGGGGCGGAGGTGGAGTCGAAGCGATCGTGCCCAGCAATGGCGTTCAGCATGATGGCGGAATCCTCCACCGTCCGGGTGAGGGGGCCGATCTGGTCGAGGGACGACGCATACGCCACCAGCCCGTACCGCGAGACCCGCCCGTAGGTCGGCTTCAGACCGACCACTCCGCAGAGGGAGGCGGGCTGCCGGATGGAGCCTCCCGTATCGGACCCGAGGGCGGCGATGCATTCGCCCGCGGCCACTGCAGCCGCCGAGCCGCCGCTGCTGCCTCCGGGCACCCGCTCCGTGTCCCAGGGGTTCCGCGTCGTGTGGAACCGCGAGTTCTCGGTGGAGGAGCCCATGGCGAACTCGTCGAGATTGGTCTTGCCGACCAGCAGGTAGTGCTGCTCTTTCAGCTTTCCCGTCGCCGTGCTTTCGTACGGGGGGACAAAAGTATGGAGTATCTCCGACGCGCAGGTGGTGAGCACCCCTTTGGTGCACATGTTATCCTTGACGGCAACGGGTATCCCGGTCAGAAGGGATGCCGTGTTGCCGAGGATGGCCTGCTCCGCGGCGTCAGCCATCGCGTACGCATTGTCCCGGGTGACGGTAATGTAGGCCTTGATCCGGTCCTCCACTGCGTCGATCCGCCCGTATACGTCATCGAGGACCTCACGGGGCCTGACCTCCCTGTTGTCGAGGAGCCTGCGCACCTCCGCTATGGTCAACTCATTGAGCTTCAAGGTAATGCCTCCTTCATTGGTGCACAAGACGCGTCCCGGGGACGCTGCGTGCTGCCGGCTGCAGCAAAGGGCTGTGAAAGGCGACTGTTTGTTAATGTATCACTCTGGTATACTATTTGGCAAGGATATGAAGAAAGAGGAAGCAGATACTCCCCCGCCGTCCGCAGGGGAAGCCCCTCCCGCTTCCGGAAGCCTCCTCCCGGTCGAACCGCAGGACGTTTCAAAAAGGCTCGATATCTTTGCCGCGGAAAAGACGGGGAGCACCCGCTCGCAGGTGCAGCGGCTGATACGGGACGGCTCTATCCTGGTGAACGGGGAGGCCGCCCGCCCGAACCATGCGGTGAGGAGGCACGATCTCATCGAAATGGCGATGCCGGAACGCACGTCCCTTCCTCATGGAGACATACTCGTTCCTGAAAATATCCCTCTTACGCTCCTTTATCGCGACGGCGCCGTCGCCGTGGTGGACAAGCCTGCAGGGCTGGTCGTATACCCTTCCGCGGGCCATGAGCGGGGGACCCTGCTCAACGCCCTCGCGTTCCACTGCAGGAAGCTCGCCACCATCGGAGGCCCCCTGCGCCCCGGCGTGGTGCATCGGCTGGACAAGGATACATCGGGGGTAATGGTGGTCGCCCTCAATGACAGCGCATATTATTGCCTGGTCGAACAGTTCAGGGGCAGGACCATCAACCGGAAGTATCTCGCCCTGCTCTACGGAACACTGAGAGAGGATTCCGGGGAGGTCGCGCTGCGGATAGGCCGCTCGGAAGCGGACCGCAAGAAAATGTCCACCCGCGCCAGGAGGGGGAAGGAGGCGGTGACCCGGTGGAAGGTGCTCAGGAGATTCGGCGCCGCCACCCTGATCGAGGCAAAGCTCGGCACGGGGAGAACCCACCAGATCAGGGTTCACCTCTCCGCGATCGGACATCCCGTACTCGGAGACGCAACCTACGGAAAAAAGACTTTCGTGGAAATCGGAAGAAAGCGCATCTTCTTCCCCCGCCAGATGCTCCACGCGGAAACGCTGGGGTTTGCCCATCCCGCGACCGGCGCTTGCCTGGAGTTTACCAGCCCGGTTCCGCAAGACATGCAGGAATGCATAAGACAGTTGGACGCCCTCTGCGGGCTGACACCCATGCGGTAAGAGCAGAGCGCCTCCCGGCGCTGTTTTAAAAGCCGGCTTCCCGCCTCCGTCCGGGGCAGTATCGGTGAGGTTGCGAAAACCCTTCCCCACCTGATAAAATTAAGGTTGTGCGCCCATAGCTCAGCTGGATAGAGCGTCAGACTACGAATCTGCAGGCCGGGGGTTCGAATCCCTCTGGGCGCGTTGATAAGACCCTTAAATAATGGGGATTCCTGCATTCAGGATATCCCCGTTATTTTTGCCCTGTTTACTGCGGTTCACTACATTTTCTGTGCGCCGGCCCCTGCACTCACCTCTTCAGCGCTCCGGGGGAGAGCCGCATCCAGGGGTAGGATCACCTGCGCGTCCATCCCATGAATCTTCGCACCAGCAAATAAATTCCGATCCCCACGCCATCCGCTCCGATGTCGAAGAGTGAAAATTCCCGGTACGGCAGAAAATACTGCACCAGTTCGATGAAAAGGCCGTAGGACAACAGAAGCGCCCCTTTCTTCAGAAACGATCCGGGATACGCGCCATCGATCAGGAATCCCAGAGAAATGAACGCCAGGATATGGCTTGCCTTATCACCCAAGCTCTCGCTCACCGGATTGCTGTCAATGGAAAAGGCAAGATACGAGATGACCGCGAGAGTTATCCAGAATAGGGCTCTGAGGACCCTCTGATTGCGGTCTGTGAGGGTCCTGAACCATCCGCCACGGGAAGAGGGAAGCATAGAGGGTCTCTCCGGGTGCGCTCTTTCCGCTTCTACAGGACAAGCCCGAACAGCACGCCGATCCCGATCAGACCGAGGCTGTCGAACAGCTTTCTGAGCAGATTCGGCTTGTTTTCCTGCAGCGCGTGCTCGTAGGACTTCTTCTGGTAGTCGATCAACTCCTGGTACTGCTTCAGCGCATCCCTGCCGAGGAGGAGCTGCTCTTTCTGGAGGGCGACCATCTCTTTCAGGTATCCCACCTGCCTCTCGAGCTCGCTGTTCGCCTGCCGGTACAGCTCGATTTGCTCCTCGTAATTCCTGCCCCGCTCCAGATCCACCACAAGCCTCTGCGCGTCCTGCTCGGTGAAGCAGATATCACCCGCATACGCTGCAGAGGAGCTAATCAACAGGCTTATAGCCAAGACTCTCCAGGCGTGCCCTGATCTCACTCTTCCCCTCCGGTTTCTTTATCGCAGCAGCCTCCTTCTCCCTGATCCGTATCCTCCCGGCAATGCCCTTGTAGCGCTCCTCGGAAAACCGCAGCCGCTCCCCGAGCTCCGCAAGACGCCGGTCCCTCTCCCGCAACTCCGCCTCGTAGCGGGCGCGGATCCCTTCTTCCGCCAGCTTTACGGCGCGCTCGACCGCTTCCGTGCCGGACTGTCTGCCCGCTGAGAAGCCCCCCGCCAGCACGGCAAGAAGCGCAGCAAACGCCGCAGCAATAACAGGCGCCCGCCCTGCTCCGGCACGCTGTCGTGTGCTCTCTTTCTCCTCCATGACCCCTATTATACTGAAAGAGGCACTGTTTGCAAGGAGTTTCTGAATAAGCACGGATAAAGTGCCCTCTCCGCACCCTGCCTGGCGGTACATTCCCGCACGGAGACAGGAAGGTTCAGGACACATAAATTCCGCTGCCGTTCAGGAAGGAGAGAAACCGAACCGGGGGAGGGAGAGCGGCCGCTTTTCAGAGCGGGACAAAGGGTTATTCGTCGATGAAAAAATTTCCCAGAAACAGGGATACGGTCATCAGCAGGAGCATCAGAAGATACAGGAATCTATTCATGATGTCATTCGCCACGTCGATAAAGTGCAGAAACATTTCACTACCCATTTACAGCTTTCTCCTCTTGCTACATCTCTACGGCACGAGGGCCTTCCGGCCCTGCATGCTTTCCTACCGGGGCATGCAGCCTGAATGTCCTTCCGACAGGCGATCACCCCCCATGAACGATAGCCCATCGGGTCTTTCTTTTTCAAGTCGCGAGGAGCGTTTTCCTCCATTTCAACGGGTTATAGTGAAAATGCGCGATCGCGGCAGATCTGCCGGCAGAGACCGGAAGCTCCCCCGCGCAGCTCTCCCACACTCCCTCTGCAGGCAGCAGCGTATCATATGCTGCTCTCCGTCTCCTCCTACGGCAGCCTCTTGCGCAGGGAGCCGACAGGAGCCCAGCCGTCCTTTCCCCTGCAATCCCCGTCCAGTATCCGCACCCGCATGAAGTCGCCCATGAAGGTAGTACGGCTCCGCGACTCCTCATCGATCTCCACCAGCGTTCCGTCCAGCGCCTCGCACATTGTGGCGGTGTTGATATTGCCACGGGAAACGCCCGCTTCGATTTCCTCCACGCTCTCGTACACCGGGACCACCCCTCCGCCCGGGGCGCTCAGGTACCCTAAGGAAACGGCCAGGGCGGCCTGAAGCAAGGGCATGAGCAGCAGCGCTCCCACCGCCAAAAAACACCCTCCTTTCATACTCCCTCCTCGCTCCGGGTCGTCTCCGCACCGCGCGTCTGCTGCGGCGGGCTGCAGAAGGCTCGTGACGAAACACGCTGCGCGCACGACCGGACATTTTCTATCTTAATCGTATCACGGAACCCTCTCCTGTTCACCTCCGGGACGGCAGCCCTCCCCCTCTGCATGGTGGCATCACAGTGCATTTTCGCGAGTGCGCTGCGCCCGCAGCAAAGCGGGAAAACGCTCCGCGTGCGCCGCGCATCCCGAAGGCCCCACCCTGCCCCGGGCCGTCTCCCTCTCCTGGTATGTATCTTGAAATACCGGTATGAACAGCCCTCCGTAGAGGAGAAAAGAGCTGAAATGGGGCGATTTGCCCCCAAAACAGGGTGATTTCACCCCATCCGGCGCCTGCTCAGGGGAAGAGGCCCGAACCGGAGCCTTCAGGGGGGGTATGCATCTACGGGTCGTTTACCAGAATGAAAAATACGACTACATCAAAGGTACGCTCCTCGACAGTCTCCTCAGGTCGAAAAAGATAAAAAAATTTTTTCGGCCTTCGCACGGCTGGGTCCTGGTGGGCCAGGATCCTCTCCGCGGTGCGGGCGGAACCTACACCGGTCCTGAACGAAGGGGAAGGGAAAGCTTTTAGGGTGTGCAGGCGGATTGTGTTTGCGGCGAGGCCGGGCGCCCGGCACACGGACAGGGCGACCGCAGCAGAACAGTCTTTCTGCATATCCTGACGGCACGGTACTTGCTCCTTTTACCGTCCTGTATCCGACACCCTGAAAGGGAGGTATGCTATGGAAAGAGGGGATATCATGTTCTTCATCAGGTATGGATCGCGTCTCCTGCGCAGCAGGTCTCTCCGCTCCGTCCTCTCCAGGCTCCTCGCCGCTGCATCGGGAATACATGCCGCCTTTGCAGGAAACGCACGCATTCTTCCTTCCCCCGGACCGCGTCGCGCCCTCGGGGCGCTTTTCCTCACCGTCGCACTGCTCATCGGCGCGGCCGCGGGGACAGGGAAGGGGAAAATGCCTTTCCCAGACGGGAAGCAAACACTTGCTGCAGGAGTGACGAATGAGGCCGGGCAAAAGTCCCTCAGTGAGCGGCTCGAGGAGTACGTGTTCGACAGGATAGGGGAATTCACCGCGTACAACCCTGTTCCCGCCCAGACCGGCCCCCTCCCCTTCCTGATGGCGTCGGGCAAATACGTGTACGAGAAAGCCCTTGCCTGTCCAGAAAAATACACCTTCGGCACGAAGATCCACATCGACGGACTCGGTGTTTACATTTGCGAGGATAGAATGGCCCAACGCTTCCGCAATAAGGAGAATTTCGATATCCTCATGTTTTCTGTGGACGAAGCGAAAAAATTCGGGAGGCGGCTGCTGAAATTCAGGATCGTCCCGGAAGCCGCCGCTGCCCGCTGAAAGAATACCGGAGGCCGGAGTGCGTACCGGGCGGCATCAGGGGTGGCGCCGTGCGATTTCCTGCTTCCGCCCGGTCCATTCCCTGATCTTCTCCTGTATGCCCTCGCCTTCTTCCTTCAGGCTGTCGGCCTTGTCGGCAACCACGTTGATAAGGGCCTGAAGGAACGTCCCTGCATCTCCGCTCAGCGAGCGCAGAAATCCGCCTCCTCCGCTCGCCAGCGCGAAAATAATGAACAGCACCCATACGACAAGAAACTTCCTCGCGATCCTTCCCATACTCTCTCTCCCCGAAAATCCGCCTTTGCATAATTCTACACGGCGGATGCGGAGGGAGTGGGTGATGCAGATCACACTTCAGCGCTTTTTCGAGGCACGTATTCATTGCGGCCAGGGGCGAACGCCGAGGAGGGGCGGCAGAAGACGCCGGAAAGAGCACCCGGCAGGGCCGGTCAGGAAAAGAAAGGCGGCTTCAGGAGGATGTTCCTGCTCTCCAGGATTTCGATCTTCCCCTCCCTGATGAGCGTGCTCAGAATGCGGGTCACCGTCTCCCGTGAGACCGAGGCGTATCCGGCGATATCCTGGTGGGTAAGTTTCACGGTAAGAATGGTGCCCCGCCCGTCTTGCGCGCTATGCTGCAGGCTCACCATTTTGAGCACCGCTCTCACCCTCTGCGCCGCTTCGGGCAGACTCAGCACTTTGAGCACCATCCAGGACTCTCTCAGGCGGGCGCAGAGCAGGGAGATCAACTGTTCGCAGGCCTTTCTGCTCTGCAGGAGGTACCCCTGGAAATCACCCCGCGAGATGAGCACGATCTCGGAATCCTCCATGGCCACCACCGAGGCGGGAGCGGTCTTCCCGTCGAGAAGCGCCATCTCCCCGAAAAAGTCCCCTCTCTTATGGATCGCAAGGATGTGCTCTTTGCCGTCGGGACTGAAGTGGACCGCCTTCACCTTGCCGGAGAGGATTATGTACATATACTGATAGGTGTCCTCTTCGGACAGGATCACCTTGCCCTTCGGGAAGCGCCTTTCATGGCAGATATGCCGCAGCGCTCCGAACTCATCGTCTGAAAGACAGGCGAAAAGAGGAGTTGTCCTTACCAGCCTCTCATTGCGCGCCTCCCTGCTTCTTGACAGAAAGCGTTCTTTAGGAGAAACGGCAGAGGAAGGAGAAAGAGAGAGAGCACGTTTCATCCTGCGGTCGTCCGCCCTGTGCATGATCCTCCTCCTCTCTCTCCCGGGATACACACCGCTTCACCGCCGCCGCCTCACCGCGTGGAGCAGCGGTCTCGCTCCGAAGACCTCAGGCTACATACCTTAGCGCATTATATCACATTTCAGTGCAGCAGGAGAAAACAGTGCCGGCGGCGAAAGGGGGGGGAGCGGTCAGGTTTTACGGGGAGAGAGAAACCTGACCGCCGCCGGAGAGGTATAGTGCCCGTAGAGTAAATGTTTTTCCCCGGAAGGGGAAAGGGAAAATTCACCTCACGGCGGGCGGCGGCAGAACCACTTCTCGATGCAGGGTAAAGCGGGGCGTTCCGGCCGGTGTCACCGCTTGCCCCGGCCCGGCCGGAATGACGACCTCCCCGCCGGGCCGACGATGCCCAGCGTGGAGGTGCTCATATCTCAATCCTGAATTCCGCTCCCTCCCCGGAATTCCGCGCGGTGAGCCTCTCTTGCATATTTTTCTCTATAATGGTTTTGGCTATATAGAGCCCGATTCCCGTCCCCTTGCCCGGGTCCTTCGTGGTGAAGTAGGGATCGAAAATCCTCTCCCGGATTGCCTCAGGAATGCCTCCCGCGTTATCCCGTATGCTGACAACAGCTTTGCCGCTGCTTTCGGAGACTTCCACGGATATCTTTCCGGAGTCGCTCTTTGAGAACCGGCCCTTCGCCACCGCCTCCAGGATAGCGTCCTTCCACCCTTCTTCGTTCGTCAAAAACAGGAACGCACACCGCGACCGCCAGGGGCCTGTTTCCTACGATGAGCTTGAAAACCGTGGAAACATAAGGGCTCCAGGTGAGGCTGGTCCCTTTATACCAGTCACGATCCGATAAGTCCTTTCCGAGAGCTTCGGGAAATTCAGGATAGTTTGCCCAGAGAACGCCTCTCTCGTCGGTGATAAACGACAGATCCATCTCCCCGTTTTTTTCTTGAGATCAGCCATATGCGTACGAGCCCGGGCAACATCCTTTTTTTGCACTGCAGCGACGAACGCGGAACGGGAGGCATATGACTCAAGGATCCCTATGGTTGCTTTTTCATGCTCCCTGAGGAGCTCAGCGAAGATGTCTGCTGCGGTTCTGTCGGAGAGAAGGGCATTGTCCAGGGCGGTCCTGAACCGTTCGCACTCTATCAAGGCCGTTCCTCCCGCAATCAGGAGAAACAGCCCGATCAGTATGCTTGCCACCACAGAGCGCGGTGCACTCCCCTCTCCCGCCAAAGGAGCCTCTTTCATGTGGACAGACCTGTCTTTCAAAATGCGCCCCTCACCGCTGATGCGTCGTGGCAGCTCCTATGATAAACTATTACGAGAACGGGGTTGGAGGGCGATGCCGGCCGGTCAGGGCAGAGCGGGAAACAAAGGTAAAGGTAAGGGAATGCACGAACTGCGTATTTATTGCGTAGTCAGGCAGGAAGCTAAAAGAGAGTAAAAGGTAAGTTGCTGAAATAAAGAGTGGAGCTGAACGGGATCGAACCGTCGACCTCTTGAATGCCATTTACCTACATGTATCCCCTGTATTTTGTCCCCTGTCTCATCTTATTTGCTCTTATCTGTTTCTTCTAGTCCTTACTGATAAATTGTTCCTTCATATTATCCCTTGTTTTACCTTATCAAGTATACAAAAACTATACACAACAAAAGGAGAACTAAAATGGAGGGCTTCGGCCCTCTCTCTTTTTTGTTGACTCTTGGGACAAAATGCTTAGAATAGGTGAAAACACTCAGGAGGTTGCCATGATGAAAGGACTGATTACACTTCTACTATGCTGTATGCCTGTTGTCGCTTTTGGGTTTGATTTGGAGACACTGGACGACGACTTTGATCCTAGGGATTTAAGGAATTACAAAGGGGCAACACTGGCAGTCTGCAATATAACTGATACCAAGGGAAAGATGGTCACTACTGCCAAAAAAGGGGATACCATTACCTTTGCAAACTACTTTATTAAGACGGATTCCGAGCTTGTTGATTATGACGTTGATATAAGTTATCCCACTTCTAACTCAGGAAAATTCAACATGACAGCTAACTACAAAGGACAGTTGTATATAACAGGCAGTAGTAAGATCCAAATTGTTGCTCTATATTTTGTAATCCCAAATAGTTCCTATTCTTCAGGAACATTGACTGTGACGGCAACTGTTTCCTCATTCGGAACGTGTTCAAAAAGCATTACTGTAAATTAATAGGAGGGGATTCCATGAAAAAAGGGGTATCGGCAGTTCTAATTCTCTTTTTCTTATCTGCATGTGCAACAAGTCCTGACAGCATCCAGAGCGCGTATGTTTCTCCATTGCAGTACAAAGGATATGACTGTGACCAGATCATTGAAGAATCCTCGCGCGTGGCCCGAAGAGTAGGCGAGCTGAATGGAAGCCTTACTAGAAAGGCAAGTAATGATGCCGTAGCCACAGGCGTAGGACTGGTATTGTTCTGGCCTGCTCTTTTATTTATTAAAGGGAACGGGCCTGAAGCGCAAGAATTTGCCCGAATGAAAGGTGAATATGAGGCATTAGAGAAAACTGCCATAGAGAGGAAGTGCAATACCGCAATGATGCCCAAAATACAATTGCAGCAGCCTGAGCAAGAAAAAGTAAACATCTCTAGTACAGTACCAGGTATTTAGACGAGTTTCTATCCTATAAAAAGAGAGAATTACAGGGGATAGGGTAGCTCCCGAAAAGCCGCACTCCGCGGCCTTCCCCTGATCAATTCCGGAGAACCACGTCGGAGAGGTGGAACGAAATGGAAAAGATTTTTGCCCGCAAGAAGGATTTAATCATAAGAGACCCCGTATACAGGAGTGCTAATAAATTGCTCGCTAAGATAGTTGCTGCACGGTGTGAGAACGGAGAGAACATTTTAGCACCGCACGCTACGTACGATCCTATTTTTGATGAAATAGGAAGATATTATGCTACTTCCTTTTGTCCCGATAAAATCCGGGACCAGCATGAAAAAGAGCATCCTGATTATTGGGAGCTTTTTCGGCTAACCGGAGAGATAGGCAGTAAGTGGCGTGTGCATGTGGAGATCAACTTTGCAGAAAAGGAGATATCTGTTGCGCCATACACCCATGACGAAGCAATATGGGTGGGATGCCCTCCTTTTGATAAGTACGCAACGCATAACGCCTCTGTCCACTATCCTCAATTAAAATGGACTCCATACCCCAATCCTTTCAACAAGCCACCAATTTTGGCAGATATCAACGAATTTACCACTCCAGGGTACAAATGTCCAGGGAACTGGATACCAATTTTAATTAATGCCTCCCGACTGAATTATCAGGACGCTAAAGAGATAAAAAAGCGAATATGGGAGTTTGTTGAGAAGCGTTTGACTAAAGGTAAAGACACGTCCCCGGAGCATGAATACCTGGAATGCGCTTTCCTGTACAGCACAAAGGAGAGTACCTTTAAAAATTATTTGCGATGGTATGATCTTCATGTCAATGAAAAGATAAGTATTCGCTTGATTGCTCACATTGAAAGCAATCCGGGGAAGGCAATAGAAACCCTGCAACGACTTAATCACGGCAAAATAAAATGGGGCCTTACCATCGCCGGAGAGGATAAGATTCAAAAAGGGGTAGCCAAGGTCTTTAAAGCAATTCACCGGAAAGACTATACAAAAGAGGATGTGATGGAAGAATATAATTGCCCGTCTCATGGAAGTAATTGTCCTCAAAAATGTTCCTACCTGAAGGAATGGGAGGGAAAGTTCAACCGACTATTTCCAAGTAATATTTAAAAGCCCCTGAATTAAAAAGAGAATAAAAGCACCCCCTCTTTTTTTCGGATTTTTCGTAGGTAGGAGAGCCTGGCTCTCCTGCGAAACGAAACCCGAGAAGGAGAGTGGAATGAAGGAAAAACAGTTTCATACCGGTGATGTCTATGTCGCCGCCGCCGTAACCCTCCAGATTGGCAAGCCGCCAGAGTTCAAGACAGAGAAACAGAAGGTCCTTTTTGTTTTCCCTATCAGCGATGAGCTGCATAAGGCACTTAACGCATTCAGCAGTGGTGTCTCACTCAATGCCTATGAATTCGCTCAGATGATTAAGCGCTTGCGCGCCGAAATGCTGATGAGGAAGGGACAGGCAGGGAGTACGAAATGATAAAGCCGGACCTATCGCAGGTGATCGAATCCGAGGGAATAATCCTCCGACAGCGTGGTAAGGACTTCTGGGCCTGTTGCCCTCTCCACGGAGAAAAAACCCCTAGCTTCAAGGTTGACCCAGACCGGCAGACATTCTATTGCTTCGGTTGCCATGAGCACGGGGACGTGATTTCTTTTATCCAGAAACATAGGGGTCTTTCTTTCAAAGATGCAATCCGCTACCTGGGCATGACCACCGGACCCCTCACACCGTCCCGCCGGGCAGAGATCGAGCTGCAACGCCGGAAGAGGGAAGCGACACAAGAGTTCCGGGCCTGGGTAGACGAATACCATCGAGAGTTGTGCTCGCTGTATCGCTGCTTACAGACAGCCAAAAGAAAAGCCCGAACCCCGGAAGAGGTGGAGAGGATAGCACCTTCGTATCACAAAGAAACCGAATGGATTCGGCGGCTGGACATTCTGGAATCCGGCAGCGATGAGGAGAAATTCAGGTTATGGAAAGAGGTGAAGACGGATGAGTGATTTTGACCTGGGGAACCAGCTTCTGAAAGAGCAGCGCGGCTTAAAGGCAGTAAGCCTTACTGAGATTCTCGCCATGGAGTTTCCTCCAAGGGAGAACATTCTTTACCCATGGCTTCCTTCTCAGGGGCTTGCAATGCTTTACGGAACAAGAGGCACGGGGAAAACTCATGTTGCCCTGGGAATCGCCGTAGCTGTAGCGAGTGGGGGGAGCTTTCTGAAGTGGACCGCCCCGAAACCGCGCGGTGTTCTTCTTCTTGACGGTGAGATGCCCGCCGTAACGCTTCAGGAGCGGCTGAGCGCCATTATATGCAGTAGCGACAAAGAGCCGGTATCACCTCTTACTATCATCACACCTGACCTTCAGAAGGAGGGCATGCCAAATCTTGCACATTCAGACGACCAAGAAAATATTGAAGAGCACCTTAAAAATATTTCCCTTGTGATTGTCGACAACCTTTCCACTCTTTGCCGGTACGGGCGGGAGAATGAGGGAGAATCATGGCTACCAGTGCAGGAGTGGGCCTTACGTCTTCGTACCATGGGAATCAGCGTGCTTTTCATCCACCACGCAGGAAAGGGGGGACAGCAGCGCGGTACCAGCCGCAAAGAGGACGTGCTGGATACGGTCATTGCGCTGAAGAGACCCGCCGATTACCGGCCCGACGAGGGAGCCCGTTTTGAGGTCTACTTTGAAAAGGCCAGGGGAATCTATGGGGACGAGGTGAAACCCTTTGAAGCACGGCTTACCACCACACCGGAGGGCGCACAGATATGGACCATGAAGGACCTGGAAGATTCTTTGACAGAACGCATTGCCGAAATGCTCAACGAGGGCATACCGCAGAGCGAGATACCGGAGTTCTTGGGCGTGGGGAAGGCGACGGTTTCAAGGCACAAGCAGAAGGCAAGGAACGAGGATTATTGAAGGGGTAATGAGTTGTTCCGCTGTTCCACTCTCTAGGGAATGGAACGCGGAACAAAACACAGGAAAACGAGAAACAAGGAGCGGAACACCATGGAACAGAACGGCATAAAAGCCTTAGCACTCAAGGTAATACAGCGGAACAACCAGCGGAACATGAACGGAACAGAGGGCGAAATAGAGCGGAACAAAACGCATAATCACGGAACAGACCGCGGAACGCTCCAGAAAACTTTTGACTCTCTCTTCCGGGAGCACATGGCATTTCTCCGGGGACATTCTACGACCCTTGATGAGATTAGACGGCATGACCCGGAAATAGCCGAAGAACTCCTCTCTCTTTCACGGGCGATGGATGCGGCATGGCTCAGGGAAGACCTTCCGGCCTTCAGGGAGAGTATGCAGCGGCTGGAGACGCGGTATCTTCAGGCGCACAGGTGGATTACAGCAGTCCGTCTCTTAACCTAAATTAACCGCAACCACGGTAAACGGAGGAATAATGCGAAAGATTGACGATAGCAAACTTTTAGAAATGATTGAGGACGGTAAATCTCAAAAAGACTGTGCTGCATTCTTCAATGTCAGTGAACCGGCAATCACGAAACGCTTAAAGAAGCTAAGAGCTTGTGTGCTCCCGGAATCAGTGAAGCGGCTAACGGGCAAAGAACAGCGCTTTGTACTCGCTCTTACTCAGGGGAGAACCCAAACGGCGGCAGCAATGGAAGCCTTCGATGTAACGAGCCGTGACAGTGCAAAAACTATAGGGAGCCGACTTGCTAAAGAGCCGGAAATTAAGGCCGCTATCACGGACCTGCTAAGCATGAAAGGTGCTTCCCCGGGATGGGTGGCGGAGAGATTCAAATTCTGGGGGGATGCTCTGGACCCGCAGGCATCACTAAGGGCGGTGGAGAATGTGGCGAAGCTTCACGACCTCTACCCCGCATCCAAGAGCATGAATATGAACATCGACATGGCAACTCTTGTGAAAGTCGATCTGAGCGAGTACGAGAACCCGGAGCCCATCTCCATACAAGGTGAGACAGGGATTAACTGTCCTGAAAATTGTAACGCGTCCGAGGAGGAGAAATGATATTTATTGTCTCCTGGGAGTCCCTGTTGCCCCCTCCCCCCTGGGGCCTGGAGGTTGGAGGTAAATAGCATTGAAAATTGAACTCGAAGGGCAAGACATTGAGGCAGTGGCGTTAAGAGTGGTTGAACTCATAAGACCCGCTCTTGCTTTACTCAGTAAGCAAGAGGATGATACCATCTATGACCCTGAAAGCCTTGCACAGTATCTCAGGGTAGATGTTTCATGGATATACAAGAAAGTATCGCTTAAAGCTATCCCATACTTCAAAAGCGGGAAATATACAAGGTTCAGGAAGTCCGCAATAGATAAATGGATCGAGATGCAGACGGTGAAGCCAGTCCACTTTATAAAGCAGGGAAAAGGGCAGGGGTGAGCACTTGATAATATATCATGAAACCTTGGGAAAAAATAATAACAAATCAGTACCATTTAGTCACCTGTATAGTGAATTGTATACTTCATTCATCTTGACAACATCTAACTTAGTTAGGCATAATTTGAACATGAAGGAATGGACGAAAGAGGAAATCAAACAGTTCAGAGAGTGCCTAGAGCTTTCGCAACCTGCTTTCGGAAAGCTTATAGGGGTAACAGGGAATTACGTCTATCTAATTGAAAAGGGGGTGAAGAAACCTAGCAGGACATTAGTGCTTTTGCTCAACTGTATTGAGGAGAAGGCATCAACAAAGAAAAAGGAAAGGGTGGTAACTAGTTATGGACTGGCAAGAGAAAATTGAGGAGCATTTGACGTTGCTGTTGGTCTCCTTTTTGTTGTCTCGTATATCTTTGAAAGTGTTAGGGGATGGCTGCAAGAGAATCTAGTCCTTGTGCTCTCTACGCTAATTGTAGTAGCCGTTATAGACTTGAAAAATCACATTGATGGCGCTGCAACGCGGTACTTCTTAAATCATGAAAGGGGAATGAACTATGGCGAAAGGGATATATAAGCGTGGGAGTATTTTCTGGATTCGCTATGCAGGACTAGACGGAAAGATTGTTTTTGAAACTTCCGGCTCTAATAAGTTTAAAGATGCCGAAACCCTACTTATCAAGCGGAAGAACTCTATCAAGGAAGGTAAGCAGCCGGAAATTAAGAAAATAGGGAATCATACCTTTAATGAGCTTGTCGACCAGTACAAGAAATGGGCTGAACGGCAGCGGAGCTTTAAGAGCAAAGAGTACCTTATAGATCAATTAGCAGAAAATTTCGAAACCTCCCTTTACGGCGCTTCAACACCATGCTTCTTGAACAGTTCCAATCCGAACGTTTACAGAAGGGTAAAGAGCGAGAAGTGAAGCCGGGATATAAGCCGATAGCAGTTACAGGGAATAAGCCTGCTACGGTTAACAGGTTTATTGCTACAATCTCTCATATGTTCACCAAGGCCGTAGAATGGGACATGGTGGAAGAGAAACATTAAGACGTGTTCGCAAGGTAAAGCTTCTCCTGAGAACAATAAGCGGCTCCGATATCTCTCAAAAGAGGAATGCCAAACACTGATAGAGAAGTGCGATACACATTTAAAGCCTATCGTCATTACGGCTCTTAATACCGGAATGCGGAAGAGTGAAATACTTTTCCTCAAATGGGATAACGTAGACCTGAAGCACGGCTTTATCCTACTGGACATAACGAAAAATGGCGAACGTAGAGAGATACCCATCAATAATACCCTGAAAGCCTTACTACAGAGCATTACACGGCGTTTAGACGTACCTTACGTGTTCTTTGAGCCTTCCACTGGGAAGCCTTACGGTAATGTGAAAGAAGCTTCAATACGGCCCTGGAGGAATGCAAAGATACGGGACTTTCATTTTCATGACCTACGGCATACCTTCGCATCTCATCTAGTAATGGCGGGAATAGACCTTACGACAGTAAAGAACTCTTAGGGCACAAGGATATTAAAATGACCTGAGATATGCCCATCTTGCACCGGCGCATAAGGTGAAAGCTGTAGATATTCTAGATAACGCACTGTCTGGAAAGCCAACTATACAAAAAGTATACAATCAGGTGGTTGGTGGAGAATTTTAATGGTAGGCAAGTGGTTGAAAATAAAGAGTGGAGCTGAACGGGATCGAACCGTCGACCTCTTGAATGCCATTCAAGCGCTCTCCCAACTGAGCTACAGCCCCGTGTGCCCGTGTGAAAGTTAAGAATATCATCTCCTGCTTGTAGTTGTCAAGAACAATGCCCCTCGTGGTTGCCGAGCATCGAGAGGAGCAGCGAACACGTTGCTCAACCAACATTTATTTTGATATAGTGTAATTATGAATAAGCGCATATCTCTTTTCTTGCTTCTCTTTCTGCTGGTTCCTCTTTATGCCGATGCAGCATCCCTTGCTTCTTCCATCAGGGAGTATACCCTGCAAAACGGGATGAAAGCGCTCCTTCTGGAGGATCATAAGGCCCCCCTCGTCACTCTGCAGGTTTGGTACAAGGTCGGCTCGGTGGACGAGCCCATCGGCAGGACCGGCATGAGCCATCTCCTTGAGCACATGATGTTCAAGGGGACCCCCAAGTACGGGTCGAAGGAGTTTTCCGCCATCGTGCAGCGGAACGGCGGCATGGACAACGCCTATACCACCAAGGAATACACCGTCTACTTTCAATCCATTGCGTCGGACAGGGCGGGTATTCCCATAGAGCTGGAGTCGGACAGGATGTCCAACCTCCTGCTGGACCCCAAGGAGATCGTATCAGAGAGGAGCGTGGTGATGGAAGAAAGGCGCATGCGCTATGAGGACGACCCGCAGAACCTCCTGCACGAAGAAGTGACGGCCATGGCTTTCAGTGCGCATCCCTACCGCTGGCCCGTTATCGGCTGGATGTCCGACATCGCCTCCATCGAAAGGGAGCAGCTTTACCCCTATTATAAAAAATACTACTCGCCCGATAACGCTTTCATCGTAATAGCAGGAGACATAACTCCGGACGCCGCGCTCCCTCTGCTCGAAAAAAACTTCGGAGCCGTTCCGCGCGCTGCAGCCACGCCTTCTGAAGCACCCACAAAGGAACCGAAGCAGCAGGGTGAGAAAAGGCTGGTCATGAAGAAAGAGGCAGCGGAGCTGCCGTACATCCTGATCGCGTATCATGTCCCTTCCTTTCCCCACGAGGACAACTATGCTCTCGACGTATTGTCCTCCGTCCTTTCGGGAGGAAAGAGCTCCCGCCTCTACAGGGACCTTGTCTATGAAAAGAGGCTGGCCCTCAGCGCCTTTACAGATTACAGCAGCTTCTACCGGGATCCGTTCTTCTTCGTCCTCGGGGCCACCGCAGCCCCCGGAAAAGAGATCGAAACAGTAGAAAAGGAGCTGTATGCGGAGATCAGGAGAATCGCAGACGAGCCGCCCACCGGCCGCGAAGTCCAGAAAGCGAAGAACGACATCGAGGCGTCCTTCATCTTTGCGCAGGATTCGAACTATACGAAGGCCCAGTATGCGGGCATCTTCGAGATGATGGGGGGCTGGAGACTCATGGACACCTACCTCGAAGGGATCAAAAAGGTCACTCCCGCTGAAGTGCAAGCGGTGGCCAAGAGGTATTTCAGCGATGACAATAAAACGGTGGGGATACTCCTTCCCCTGAATAAACAGTAAGTTACGATCAAAAACAGCAAGAAGAGCCGGCGCAGGGGAGAGAAGAAGAGCGAATGACGAACAGAGGAATGAAAAAGAATAGAAGCATTGCAGGCATTATAAATCTCATCGGGCTTCTGGTGCTCCTGGTCTGTGGGATGCTGCCTGCCGAGGCGTCCGCCCTCGATGTTAAGAGGCATGCGGCCCAAAACGGCAGCATCGTGCTCCAGGTGGAACGGCACAGCCTTCCCGTGGTCATGGTGACTCTTCTCATCAAGGCCTCCCCGCTGGACGAACCGCCCGGCAAGGCAGGAGTCGCCAACCTCACCTCGAAGCTCCTCACCGAAGGTACTGCCCGGAGGAGCGCGGCGGACATCAGCGAGGAAATCGAATTTATCGGGGCCTCCCTTGATGCGTCCACCACCTCCGACTTCACCACCCTTTCCCTTTCCGTCCTGAAAAAGGATGTGGAAAAGGGATTCGATCTTTTTGCCGATATCCTGCTGAACCCCGTGTTCAAACAGGAGGAGCTTGTCAGGAAGAAAGAGCTGATAAAGGGGGGCCTGCGGCAGAAAGAGGAAGACCCCTCCTTTGTGGCAGGCAAGTCCTTTATAAAAGAGGTGTTCGGCTCTCATCCCTATGGAAGGCTCGTCGAAGGGAGCATCGAAAGCGTTGAGGGGATAACCAGAGACGATGTGGTGGCCTTCTACCAGCGCCACTATCTGCCGGGGAATGCCATCCTCTCCGTCGTGGGGGACCTTACCCCGCAGGAACTGGACTCCCTGATGAAGAAGTATCTTTCCGGATGGAAGGGGAAGCCCCCGACAGGGAGCACTGCTGCTTCAGTAGCCGCAGCCCGGTACCCCCACTATAAAGGGATTCAGACCGTCGTAATCAACAAGGATGTCACCCAGGCGAACATTGTGTTCGGCAACGTAGCCATCTCACGGGAGAACCCCGACTACTATACCGCGTCCGTCATGAATTACATCCTCGGGGGAGGAGGATTCGCCTCCCGCCTGATGCGCGTGGTGCGCGATGAGAAGGGGCTGACCTACGGGATCAACAGCGCTTTCATCGCCAATAAGGAGCCGGGCCAGTTCGAGGTGGGAGTGCAGACGAAAAATGAATCCGCAGGAGTGGTGATCGAAGAGATTCTCAGGCAGATACGGAGGATCCAGACGGAGCCGGTGACGGACCGGGAGCTGGCTGACGCCAAGGCGTATCTGACCGGAAGCTTTCCGCGCAGACTCGAGACCAGCAGGAAGATTGCCGACTTCCTCACTGCGGTGCAGTTCTATCGTCTCGGAGATGACTACATCGAGAAATATCCCGGTTATATCAACAGCGTGACGAAGGAAGAGGTGCTGCGGGTCGCACAAAAATATCTGACGCCGGAAAATGCGGTGCTCGTCGTCGTGGGCAACAAGGACCTCTTACGCCTGCCGCAGCTTCAGGCTCCGTAAGATGGACATCAGCTCCGCAACGGAGAGCTGGCCCGGAGCCGAGGGCATGCCGATATACCCGTAGGTGATGAGGGACCCGAAAAGAGGACTGAATATCCGCGAGGGGAGCCCGATATCCCCCATCGACATGGTGATCAGCCCTTTCTCCCTGTTTCGCAAGGTGTAGAGCATCAGCCTTGTCACGTCCTCCCTGTCGTTCGGCATGGCGGCGATCTTGACGATATCGGCCCCCAGCTCCTTTCCCCGGAAGACAATTTCGTCCAGGGAAGGATCGTCGGGAGTAGCGGTGAAGTTGTGGTAGGAGCCGATCAGGAGTTTCCGGGAGGCGGCGCACCATTCTTTGACCTCTTTCAGCAGATCCGCGTTGCGCACCTCCACGTCGACCGCATCGGAAAGAGGGACGACCGCCCTGTAGAGGGAAGCCCGGCCGGATATCTCCTTCCGCCCCCCTTCCGCCGTATCGCGGATCGTGGCAATCACCGGCGTATCGACCCTTTCCCTGACCGCCCTAAAGACTTCTTCTACACGATCACGGGTGAGGGTGTCGAACATATCCACCCGCAGCTCCAGAATATCCGCGGCATGCAGCAGATCCGGAGGAGTGTTCATGACATCGGTGTCATTCACCGCACCGGCAACGACAGGGGTCTCCCCCAGCTTAAGAGAGCGCAAATAGAGTTCCATACCTCCACCCGAAAAAAATTCGTTATTATACTCTTTGAGAAAAGGAAAAAACGAACACGGCCGGTTTCAGCAAACCTTCCGGAGCAAACCGGCCGGGGCTTCCCTTTGCTCTGCCTCCCCGGAGGCCTTTTCCCTCCTGATCAGATCGTTGCTCCTGACCCCCTCGGGTACGGGCATGAGAATGACATCTCCGTTCCGAGCAGTAGACAGGGAAGAGCCCTCCCCGTCCCTCATGAATTCTACCCTGAAGCGCTCCTCTTCGATCCCGGGAGACAGGTATTCGATTTCGTCTCCTTCGTCGATGCGGTTTCGCAGGGCGATGCGTGCCATGCCGCCGTCGATCTCCTTCACCACCCCTACCAGCTCGCGGCTCATCACGTAGCTCTCTCCATCGAAGGTATAAGCGCTGTCGGGCTGCTTTCCGAAATACATTCCCGTGGTATATCCCCGGTTGCTGAAGAGAGAGAGCTCCCTCAGCCACCTCCGCGGCACCGTGTACGGTTCGCCGGAAGAGAGGGCGTCAACCGCCTCACGGTAGGTCTTCACCACTCCTGCAACGTAGTTGATCCCCTTCATCCGCCCCTCGATCTTGAAACTGCTCACGCCGGCCTCTGCAAGCAGGGGCAGGTGCTCGACCATGCAGAGGTCCCGGGAGCTCATGATATACGTCCCCCGGTCATCCTCGAACACGGGCAAATATTCTCCCGGCCTCTTTTCCTCCATCAGCGTATAGTTCCACCTGCAGGAGTTGGTGCACTCGCCCCGGTTTGCGCCCCGGGAGGCGAGAAAACTGCTGAGATAGCATCGCCCCGAGTAAGAAACGCAGAGGGAGCCGTGGACAAAAGCCTCCAGTTCGATCGAGGTGTTCCGGCAGATCTCCCGTATCTCAGCGAGAGAGAGCTCGCGCGCAAGCACCAGCCTCTGTGCGCCGAGCTCCTCCCAGAAGCGTGCGGATTCCACGTTCGTGACATTGGCCTGGGTGCTGATATGGAGGTCGATTCCCGGGGCCTCCCGCCTGAACATCATGAAGAGGCCCGGATCGGAGAGAATGACCGCATCAGGCCCGGCCTCCCTGAGCAGTTGGATGTGGTCCCGTATCGCCGGGAGATCCCTGTTATGGGGAAAGATGTTCATCGTCACATAGACGCGTACTCCCCGCTCATGGGCATAGTGGAGAGCGGCCTTCAGCTCCCCGCCATGAAAGTTCCCCGCCTTCCCCCTCAGACTGAAACGAGAGTCGCCGAGGAAAACCGCATCGGCGCCGTAGTGAATAGCGGTCCGCAGCTTTTCAAAATCGCCCGCAGGCGCCAGTACTTCAGGCCTCTTCATTTCCGCAAACCGCTCTCTTCCTGCACTCTTTTATGGCGTTGCGGGCGAGCTGGTCGCACCGTTCGTTTTCCGGATGTCCATCGTGCCCCTTGATCCATTTCCAGGCAAGCACCTCGTGGGGATGCACCGTCTTTAAAAGCCTCTCCCAGAGGTCCCTGTTCATAACGTCCTTGTTCTGTGAATTCTTCCAGTTCTTCCTTTGCCACCCGTGTATCCACTCGCTCATGCCCTTTACTATATAGTTCGAGTCGGTGGCCACGACGACACGGCACGGCCTTTTCAGGGCCTCGAAAGCGGCAATCACCCCCATCAGCTCCATCCTGTTGTTGGTGGTCAGCATCTCGCACCCCGACAGCTCCCTTTCCCGTGCGCCTGAGCGGATAATGGCTCCGAAGCCCCCTACCCCTGGGTTCCCGCTGCAGGCCCCGTCGGCATAAATCTCCACAATAGGTTTTGGTTCCTTTTCCATAAGCTTTTATATTACCTGTTTCCGCCCTGAAAAGGACACCCGCTTCTCCGGAACGCACCGGAAGGCCGCCGCGGAAAAAGCGCTCTTGTTTTTTCTTTCAGGAGAGGGTAAAACGGCTCGTCGCCCTTTTCATTTCTCCCGCCAGGTCAGTAAGATCGCGGGATTCCGCCCCTATCTGTCCAGAATCTGTACTCGTCTCCTGTGAGAGCAGCGCTATCGCTTCGATATCGGAGCTTATTCCTTCCGAGACGGCGGACATTTCTTCGGTAGCCGCGGCGATCTGCTGCACCATGGACTGCAGGGTTCCCACCCTGTTGACGATGGCGCTGAGGGACTCTCCCGCTTCCATCGAAAGGCTCGTGCCCGCCTCGACCTTGCGAAGGCTCGCTTCCATGCCGGACACCGCCTTGCCGGTTTCCTCCTGGATTGCGGTAATCATTCCCCCGATCTCCGTGGTCGCCTTGGCCGTCCTCTCCGCCAGCTTCCGCACCTCGTCGGCGACTACGGCGAAGCCCCTGCCCTGCTCCCCGGCCCGCGCCGCCTCGATAGCGGCATTCAGGGCGAGGAGGTTCGTCTGGTCCGCGATGTCCTTGATCACTCCGATAATCTCTCCGATCTGCCTCGATCGGCTTCCCAGGGAGGTGATGAGCTGGGAAGAATCCGAGACCGTACGGGCTATCTCCTGAACCTCCTTCACTGTCTTGTCCACTACCTTCTCGCCTTCCTGCGCCGTTCTCAGGGTGTCAGTCGCCGAAAGCGCAATGTCGGAAGCATTCTTTGCTATATCGATAACTGTCTGGGACATCTCGGTGGAGGAAGTTGCCACCTGTGCGGCTCTCCCCGACTGTTCGTCGACGCGCCTTGCTATCTGCTGCACGGTGACCGTCAACTGTGCGGAGCTGCTCGCCACCGTGCCGGTCACCGTATGGATCTGCGCGACGATTTCCCGCAGGCTTCGCATCATTTGATTGAAACTCTCCGCCATCTCGCCTATTTCGTCAGAGGTATAGACCGGAACATCCTGGGAAAGGTCGCCACGGGAGGCAAGCCTCGCCGCCTCGCCGACTGCGTTGACCGACGAAAGGATTCTCCGGATGATCAAGGTGCTGACCACCACGCCGAACAGGCTTGCGAGGAGAGCGGAAACCGCAATGAAAACCTTGAGGCGTGCGGCAATCCCTTTCAGGCGTTTCAGTTTCGCCTCGTAGTCCCGTGTAGCGATCTCGTCCAGATGCTTCAGCGCCTCGCGAAGGGAGCGATCGGCATCAACGAGAGAGCCGCCTGCCGCGGCTTTTTCATGGGCTTGTGGCGGCGTAAGCAGCTCTTGCATGGACTGCGTGGCCGCTTGCTCATAGGAGGCAAGGGCTCCCTTCACCCCATTGACTGCACTCTTCTCCTCTGCGCTCTCCGCCAACTGTTCGAAAATACGTATCTGCTGGGCAACGCGCTCCATGTACTCGCCAAATCCCTTACGGAACCTGTCATCCTTTTCACTACGATAGGTGTAATAGCTCTGGACAGCCAGTCCCAATTGTATCTGGGCCTCCATGGCGGCTTCCCGCTGCACGCTGTTCGTGCCGGCAAGGCCCTCGAAACCGCCTACCAGGTACCCGAGACTGAAATACGCGCACGCAGTTCCCAAAATAATTACCAGGGTCAATAACCCGATGACCGCGTACAATTTCCTCGACAGTGTCCCCCTCATAGTTCCTCCATTTTCTATAGGAGTGCATCGCGACCGTATCGTTCCGACGCCTCCTTTATTCCCGACAGGCTATGAATTGTACGCATTCTCCACTCCATAAAGCAACAGAACGGTAACAAGCCGGCAAGCGGTTGATTACCGGCGGCAGAGAAAAAATTACCTTTGAAAAAGAACGGAGAGACATTGAGTATTTCCCGTAGGGTGTTTTACAATGTACTCGCAGTGTCCGGCAACAGGAATGGGGGAGGGAATGGAAAAATATTTTAGTATCAGCCAGCTCGCTAAGTACCTGAAGGTTACGGAACCTGCAGTATTGCACCTCTTGCACGAGGGGAGGATTCCCGCCGTCAAAACTCCGTCGAATGTCTATATCTTCAAAAAAAACGATATAGATGAATGGCTTAGAGAAAAAAGGCGCAAGGTGCAGGACCTTATCGAAGAGCAGAAAATCCTCTGAACAGAGCGGGCAGGAACGCAAAGAGTACAGGGATGCAATGCAGAAAACAGGGGGTTCCTTCCCTGGAGCCCCCTGCACCGCTCCAGGAGATTGGCATAGCGGTTCAGGTGGTCGAAATCCTCCAGCAGGCTGAAGTCGAAAACCTGCTTCACGCAGGGGTATTGACATATGGCGGGGATACGGGCGGTAAGGAGCAACAAAAAAGAAAAGAAGTCCTGCACTGAGCAGGGGAACGCCGCGGCGATACCGTCAAAAAAAGGGCGCTGCGGCAAGTACCGCAGCGCCCTTTCCTACTTTTTTCCCTTCTATCTACACTTTTTCGAGTCTCCCGAACCCGTACGGGGCGCCGCTCAGGTGGGGACTCCGAGACGGGGCAGGACAATATACTGCAGAAGTATCCAGACGACCAGGATCCCTGCTCCCAGAAGCAGATCGCTCACTACTTTGCTTCCTCTTTCTTGCCGCCTTTTTTCACTTCGGCCTGCACCCGGCCCTCATAATCGACAAACTCGATAATGGCCATAGGCGCCCTGTCGTTCACTCTCTGGCGGGTCTGCACGATCCGGAGGTATCCGCCGTTTCGCTCTGTAAAGCGGGGGGCGATCTCCGAGAAGAGTTTTGTCATGATCACCCTGTTTGGAATGTAGGACAATACCATCCTCTTTGCGTGGAGGTCTCCCCTCTTTCCGAAGGTGACCAGCTTCTCCGTTATCCCCTTTATGGCCTTCGCCTTGGCCAGTGTTGTTTCGATCCTCTGATGCTCGATAAGCGAAGATACAAGCCCGCGCAGTAAAGCTTTCCTCTGGTTTGCGGTCCTGTCAAAATTCCTTCCCGCTACTTTATGACGCATGATTCCCTCTTCCTCCTCTAAGATTTTGAAGCACTGCCTTCCAGCTCATTCGTATCAATTCTCATTCCGAAATTCAGTCCCATGGAGTTCAGAATTTCTTTTATTTCGTTCAACGACTTGCGACCGAAATTCTTCGTCTTGAGCATCTCGTGCTCCGTCCTCTGCACAAGATCGGCAATGGTTTTGATCGTGGCCACCGTCGCCGTCTTCCTGGAGGAGATCGGCCTGCCGATTCGGCG
>JAXLZK010000010.1:86494-100555 GCA_046350935.1 Thermodesulfovibrionales bacterium
CGCCCGACCGTCCTCGACTTGCCCATCTCGTGCGCCGGCCTCGGCACCAGATCGGCAATGGAATCGCTATTGGCGTTCTTCAGACAGTTGTACGCCCTGACAGAGAGCTCCAGCTCGTCGATATTCTTCATCAGATTTTCGTTCGTTGAGGCGTTTGCCAGCACCACACTGGAAGAACGAGGGGATTCCTCCTCGGAAGAATCCTCCTCAACGAAGATGAAGAGATCAAGATGGTCCATCAGGATGGACGCGGCGTCGCTCACCGCTTTTTCCGGACTGATGCCTCCGTCCGTCCATACCTCCATGATGAGCCGGTCGTAATCGGTGGACCTTCCGACTCGCGCGCGCTCCACCCAGAAGTTTACCTTCCTGATTGGGCTGAAGATGGAGTCTACGGCGATAACGTCAATGGGAAGACCCTCCTCCTTGTTCATATCTGCAGAGACGTACCCCTTCCCCTTCTTGACATACACTTCCATCTCGAAGTTTGCTCCGTTGTCCAGGGTGGCGATATGCTGCTCTTCGTTCAGCACCTCTACGTTGGCGTCGACCTCTATATCGGCACCCGTCAGCGCCTTCGGGCCCTTCGCATGCACCGTAACCGTCCTCTTATCGTCGCTGTACAGCTTGAAGCGCAGCTTTTTTATATTAAGGATGATATCGACGACATCCTCTTTCACGGACTTGATTGCGGAAAATTCATGCAGGACTCCGGGTATTCTGATTCCGGTAGCTGCAGCGCCCTCGATCGAAGAGAGCAGTATCCTGCGCAGCGAATTGCCGATAGTGGTGCCGAATCCTCTCTCAAGGGGCTCCACTACCAGTTTGCCGTAAGAGCCGGTAAGCGTCTCTTCATCAAAATTAATCTTCTTGGGCAACTGAAAGCCCCTTTTAACAAGATCCATAGTAAGGCCTCCTATGCCTATCTGTTAATGTTTTCGAAGCGTCAGGAATAGTCTCCATTTTACTCCGGTACAGTCCGATACTGTATCGCTTACTTGGAGTAGAGCTCAACGATCAGCTGCTCCTGGACCGGAACCTGCATCTCCTCCCGGGAGGGGACCCTAACGAACTTCCCTTTCATGTCCTTCGTATCAACCTCGACCCACTCCGGAAATCCCCTGTGCTCCGCTATTGACAGACTTTCCTTCACCGCCTCGACTTCCTTGCTTGCAGCCCTGACCTCGACAGTGTCGCCGGGCCTCAGGAGATGGGACGGGATATCGGATTTCTTTCCGTTGACCAGAAAGTGCCCGTGTTTTACCAACTGCCGGGCCTCCCTTCTGTTCAGCCCGAACCCCATTCTGTACACAATATTGTCAAGCCGCCTTTCCAGCAGCTGGAGAAGCACCTCACCGGTAATGCCCTTCATTCTGGAGGCTTCTTCAAAGTACTGCCGGAACTGATCCTCCATGATCCAGTACATTCTCCTCGCCTTTTGCTTCTCCCTCAGCTGCATTCCGTAATCGGAAAGCTTTCCCCTGTTCTGGCCGTGCTGTCCGGGAGGGTATTTCCTCCTCTCAACACCGCATTTTTCAGTATAGCAACGGGTGCCCTTCAGAAAAAGCTTTTCCCCTTCTCTGCGGCAGAGCCTGCATAACGGGCCTGTATAGCGTGCCATTTACACTCTCCTCCTTTTCGGCGGTCTGCAGCCATTGTGCGGCACGGGAGTAACGTCCTTTATCAGCGTGATTTCGAGCCCGGCAGCCTGCAGCGCACGGATCGCCGTCTCTCTGCCTGCGCCGGGGCCCTTCACGTAGACGTCCACGTGCTTGAGGCCGGTTTCCATCGCTTTCTTCGCTGCTGTCTCGGACGCTATCTGCGCTGCAAAGGGGGTGCCTTTTCGGGAGCCCTTGAAGCCGAGGCTTCCCGCGCTGGACCAGGCGATCACATTGCCGCCCTGGTCGGTAATGGTGATGATTGTATTGTTAAACGTGGTCTGTATGTGGGCAGTACCACTCAGGATGTGCTTCTTGATCTTCTTACCGCTTCTTTTCTTCTGAGCCATTCCCTGTTACTCCTCCTTACTTTTTCTTCGTTACAAGCTTCCGTGGTCCTCTGCGCGTCCTCGCATTTGTCTTCGTCCTCTGGCCCCGAGCAGGCAAATGGGAAACATGGCGGGAGCCGCGGTAACTCCCTATCTCGACGAGCCGTTTTACGTTGACGGAAATTTCTCTCCTGAGGTCACCCTCGACCTTGTACTCCTTTTCGATAAGGCTCCTTATCTTGACAATGTCCTCGTCGGTAAGATTCTTCACGCGCACATCCGGGTTTACCTTGACCTCCTGCAGAATCTTGTTCGACAACGGCCTGCCGATACCGAAAATGCGGGTCAGCCCAATTTCCACTCTCTCGTTCTTCGGCAGATCAACGCCAGCAATTCTTGCCATACTGTGCTCCTTTTATTGTAGAAATGTGCATAATCCGGGTGGCGGGCATCCTTATCCCTGCCTCTGTTTATGACGGGGATTTTCGCAAAGAATGCGGATAACGCCCTTTCTCTTGACAACCTTGCACTTTGAACATATCTGCTTTACGGAAGGCCTTACCTTCATCTCTACTCCTCCTCTTAAAAGTACGAAGCAAGAAATGAGAGGCAGGAAGTAAAAACTGAAAATCAGTTTCCAATCCTTACTTCCTACTTCTTACTTCTTACTTGAATCTGTAGGTAATGCGCCCCTTGGTAAGGTCGTAGGGGGAAAGCTCCACTGTCACCTTATCGCCGGGTAAAATCTTGATGAAATGCATTCTCATCTTGCCGGATACATACGCGAGAATAACCTGTCCGTTCTCAAGCTCAACCCTGAACATGGCATTCGGCAAGGTTTCGATAATCGTCCCTTGGACTTCGATATTTTCTTCTTTCGCCATATAAGCTTACAATTATACCTGTCTTTTCAAAGTTTAGTCAATATTCGGGGCCCGTTCTTCGTCAGCGCTATCGTATGCTCAAAATGCGCCGACCTGCGCCCGTCAGCGGTGACAGCCGTCCAGCCATCATCCAGTACATTCACTGCAAACGTTCCTGCATTTACCATCGGCTCAATCGCCAGAGTCATGCCCGCCTGAAGTCTCTGTCCCTGCCCCGGTCTCCCGAAATTAGGGATTTGCGGATCTTCGTGGAGATAGTGGCCGATCCCATGCCCCACGAAAGCCCTTACCACAGAGAATCCGTTTGCCTCCACATGCTTCTGTATCGCGGCGGAGATATCGGAAACCCTGCCTCCCACCACCGCCGCCTTGATCCCGAGATAGAGGGCCTCTTCCGTAATCCGTATCAACCGAACTGTTTCGGCGTCGACCTCCCCTACCGGAAGGGTGATTGCTCCGTCCCCATAAAAGCCGTCCAGGATCACTCCCAGGTCGATGCTGATAAGATCTCCGCTCTTCAGCCGCACCGAAGGGGAGGGAATTCCATGGACTACCTGCTCATTGACCGAGGTGCAGGTGCTTGCAGGGTATCCCCTGTACCCCTTGAAAGCCGGCACCGCATTCTGCTGACGGATTTTTTTTTCCGCAAAGAGATCAATGTCGGCGGTGGTCGTCCCTACCTTTACGAAAGATTTCAACTCCTGCAATACTTGTGCAACTATGCGACCGGCCGCCTCGATCTTGCCTATCTCTGTCTGCGACTTGATTATTACCACAATAGTTCGTGCTCAGTCTCTTCGGCCCCTCAGCCTTCCCCTTTTCAAGAAGCCTTCATACGATCTTGTTATCAGGTGGGATTCGATCTGTGAAACAGTATCGAGCGCTACTCCGACCGCAATGAGAAGAGAAGTGCCTCCGAAGTAGAAGGGAACGTTGAATCGTTTAATCAATATTTCGGGCAGCACGCAAACGGTCGCAAGGTAAAGAGCTCCCACGAAGGTAAGCCGCGTAAGCACCCGGTAAATATACTCGGAAGTCTTTTGCCCCGGTCTGATCCCGGGGATGAAACCGCCATGCTTCTGAAGGTTCTCTGCAATGTCCACCGGATTAAAAATGACCGCGGTATAAAAGTAGCTGAAAAAGAATATCAACCCGATATACAGCACAGTGTAGAGCACCGTACCGGGCGAAAGCTGGCGGGCAATCGCCTGCACCCACGGGATGGCGATAAACCCCGCTACTGTCGCAGGGAACATAATGATGGAAGAGGCGAAAATCGGAGGGATAACCCCTGCAGTGTTCACCTTCAGCGGCAGATGGGTGCTCTGCCCGCCGAACACGCGCTTGCCGACAACCCTTTTTGCATACTGGACGGATATCTTCCGCTGCCCTCTTTCGATGAAGATAATGCCCCCTATTACTGCGATCATCATGACCATGAGAAACAGTACGAAGAAAATCGATAGCTCTCCCGCCCTCACCAGGCTCGTCGTACTCAGAACGGCATTGGGGAACCGCGCCACAATGCCCGCAAAAATTATCAAGGAGATTCCGTTGCCGATGCCCCTTTCGGTGATCTGCTCACCGAGCCACATGAGAAACGCAGTGCCGGAGGTGAGAGTGATCATGGTAAGAATCCTGAAGGGCCATCCGGGGTTTTGTATGAAGGCTCCGCCGGACATGCCTTCCAGGCCCACCGCTATACCGAATGACTGAATGGCGCCGATAATGACCGTTGCATAGCGCGTATAGCGTACGATCTTTTTCCTTCCCGCCTCCCCCTCCTTCGCAATCCTCCCGAGGGCGGGAATGACGACGGTAAGAAGCTGAAAGATAATGGAAGCGCTGATGTACGGCATGATGCCCAACGCGAAAATGGTGACCCGGGACAGAGCCCCTCCCGAAAACATATCGAAAAAACCCATCATCGCCCCGCCCTTCTCGACGAGGAACTTGCTCAGGGCCTCACTGTTGATTCCAGGAGTGGGAATATGGGCGCCGATCCGGTAGACGGCGAGCATGCCGAGCGTGAAAAAAACCCGGTTCTTCAGTTCGGGGATCTTTATTATATTCTGCAGACTCGAAAGCAGGCCCAATTTTACAGTACCTCTGCCTTACCGCCTGCAGCCTGTATCTTGGAAGCAGCAGAGGCGCTGAAGGCGTGCGCTTTAACGGTTATCGGTTTGGACAGCGTCCCTGCCCCCAGTATTTTGATACCGTCTTTCACATCCTTTATGACCTTCCTTTCGAGCAGAACCTCGGGAGTAACTACCCCCGCCTCGGCGATCTTCTCGAGCGTGGAAAGATTGATGATCGCATATTCCCGCTTGAAGGGGCTGTTCTTGAACCCCCTTTTGGGAAGACGGCGCTGCATCGGGGTCTGCCCTCCCTCGAATGCGGGCCCCTTGGTTCCGCCGGAACGGGCTTTCTGCCCCTTATGGCCCTTGGTGGCGGTCTTGCCGTGTCCGGACCCCATGCCGCGGCCGACACGTTTTGCCTTTTTATTGCTCCCCTTGGCGGGGCCTAACGTATTTACGTTCATCGCTTACCCTTTGACCTCCTGCTCGCTCTCTTCCTCAACAACCGGCTCTTCCTCGGCCTTGCCTCTCAGCCTGAAAACCACCTCAGGGTCTTTCAACTTTCCGAGACCGTCCAAGGTCGCCTTCACGGTGTTAAAAGGATTATGGCTCCCGAGGGACTTGGCGACGATGTCGTGAATACCCGCCACCTCGAAAACAGCCCTGACAGCCCCTCCCGCAATCACGCCGGTGCCCTTGGGTGCCGGGTTCATGACCACGGAATTGGAGCCGTACATCCCGATGATCTTGTGGGGTATGGTGCCGTCCTTCATGGCGAAGCGGACCAAACGCTTCTTTGCCTGTTCCACCGCCTTCCTGATCGCTTCCGGCACTTCGGACGCCTTGCCCTTTCCGATCCCGACGATGCCGTCACCGCTGCCGACGACCACAAGGGCGCTGAACGAGAACCTCCGCCCTCCTTTTACCACCTTCGCCACCCTGTTTATGTATACGACTTTGTCCTTCAGATTGAGTCCCTCAGAGTCGATTCTCTCCGTCTTCACCATGCCTCCTGTCATGCATTATGGTTACTGCTTGACGCCCAGCTCATCAAACAGCAATGCCTCATTCCTTTAGAATTCAAGTCCGCCCTCACGCGCCCCTTCGGCAAGGGCTTTAATCCTCCCGTGATAGCGGTACCCGCCGCGATCGAACACCACCTTCTTCACCCCGGCTGTCGACGCTTTGGCAGCCAGCGTCAGGCCAACCTTCTTGGCCATCGCCGCGTTCCCCTTGTGGCTTTTTTCTTCCTGCACGCCCTTGTCCAGGGTGGAGGCCGCTATAACGGTATGACCTGCCGCGTCGTCGATAATCTGGGCATAGATGTGATTGAGACTTCTATATACGCAGAGTCTCGGTCTTTCAGCAGTCCCGAAGACCTTCTTCCTGATCCTTTTGTGCCGCCTTTCTCTCGCCTGCTTTTTAGCGCTCACCCGCCATCCTCCGTTCTATCTTTTCTGATTCCGAACCCGGCAGCTCCCGGAAATCCGGAATCCCGCTCGTCCGTCCGTTACTTCTTGCCCGTCTTGCCGGCTTTCAGCTTGATCTTCTCTCCGGCATAGCGTATCCCCTTGCCCTTATAGGCATCGGGCGCCCTCAGCTTCCGAATATTCGCAGAGACCTGTCCGAGGAGCTGCTTGTCGATTCCGCTCAGCGTGACTGTAGTCTGCTTTTCATCAACGGAAGCGGTGACGCCCTGGGGAAGCTGGAACTCCACAGGGTGCGAATACCCGAGAGTAAAGGAGAGGGCGCTTCCCCTCACCTGCGCTCTGTATCCGATACCCTTTATCTCAAGAGTGCGGGTGTAGCCCTGCGAAACACCGGTCACCATGTTCGCCACCAGGCTCCGGGCCAGCCCGTGCAGAGATCTTCCCTCCTTCGTTTCTGAGCCCCTTTCCACCAGGAGCTTGCCGTCAGCCACCGTGATTCTCATCCCTTCCGGAAAGCTGTAGGAGAGCTCGCCCTTCGGGCCTTTTACCCGGAGGACGTCCTCTTTCACCTCGATAGTGATGCCCTGCGACAGTTCTATAGGTTTTTTGCCGATTCGTGACATCTACCTCTCCTTACCAGATATAACATAACACTTCGCCGCCGACCCCTTCGCGCCGGCATGCTTTGTCGCTCAACACGCCCTTCGATGTCGTCACAATAGCCACTCCGACACCGCCCATCACGGAAGGAACCTCCGTCTTCCCGGCATAGACCCTCCTGCCCGGCTTGCTGATCCTCTTCAAACCGGTGACGATCGGCCTGTTGTCCATTGTATATTTAAGGGTAACCCTCAGGACGCCCTGCTTTTTATCCTTGATTATCTTGTAGGACTTGATAAAGCCTTCCTCTTTCAGAATCTTCGCTATCTCCACTTTCATCCGCGAGGCGGGAATATCCACCTTCTCCGCCTTTATCAGGAAGGCGTTTCTTATTCTGGTCAGCATATCGGCAATCGGATCCGTTAACATTACTCCACCCCTACCAGCTTGATTTCGTTACCCCAGGGATAAATCCCTTAAGGGCCAGAGACCTGAAGCATATCCTGCAAAGGCCGAACTTTCTCAAGTAGCCGCGCGGCCTTCCGCACACCTTGCATCTATTATAAGACCGCACCTTGAACTTCGGCTCCCTGTTGGCCTTCTCAATTAAGCATGTCTTCGCCACCAAAATCCTCCTTTACTTTCTGAACGGAATTCCTACCAGCCGCAGCAATTCCCTGCATTCCTTGTCGGTCTTCGCCGTGCTGCACATCGCAATGTCAAGACCGTGCACCATTTCCACTTTATCGTAATCTATTTCGGGAAAGATAAACTGCTCCTTCAAGCCGAAGGAATAATTCCCCCGCCCGTCAAAGGACTTTGCGGAAAGCCCCCTGAAGTCCCTGATCCTCGGCAGCGCCACGCTGATGAGCCTGTCGAGAAACTCGTACATCCTTTCCCCGCGGAGAGTCACTTTGCACCCGAGGGGAACTCCCTGTTTCAGCTTGAAGCCGGCTATCGCGCGCTTCGCTTTGGTGACGAGCGGCTTCTGGCCGGTAATAACGGCCAGCTCCTTCTCGGCGGCATCGAGCACCTTTATATTCTGCGTCGCCTCTCCGAGAGTGACATGCACAACGATCTTCGTCAGCTTCGGAACCTGCATGATGCTTGAATAGGAAAACTCCTTCATCAACGCAGGCACAATCTCCTTCGTATATCTATCCATCAGCCTCGGTGCCATGGTTACTCGATGACCTCCTTACACTTCCTGCATGTCCGCGACTTCTTTCCGCCCTCAAGAACCGTGTTTCCGATCCGTGTAGGCTTGCCGCACTTCGGGCAGAGCAGCATGACGTTCGAGATATGGACGGGCGCCTCTTTTTCGATGATGCCGCCCTGTGTATACTTCTTATTCGGCTTCGTGTGCCTCTTGACTATATTAATGCCTTCAATGACGACCTTCTCTCTCTCGGGGAGGACGGACAGTATTCTTCCCTTTTTCCCCTTGTTCTTGCCGGTGATGACGACCGCCGTATCTCCTTTTTTAACCCGTAAGCCCACTGTATCCTCCACACGTTTAGTTCATTGCTCATTGCTCATAGGTGTGAGCCGCTTCCATCAGCCATGAGCCATCAGCTATGAGCCGATTAAAGCACTTCAGGGGCAAGGGAAATAATCTTCATGAACTCCTTCCATCTCAATTCCCTCGCCACCGGCCCGAATATTCTGGTCCCGATAGGCTCTGATTGGTTATTCAACAGCACCACCGCATTCTGGTCGAACCGGATATAAGAGCCGTCGGGCCTCTTCGTCTCTTTTTTCGTCCTCACCACCACAGCCTTCGCAACGGCGCCTTTTTTGATATTCCCGTCGGGGATCGCTTCCTTTACGCTCACCACGACAATATCGCCAAGCCGTGCATATCTCCTGTTGGAGCCGCCCATCACCCTTATACAGAGGACCTTTTTGGCTCCAGAGTTGTCTGCTACTTCAAGGATGCTCAGTGGCTGTATCATCTCTATCTGCCCTCGCCTTCGACTATTTTAATAATCTGCCACCTTTTTTCCTTGCTCAGCGGCCTGCTCTCAATAATCTGGACCGTATCGCCGATCTTGCATTTATTCTCTTCGTCATGCGCCTTGAATTTGGCGATCTTCTTGACCGTTTTCCGGTACAGCGGATGCTGATACGTCCTGGTCACCGCCACGACGGCGGTCTTGTCCATTTTGTCGCTTACCACTTTCCCTGTGTATACCTTCTTAGGCATTTTGTTTCCCTCTCCTTATTCTAAGCAGAAGGTGAGCAGGTAAAAAGCAAGGGGCATCCGCATGCTCCCTCTACTTTTTCTGTCCACTTCCCGTTTTTTCGGTCATTACTGTCAGCATGCGCGCGATGTCCTTCCGCACATCGCGAATTCTGCTGTTGCTCTGCAATTCCCCCTTCGCAAGCTGAAACCGCAAATTGAACAGTTCCTTCCTCAAATCGGTCTCTTTCTGCTTCAGCTCGTCTATGGAAAGCGCTCTCATATCGGAAGCTTTCATGCTACCGCCTCCTCTCTCTTCACGAATTTTGTGGCGACGGGAAGCTTCCGCGTGGCAAAAGTAAAGGCCTCCTTTGCCACCTGCTCGCTGATGCCCGATACCTCGTAGAGTATTCTTCCCGGCTTCACCACCGCAACCCAATACTCCGGGTTGCCTTTGCCCTTCCCCATTCTCGTCTCCGCAGGCTTCTTGGTGATGGGCTTGTCGGGGAAAATCCGTATCCATACTTTAACGCCCTTCTTGGCATGTCTCGTAATGGCAACACGGGCCGCTTCAATCTGACGGCTGGTAATCCACCCGGGCTCAGTGGCTTTCAGTCCGAACTCGCCGAAGCTGATATCGGACCCACGGTAGGCCTTGCCGTTCATGTTGCCCTTCATCGTTTTTCTGAATTTGATCTTTTTCGGCGCTAACATTTCACTCTCCTACAAAGGAAGTTCCGGCCTGTTCCGAAAGGATATCGCCATGGTACAGCCAGACCTTGATCCCGATCTTGCCATAGGTCGTCATGGACTCGGCAAAACCGTAGTCCACATCCGCCCTGAAGGTGCTCAGGGGAACACGCCCCTCTCTGTACCACTCCGTCCTCGCGATTTCGGCGCCCGCCAGACGCCCGGAGCACTGCACCTTGATTCCGAGAGCCCCGAATCTCATTGCAGACGATACGGCGCGCTTCAATGCTCTTCTGAACGCAACCCTCTTCTCGATCTGCAGTGCGATATTCTCGGATACGAGCTGCGCATCGACTTCCGGCTTCCTGATCTCTTTTATATCAACGGCGACCGGTTTGCCGGTCATCGCTTCGATTTCTTTCTTCAGCTTTTCCACTTCGGAGCCCTTCTTGCCGATAATGATTCCCGGCCGCGCGGTGTGAATAATCACCTTCAGCTTCTGTCCCGGCCTCTCGATCTCGATCTTGGACACACCGGCATGGGACAGTTTCTGCTTGATCATTTTACGTACATTGAGATCCTCGAGGAGCTGTCCGGAGTACCCCTTCTTAAGATACCACCGCGATTCCCACGATCTGATGATTCCCAGTCTGTTGCCGATAGGATTTGTCTTCTGCCCCAACTTAACACCTCCGACCCATACAGCTACGATTCATGTTTATTCCTCCGCCAGGATAATGGTTATATGACATGATCTTTTCCTGATTACGTTTGCCCGACCCATGGCCCGCGGCTCCATACGCTTCGTGACAGGGCCGTTGTCAACAAACGCCGTCTTCACCTTCAGCCTGTCGATGTCGACCTGCCTGCTCTTCTGCTCAGCATTCGCCATGGCGGACTTCAGGAGTTTTTCGACGGACTGCGCCGCCCGGTAGGGCATATACCGGAGGGATATCAAGGCGTCCGCAGCCTTCTTCCCCCGGATAAGGTCGACTACCCGCCTCGCCTTTCTCGGTGTAATACGTGCAAAACGTAAAATTGCCTTGGATTCCATTGTTTCTATCCCTTCGATCCCTTCTCCGAGCCTGCATGCCCCTTAAAGGTTCTGGTTGGTGAAAATTCTCCGAGTTTATGCCCTACCATGTTCTCGGTAACATAAACGGGAATGAATTTCTTCCCGTTGTGCACCGCGAAGGTGAAGCCGATAAACTCGGGGACTATAGTAGACCTGCGCGACCAGGTCTTAATCATCTTTTTGTCCCCGGTCTCCACCATGATCTGCACTTTCTTCAACAGTTTAGGCTCTACAAACGGCCCCTTTTTCAAGGATCTAGGCACGTACTCCTCCTTCTTCAGCGTATAGTTCTTCGCTCATAGCTCATCGCGCCTCGTCTGCAGTATAAGGAGCTATGAGCCATCAGCCAAGAGCCGGTTATTTTCTCTTCTTTACGATGAACCTGTCTGTTCTCTTATTGCGCCTCGTTTTTACTCCCTCGGGCTTGCCCCAGGGCGAGCATGCAGGCCTTCCCCCGGAGGAACGGCCCTCTCCGCCCCCCAAAGGATGATCGATCGGGTTCATGGCAACGCCCCTGACGTGCGGGCGTTTTCCCTTGTACCTGTTTCTTCCGGCCTTGCCGATGGAAATATTTTCGCGCTCTCCGTTTCCGACCTGCCCGATCGTCGCACCGCAGGCTGCCATGATGAAACGCACCTCGCCGGACGGCATCTTTATCTGCGCATACTTTCCTTCCTTTGCGACGATCTGAGCGGATACGCCCGCCCCCCGCACCAGCTTTGCCCCTTCTCCGGGCTTCAATTCAATATTGTGAATCATGGTGCCAAGGGGTATCTCCTTGATACTCAGCGCGTTCCCGGGCTTTATCTCAGCACCGGACCCGGAAAGCACCGTATCTCCCACCGCCAGCCCCACCGGGCAAAGGATATACCGGTACTCCCCGTCCCGGTATTGAAGCAGCGCGATGCGGGCCGACCGGTTGGGGTCGTACTCGATGGTCTTCACCACGGCGGTGATGCCCTTTTTATCACGGTTGAAGTCGATGATTCTATATAATCTCTTGTTCCCCCCGCCTCTCTGCCAGGCGGTAACCTCTCCGGTATTGTTCCTTCCGCCTGTCTTTTTCAGAGGAACGGTCAGAGGCCGGTAGGGCTCGTCTGCGGTAATATCTTTGAAATCGGAAGCGCTTTGGAACCTTCGCCCCGGTGATGTCGGCTTAAATTTTCTTATTCCCATTTTCCTCTTCCTCTTGCTCTTTCCTCGTTGCTGGTATTTATGCCTTACTTATACGCCTTCTATAAAGTCGAGCTTTTCGCCTTCTTTTAGAGTGATAATCGCCTTCTTCCTGTCGGACCTTCTCCCGATGGACTTGCCAAACCTCTTCAGCTTGCCCCTGACATTGATGGTAGCGACGCTCTCCACCTTGATCTTAAAGATTTCCTCCATCGCTTTCTTTATTTCATGCTTGTTTGCTCCGGCATCAACTTCGATCAGGATTTTATTCTCCCTCTCTTTCAGGTCCATGCCCTTTTCGGTAAAGAGGGGTTTTTTAATCACTTCGTATACCGTCGTCATCCCCTTACGCCTCCTCACTGCCCTGCAGTTTCTTCATGGCATCGGCAGTAAACACGAGATTATTGTAGGCTGCCACATCATAGGCGTTGAGCTCGGTACACCGCACCACGTCAACACCGGGAATGTTCCGGGCGGAAAGGAAGGTATTCTTATCGTACTCGGCAAGAACGATGAGCACCTTCCGGCCGGAAAGACCCAAGCTCCCCAGGATCTGCACCATCTCACCGGTCTTCGGCTTCTGCATCGCTATCGTGTCGATCACCGCTATTTCCCCATCGGCGAGCTTCATCGTCAACGCCTTGGAAAGGGCGGCCCTCCGCGCGTTCTTCGGCAGCCTGACTGAATAGTCGCGCGGCTGGGGGCCGAAAGTCGTGCCGCCGCCCCTCCATATGGGAGACCGCGTGCTGCCGTGGCGCGCCCTTCCGGTATGCTTCTGCTTCCAGGGCTTTTTCCCGCCGCCGCTTACCATTCCGCGCGTCTTTGTCGCATGGGTCCCCTGCCTCTTGTTGGCCAGGGCGCTCACCACCGCGCTGTGCACCAGCGCTTCCGAGGCATCACTGCTGAACAATGCTCCCGAAAGATCCATCGTACCCTTTACGGTGTTGTTTCTGTCTTTGATCTCTATGGTCTTGCTCTCTGGCGACATGCTATCTATCCTTCCGAATCTCGATTATTGTATTTGAAGGCCCCGGAACAGCGCCCCGTACGAGTATCAGATTCTGTTCGGGCCGGACATCGACGACCGTAAGGTTCCTGACCGTCACCCTTTCGGACCCCATATGGCCCGCCATTCTCATCCCCTTCCAGACCCGCGAGGGGAAGGAGCTGGCGCCGATGGAGCCCGGAGCCCTGTTGAACATGGACCCGTGCGTATCGGGACCCCCGAGAAAGTTGTGCCTCTTCATGACTCCCTGAAAGCCTTTCCCTTTGGAAATTCCGGAAACCGAAATCCTGTCTCCCTTGCTGAAGCTTTCCGCCTTGACGAAGTCGCCCACTTTCAGACCGCCCATGGGGAACTCTCTCACCACTCTGTATGCGGCGGTCCCGGCCTTCTTGAATACGCCGGCTGCCGGCTTCTTCACTTTCTTGGCCTTCCGCTCCTCTACGAAGCCGACCTTTACCGCTTCATAGCCGTCGTTCTCCGGCGTCTTTACCTGGATGACGCAGCATGGCCCCGCTTCGATAACCGTAACAGGGACGAGCTTTCCATCCTCGGTAAAGACCTGCGTCATCCCAAGTTTTTTCCCAAGAATTCCTGTCATAGCTTTATCTCCACATCCACCCCTGAAGCCAGCTCGAGTTTCATCAGCGCATCGACCGTGTCCGGGGTAGGGTCATAGATATCGATAAGCCTCTTGTGCGTCCGTATCTCGAACTGCTCCCGCGACTTTTTGTCCACATGGGGAGAGCGCAAAATCGTGAACTTGCTTATCTTCGTCGGGAGGGGGACAGGTCCTGCGATGCGGGCCCCGGTCCTCTGCGCCGTATCCACGATTTCCCTGACCGACTGGTCCAGCAGTCTGTGATCGTAAGCTTTTAGTTTTATTCTAATTTTTTGATTCACCTTTTCTACTCCAGGATCTCAGTAACGACACCTGCACCCACGGTTCTGCCTCCCTC
>JAXLZK010000011.1:0-16647 GCA_046350935.1 Thermodesulfovibrionales bacterium
TGTTCAATAAATCAATATGTTTTTCTTCCATGTCCGTGCTGTTCGATTCGGCATGGAATCGTCGTGCTCGCTGGAAAAGGCAGGGAGAGATAGAGGGAAAGAGCAGGTAGAGGTAGGGGTAGAGAGAGAAAGACAAAAGAGAAAGAGGATTCCCCTTCACTCAGGGAGGCAGAGGGGGTATCCCCTCGCCCCATGCCAAAGGATGCCTATTCAGATCCAGATAATTGCCGCGCATAAAAAAATGGCTGAACAGGAAAAGATCTGTTCAGCCGCCAGGGGTGGTGGAGGGAAAAGGTCCCTCTGTTTTTCGGCAGGCGTCATGCCTGCCGAAACCGATGTCCGTCATGCCCTCGGTGCTTGCGCACGACGCAGCACTTTCCTCCGGCTGCAATGCGCCGATCACTAGAAAGTAAAGACAACACTGATTCCTGTCGTGATCGTATCGTCGATATGCCCGTTCGGGTTGTAACTGTGCCGCCTCGCTCTGTCCGAAATCGGGAAAGAGTAGGAGACGACCGGTTGGAGCACGGTGTTCTTTACTACAGGAATCGTCAAGCCCGCTTTGAGTAAGCCGTCATGGAAGGCGCGGTATCTCTTTCCGCTGCCATCCACTGTCCTGAATATTTTGTCATCTCCTACAAAGTAGCCTGCCGACGCGCCCAGGTCAAGGGTGACCGTCTTGTAGAGGGGCACTGAATGCGAGAGAGCCAGGCTGATATAGGTGCCCGGGTAGGAGGTGATATCACGGTAAATGCTCAACGTCGGCTTGGCGATTATGTCGTAGCTTGCAATGAGAAATACCTCTTCCGTCTCCGCCGCGTACTTCAGGGCGTAATAGACATACCCTCCGGTGAGCGACAATTTGCCGAGAGCATAGGTGTAGCTCAGAGTAAAATCGGTCTCGTTAAAGCTCTTGTGCCCCAGCCTGCCTGAACCGAGAAAAGACTGCGTGGTATGCTCGTCGGTATCGATATTCGCCCAGAACCCTACGCCGAAGCCCTGGTAGGAGAGGTTGATTGCAGGCTGAATCACGATACTGTCCGAGCTGAACTCATACCCCCTGAAGACATAGCGGTTGAAGATTCCCATCGAAGCGCTTCCCGTTACTTTCGCTTCCTCGGCAAAGAGATTTCCTGCCGCTGCGCCATATACTGCTGCGAGTGCTAAAAGGACTGCGATTACCCTTTTCATCAAAAGACCTCCCCACGTTTTTTAAAATGCTCGATCCGAGCGCTTGGTGTATCTCCTGATTTTGCAATCCTTGTGCCAAGCGGTTCGGAGCTGTACGATGCCGCGGCGCGCATATAATGGAAGCGGCCTCTCCCGGGCGAGGGAGGGGCGGCGCAACGCTGTAAGGATAAGGATACGGTATATACTCCCTGCCCTATGCTCCCTGCCCTCCTGTAGTGCTGAAACAGCGTTGAAGAGCGGTGCCGTAGCGCCCTTCTCATGAAGAGCCGGGGCGGAGACCGTAAACGGTGTTGCGGCGCAAGAAGGGGGAGGTGCAGGGGGCCGGTGGATTCGGAATGGAATCATCCCGGGAAAGAATCAGTGCCCTGCCGATGCGGCGCCGGGAGCAAGAGTAGGAATAAGTAGAAAGAAAGAGGTAATAAGGAAGCAAACGATTCCGGACGGCATAGTTCCCCCGTATTTCTCTTCGCCTGAAATCAGATTCTCTATGGAATCAGAGCAGGACGAGCTCAGTGAGGAGAGGCGAAAAGCAGAAGAATGAGCGGCTTTGCTCACTATGTGCCCGGGATGTATCAATTTCTCCCGCTTTTTTTCGTCCCTGCAAAGACCCGATTCCGATTCGGAAATGAATCAGAACGGCGGTTTCGCCGGGAAAGCGCATTGCAAAAAAAAGAACGATTTTTTCACCTTAGCCTTTGCTTTACCGGCAATTTTCTCCTTCAGCTTCTTTCGGCTTCAGTGCCGAAAGCGACCGATCGGCCGGGCGAAATAGCTTGGCATACGGCTTGCACTGCGGATTCAGTCCCATTCAACGCAAATAAAAGGGGAGGTAGCAAAAAATGTCGGCATCGAATTATGAAATGGCGGAAACAACGCACATGGCGGTTGACGAGAAGCAGAATGAGCTGCAGAGGACTATCAGTTGGACCGGCGCTTTTTGGGTTGCCAGCGGTGTGCCTGCCCTGGTGCTGTTTTCAATTGGTGCGATTGCCGCAACGATCGGGGCTCCTTCATGGTTCGTCTGGACACTGTCGATGATTATGGGGTTCTCACAATCCTTCACGTATGCCGAGATCGCCGGTTTATTCCCGAATAAATCAGGCGGCGCTTCAGTCTACGGGGCGATTGCCTGGGTGCGGTACAGCAAGCTTGTGGCGCCGCTCTCCACCTGGTGCAACTGGTTCGCCTGGTCACCGGTGCTTGCCATAGGAACCGGTTTGGCGGCCGGGTATATACTAACCTCGCTCTTCCCGGATAACTCCATCATTAAAACCTGGCAGATAACCCTCTTGAATCTCGGATGGATCAAAGAGGGGCTTGCCCTCCGTATCAATGCCACTTTTATTCTCGGTGCGATCATCCTGTTGTGCATCTTTATCGCACAGCACCACGGAATTGCCCGGGCGGCGAAGATACAGATGATCATGGCCATTGCCGCTTTATTGCCCCTTACGGTCATCGGCATCGTTCCGCTTCTTACCGGCGATGTGCTGCGAGCGAACTTTGCTCCCTTTGCTCCGATCAGCGGCGCATGGGATAAGGGAGGCTGGACACTGTTCCTGGGGGGGATGTTCATCGCTGCATGGTCGACATACGGGTTCGAGACGGCGGTCTGCTATACCCGGGAGTTCAAAGACCCAAAGACCGATACCTTTAAAGCTATTTTCTACTCCGGGCTGCTCTGCATGTTCGTCTTCATCATGGTTCCCCTCTGTTTTCAGGGAGCGCTGGGCGTGAAAGGCGTCACCGATCCCGGGATTGTCGACGGCTCGGGCGTTGCCAAGGCGATGGCGGGCATGATCCATGGAGGAGTCTTTCTTACCAACCTTATCATTATTATGCTCATTTTCGCCCTGATCCTCGCAATCATGACTTCCATGGCAGGGTCCGCCCGTACCCTCTACCAGGCGTCAGTGGATGGATGGCTGCCCAAGTACCTGTCGCATATCAACAGGCATGGGGCTCCGACAAGGGCCATGTGGACCGATCTGACCTTTAACCTGATCCTGCTGATGATGTCGGATTATGTCTTTGTGCTTGCGGCCTCCAATGTCGGCTATATCATTTTCAATTTCCTCAACCTCAACTCGGGCTGGATCCACCGGATCGACAACGCACATGTGAAGAGGCCGTGGCGCGCCCCGTCCTGGCTGCTCGGAATCAATACGGTCCTGGCGTTTGTCAACCTGGTATTCATGGGAGCGGGGGCGAATGTCTGGGGCAAAGGAACGCTGCTTATCGGCCTCCTCTGGGCCGCGATGATCATCCCGGTATTCCTGTACCGGCACTATGTGACGGACAAGGGAGTGTTCCCGAAACAGATGCTCGAGGAGTTGCAGATCGGGGAGGGGACGGTGCTGAGCAAACGGGCCGGATTTCTGCCGTATGCGGCGATCATCGGGGGTGTCGCGGTGGTAATCATCAGCAACCTGGTGTTCTCATAAAAAGGTGCTTCATCGGTGACGGACGGTATCGAGGTCAATACTGGTTAAAAGGAGAGGACAGTATGTATTCAAAAATATTGCTTGCAACGGACAATTCACAAAACGCTTTGAATGCTGCGGAGAGAGCACTCGGTATTGCCAGGGGCAATCCCGCTGCCGAGGTCACCGTGCTGTACGTCGAGCCTTTTTACCGCGAACAGCACATCAGCCGCGGAATCGGTGTGGAGGTTCCCCTTGACGAAGCGGAGATCGTCCGCACTGCCCAGCAGCAGATACTCAGCCCTGTTGCGAACCTCTTTTCCGGAGTCGGGGTCAAGGTGGCGACCCGGGTGCTGATCGGCACTCCTGCCGAAGAGATCAGCGCCTTTGCCGAAAAGGGCGGATATGATCTGATCGTCATGGGCTCCCGCGGCCGCGGCGAAATAAAGGGGCTGCTTCTCGGCAGCGTGAGCGACAGGGTGCTGCATCTGGCGAACTGCTCTGTGCTGATCGTGAAACACCAGTGCTGACAGGAAATGACAAACACATGATTCGTTGTTCTTGATCGTGAGCAAAAAGGAGGTGGAACAGGTTATGAGCAGAGAGGATATTCTGAGCAGGCTGAAGAAGTCCATCGAGGATCTTGATAAGGAGGTGGCCGAAGCAACGGCAAAGGAGGTGGTTGCAGCCGGGATGGACCCCATGGATGCAATTCAGAACGGTTTGGGCCGGGGCATGAACACTATCAGCGATCTTTTCGACGAAGGGGAAATGTTCGTCCCCCAGATCCTGATGGCCGCCGATGCGTTCGAGGCGGCGGTCGATGTTCTGACCGCGCAGATGACGGAGGAGGCACGGAACGAGACCAAGCTCGGCAAGGTCATCGTCCATACGGTGCAGGGCGATATTCACGACGTAGGAAAGAATATCGTCAAGACCATGCTGCGGGCCAGCGGCTTCGAGGTGATAGACCTGGGAAGGGACGTGCCGGTGGATGTCGTAGTCAAAAAGGCGATCGAGCTGGGCGTCGACATCATCAGCGGCTCCGCCCTGATGACCACCACCATGCCGGCCCAGCGGGACATTATCAGGACGCTGGAGGAGGAGGGGGTGCGCGGCAGGATCAAGTGCATGTTCGGCGGCGCGCCGGTATCACAGGAATGGGTAGACAAGATTGGCGCCGACGCTTACGGGGAGAACGCCGCTGAAGCGATCACGAAGGCCAAGGAGTTGGTAGCATAACATGGAAAATGACGAGAAAGGAGAAAAGAGCATGGCGCTAGCCAAAAGAGTCACTGTTTTTGATGTGTTCGACCGGGCCAAGTCCGGGCCGAAGATAGAGGAAAATGAGTGGGACAACAAGATCATCCCTCAAACCGCCGGCAGGCTGAAGGAGAAGTACGGCATCAAAATGGACAAGAAGGTGATGATACCGACCGACACGGCGCTCATCAACAACCTGTTCAGGGCCGGACTCGAAATGCTGGTGGAGTGCGGGGTGTACTGCATGGATACGGGCCGGGTGATCAAGTACACGGAGGAGGAGGTGATGACCTCCGTAAAAACGGCGCCCCGTCGCGTGATCCTGGGCGAAGGAAAAGACGCGGTGGTGCTGGAGTGCCGGAGCCATACGGATTCCCGTCCCCCGGTCATCCAGGGAGGGCCGACCGGAGCACCGGTATCGGAGGATATGTTCCTCTCCTGTCACCAGTCGTATGTGCAGGAGCCCCTGGTCGATACCATTGTCGACGGTGTCCTCCAGACGATACACGGTCACGATCCGGTGCCCGGAAGCCCCTGGGAGATCGCGGCGGTCAAGTCGGAGGCATTGCTGGTGCGGGCTGCCCAATTGAGAGGCGGCCGCCCCGGGATGGCGTTATAGGGGAACGAGACATCACTTTCCGCAGCCGGAGTTATTGCGGCGGACTTTCCGGGCGGAATGCGGGCGTCCGACAGCCATGAGATATCCCAGCTCAACGAGCTCAAGATTGACGTAGGTGCGTTAAGCTTTTGTGCTCACTATGTACTGGCCGGAGATATCATCATGTGCGAGCAGATGCCCATCTATGGAGGATACGCGGGCGGACTGGAGGAGACCACGATCGTGGATGTCGCCACCACGCTGAACGCATTTGTTATGACCCAGGCAACCTGGCATCTGGACGGCCCCATTCATGTGCGCTGGGGTATCACGACAGCGAGAGAGGCTCTTGCCGTCGCGGGACACTGCGCCATGGCGATTGAGGCCAATACCAACCTGATGCTGGGAAACCAGTACTATACCTTGGCGGGACCGTGTACCGTGATGTGCCTGCTGGAAACCGCAGCCCAGGCCATCACCGATACGGCCAGCGGCCGGGAGATCCTGTCCGGGGTGGCTGCGGCGAAGGGAGTCGCCACCAACTACACGACGGGACTGGAGGCCAGGATGATGGCCGAGGCGGCACGGGCGGTGGCGGGAATGGACCTTTCCAAGGTGAACGGAATTCTTGATAAACTGGTGGGGATGTACGAGAAGGACTACAAGAAAGCCCCCAAGGGCAAGCCGTTCCAGGAGTGCTACGATGTCGTCAGCCTCACGCCGACAAAAGAGTACCTGGAAGTGTACGACGAGGCGGTAAAGATCCTGACGGGATTGGGTTTGTCGTACTGGAAGCCGTGAGATGACGCAGTGCGGTGCCGGGGCGGAGTTGCAAGGATACGAGTGGCTGTGAAACAATACGTACTGCTGCCGGCCCCGGCAGCGCAGTGTGCGCGGAGGGTTGATCGGAAGGATCATGAAGACTCTAAATCTTCACAGCCGGGTTTGACTCCCGGACTCTCCTCCATGAAAGGTTTTGGGGGACTTGTTACTGCCAAGGAGGTAATGCAATGAGTCTGCCTGTCTATAAGCTGGAAGCTCCCCGGAAGGAAAAGAAGAGGTATGTGCGGAAAGACGGGGAGCTCTTCGATACCCTGCAGAAGATCAAACTGTGGCCCTCCCGGTCCGGGACGCTCCACGGCATCAGGTCGGTGGTGATGAAAGGGGCCTTCATTGAATTCACCACCCACTGCGGCCAGAAAATGAGGATAAAGAATTCAAAAAACAGCCGTGTAGCCCGCTGGCTCCGGCACAAGTGGTACGTCCGGCCCTGTCCGACCTGCAAAGTACCGACATGGAAGTTGGAGAAGTACTCTTCAACTACCTTTCAATAGAAGGTGCACGGCATGAGGCTTCCCTATACCGATACGCAGAAACAGCGGCTCACCGAGCTGGGGGCACCGGGAGATGTCGCGGGAAGGACCTTCCCGGACGAAACGGAAAGGGAGCAGTCCTTCAAGAAGGTTGCCCGGGAGCTGGCGCAGCAGAACAAACATCGGCTGAACGACCTGCGCGGGGTTTCCCTGCGGCCTGCGGTCAGAAGGATGGAGTCGCTCCTTGTGGGTATCCTCACCGGCGCGGGCTTTGTAGAGGTCTGCACCCCCACCACGGTTTCCCGGGGGATGCTCGTAAAAATGGGCATTACCGAGGGGCACCCTCTATGGGAACAGGTGTTCCGGCTCGAAGACGGAACCTGTCTTCGCCCCATGCTCGCCCCGAACCTCTATTACCTCCTCGGCCGCCTGGGCACGCTCTGGCCGCGGCCGATCCGCATCTTCGAGATAGGCCAGTGTTTCCGCGAGGAATCGAAGGGCGTCCGGCATCTTTCCGAGTTCACCATGCTCAACCTCGTGGAGATGGGCACGGAGTCGGATCCGGAGCAGCGCCTTGCCGAGCTGGCTGGGCTGGTCATGGAGGGGCTCGGCATGGAATACCGTCTGGTGGTCGAAGAGTCGGAGGTTTACAAGAAGACCATCGATGTGATGTCCGGTGAGCTCGAGCTGGCTTCGGGAGCACTCGGCCCCCATCCCCTCGACAAGAACTGGAATATCACCGAGAATTGGGTCGGGCTGGGCTTCGGGCTCGAAAGACTCGTTATGGTGCAGGAGGGCTTTCACAACATCAGGCGGGCAGGGAGAGGCCTGATCTACCTGGACGGTGCTAGGATAGATATTCATTAAGCGTATGAAGGGATAAAGAGAATGAGCATCGGAATTTCTTATCGTGTTTCTTACCATTTGGACAGTATCCTGCACCGTGCGGTGAACGGGAATCCCCCCTCGGAAGGGGAGGCGGCCTATCTCTTGTCCCGGCAGGACCCCCGGGAGATCGACCGGATCATGGGGGCCGCGCGCCTGGTCAGGGAGAGGTTCTTCGGCAACAGGATATTCCTGTACGGGTTCATCTATTTCTCCACCTATTGCCGTAATCACTGTGCCTTTTGCTTCTACCGGAAAACGAACGGGTTCAGTCCCCGCTACCGGAAAACTGCCGCGGAGGTTCTCGCAATCGCAGCCGGTCTTGCCGACTCCGGCGTGCATCTGGTGGATCTGACCATGGGGGAGGATCCCTTGGTGCATGACGCGGGCGATTTCGACATGCTCATCGAGATGACGCGAACGGTCAGGGAAAAGACCGGGCTGCCGGTGATGGTTTCCCCGGGAGTGGTGCCGGATGAGGTGCTGCAACGGTTCAGCGCCGACAAGGTCGATTGGTACGCCCTGTACCAGGAGACTCATACCCCGGCGCTCTACGGCAGGCTGCGTCTTTACCAGAGTTTCGGGGAACGTGTTGTGAAACGGCGCGTCGCCCGGGAGCTGGGGATGCTGGTCGAGGACGGAATCCTGCTGGGGGTGGGGGAGAGTCTCTCCGATCGCGCCCATGCGATAACGGCGATGAAGCATGCCGGTGTGCATCAGGCCCGGGTGATGAGCCTGGTCCCCCAGGTGCAAACGCCGCTGGCGGTACGAGAGGAGCCGCCCCGGATCGAAGAGTGCCTCTGCATTGCTGTCATGAGACTGGTGATGCCCGACCGCCTGATACCGGCCTCATTGGATGTGGACGGGATCGGGGGGCTCCGGATGCGGCTCGATGCGGGAGCCAATGTGGTGACCTCCCTTATCCCGCCGGGCGACGATCTGGCGGGGGTCTCCCGGAGCTCCCTGGATATTGCGGAGGGATTGCGGACAGTGCCTGAAGTGGCGAGGGTCCTGAAGATGACGGGCCTGCAGGCGGCCACTGCCGATGAGTACCGGCAGTGGGTGGCGCTGCAGAAGGGTAAAAAGGCTGAAAGGGAGGGCTCCGATGACGACCGTCGGCATTGTAGGAGGACAGCTGCAGGGTTTGGAGGCTGTCTATCTGGCGCGTCAGGCAGGATTCAAGGCAGCGCTCATCGATAAAGATCCGCGCGTGCCGGCACGCGCGCTGTCCGATGTGTTCCACCGGATCGACGTGCTGAAGGACGAAATGCGGGTGGGCGCTCTGATGAAGACCTTCGACCTCGTGCTGCCCGCCAACGAGAACTACCAGGTCCTGGCGAAACTCGGCGAGCTCTCTTCCCGGTATGGGTTCCCCCTGGCGCTGGACCTTCCTGCTTACCGCATCAGCTCCTCGAAGAGAGACAGTAATGCCCTGTTTGCACGTTTCCGTATCCCGATGCCCGAACCCTGGCCCGAATGCGGCCTCCCCGTCATCGTGAAGCCTTCAGGCCTGAGCGGCAGCGCTGGCGTTGTCAGGGTGGAGGACGAGGCGCACCTGGCTGCGGTTCTGGACAGGATGGGCAGTGACACGGTAGTCCAGCAGTATTTGGGCGGGCCTTCCTATTCCCTCGAAGTGCTTGCGCATCACGGGCAGTGTGTATGCCTCCAGGTCACCGAACTGCACTTCGATGCGGGGTATGACTGCAAGAGGGTTCTGGCGGGGCCGGACACTGGTAGTGGGGTGACCGCAGCCCTTTGCCTTCTGGGGGAGCGACTTGCATCGGCGCTGTCTTTGTCGGGAATTATGGATATTGAGGTGATTGATGACCGGGGTGGGCTGAAGGTCCTGGAGATCGATGCCCGCTTGCCCAGCCAGACTCCCACTGCCGTCTACCATTCCACAGGGGTGAATATCGTTGCATTGTTAGTGGAGTATTGGCGCAACGGCACGCTGCCTTCCTGGTCGCGGTACCAGGGAAAGCGGCAGGCAGTGCTCTATGAGCACTGGAAGTTCCGGGACGGCATCCTGGAGGTTTCGGGAGAACACATCCTGGCAGGGGCGCAGCGCCTCGGGATCTTTCACAACAGGTTTTCCACCGATGTGCTCATCTCCAATTGTGACGCATTCCCCTCTGATTGGGTTGCCACCGCTGTTTTTACCGGGGAGACAGAGTCCCGTGCATGGGAAAAACGTAAGCAGGCATTACGGGAGCTGTCCCGGGCTTTTCCGGTGTCCGGGGTGGTGGACCCCAAACCGGGGGATCAAGGGAGCAGGGATGACACGGCTCTACTACGATATTATTAAAGACATCCCTGCCTCTTTGCCGGAACTTGATCACCAGGTGCTCCGCAGCACGGGCCATAGCCTGCTCGGCGTGTCTGCACGTACCGTCGGGGAGTCTTTCCCGGTACTAGCAAGGGAGATCACGCGGTATTCAGCCGCAGTGGTGCCGGTTTCTTCGGGAGCAGGGGTAATCCCCGGGTTTGCCGAATGTGTCGCTGCAATACTCTGTCACATCGGCATCGATGCTTTTGTTACCCGCGGATCCGATATCGCCGGCATCGGCGAGGCTTTCAGGCGGGGGGCGGATGCCTTTTTTGCAGCGGACGACCATGAATTCCTCGCGCTCAACACCGCCACCTCCCGGGTGGTGGACAACTCCCGCGCCACGGCGGAGGGGTTTGTACAGGCACTCGCAGCAGCGGTAGAGGCGTCCGGCACTCAGGTGGCGGGCAAAGAGGTGCTGGTGCTCGGGCTGGGGCCGGTAGGGAGGTATGCGGTGGAGGAGTTGTTGAAGCAGAGGGCCTGTATCCGGGTTTTCGATAGTGATGCCGGGAAACTCCGTTCCTTTGCCGTGCAGTATCAAAATGTCCGGTGTGTTCTTTCCCTGGAAGCCGCGCTGCAGGGGGTCGATTATATTCTTGATGCGACTCCCGCTACGGGGATCATCACTGAAGACAGGATCACCCCACGCATGATCGTCTCCGCTCCCGGTGTCCCCCATGGTCTTACGCGGGCTGCTGCGGATACATTAGGGCTCAGGCTCATTCATGACCCCCTTCCTTTGGGGGTAGTTACCATGGCGGTGCAGTGCTTTTTTTGCAGTGATCTCTCCCGGGGCGCCCGGGAGTGCACGGAAAGCCCGTCCCGTTTGCTTTCCGACCCTCCTTTCTTCCGGACAGCCTGAGGGGCTGATTCCTTTTTTACGCCTTTCTTTGATTCCATTCCTCCTGCGATTACCATCGGAATCATTCTATTTTTCCTGGATAACTGGCCAGTTCATTACCTTTATCAGCCAATTGCCGCACAATTTCAACGATACTCTCTCTTCCCTCTGATTCCAATGATAATCAGAAACGGGAAATGAAACGAGCGGGAATAGGTGCCCCTCTCCGCTTGCATGATAGATCTTATTGTATTTAAAAGGTTTTTTTGTAGCAGCCCCCTTCCCGAAATTCTGGCATACTACTTGCTAACTATGGAGAATCGCGCGAACGATGCTTCATTCACCCTGTCCTCTGAAGAGGCAGAAGCGGAAGCAAAGGAAAACAAGAGGGATCGATGGGGTTCCTCTCCATAATTCATAGAATGGAGGTAATGACAGGAATGAGGGAGATGACAAGCCGTGAGCGGTTTATGGCTGCGCTCAAAGGAGAGAGGGTGGACAGGCTGCCGGTGGTCAGTATTTGCCAGCATGCTACGTATGAACAGATGGAGCAGTTGCAATGCTTCTGGCCTGAAGGCCTCTCTGACCCGAAGATCATGGCAAAGATGGCCAGCGGGGCATATTCGATCCTCGGGTTCGATGCAATACGGGTCCCGTTCTGCCAGACTACCGAGGCGGAAGCTTTCGGCGCGGTCCTGAAGGATGGCGGCAGGGAGGCGATGCCGAGCGTGCTCACGCATCCGTATCATGTTGGAGATGCCATTGAATTTCCTGAGGACTTCCTGAGCAGGGGGCGTATTCCCGCCCTTCTGGAGGCTATCCGTATCTTGAAGAGGAACTTCGGCGACAAGGCGGTCATTATCGGGGGTATTATCGGTCCGTTCAGCATCGCAAGTCTGTTTTTCGACGTCAAGGAGTTTCTCCTCTCCACTTTCAAAAAGCCCGAGGTTTTGCTTCCGGCGATAGAGGTCGGGGAGAAGGCCGGGACGGTGCTCGCCCAGGCGATGATCGAGGCCGGTGCGGACGCGATTGCGGTGGAGGACATGATGGCGTCGATGGATATGATCAGTCCCAAGATATATCGTGATCTGGCGTGGGCTGCCGAAAAGAGACAGGTTGCCGCGCTCAGCGTTCCCACCATTATTCATATCTGCGGCAAGCTCGATAGCGTACTTGTCGATGTGGCAAGGACAGGGTGCGCCGCGTTGAGCGTTGAGCATATGGTGAACGTTCCTGCAGCTCTCGAAAAGTTTGCGGCGGAAGGCATCACCACCCCGCTGATCGGTGCCATTGATCCGGTAGGAACGCTCTTCTCGGGTGATGCGGAAAAGGTGAAGCAGGACACCAGGGCGGCGATCGCCAAAGGCTTTGCCATGATCTCCCCGGGGTGTGCGGTGCCCCCGGCGACTACGACCGCCAACCTAACCGCTATGGTGGATACCGTCAAGGAAGTTTGTGCAACTACTGCTGCAGAAGCCGTAGAGAGGAGGAGGTGAATGAGCGTATGGGCAAAGAAGATATCATAAAAAAATCCATGAACGCCGTGATCGAAGGTGATGCGGATGCTGCAGTTGAGGCGGCGCGGCAAGCCATTGCCGAGGGGGTCAACCCGGTGGAGGTCATCTCTCAAGGGCTCACCGTCGGCATGACCAAGGTCGGTGATCTGTTCAACAAAGAGGAGATTCCGCTGCCCTTTGTCATTGTCTCCGCCGATGCGATGTCCCAGGCCATTGAGATCCTCGAGCCGCACATCCCTCAGGAGCACCGGGGGGAAAAGGTGGGCACCGTGGTGATCGGCACGGTGGAGGGAGACATCCACGATATCGGCAAGGGTATTGTGGCGACCATGCTTAAGGTGTACGGGTTCGAGGTCCATGACCTCGGAAGGGATGTCCCGGTGAAGGCTTTTATCCAGAAAGCCAAAGAGGTCAAGGCCGACATTATCGGCTCCTCCACCCTGATGACGACGACATTGCTGGGACAAAAGGCCCTGCAGGAGGCCATCCTGGCCGAGGGTCTTGCCGTCCGGACCATGGTGGGCGGTGCGGCCACCAGCCAGCAGTGGGCCGATAAGATCGGTGCGCATGCCTACGGAGAGAACGCTACCGAGGCAATACAGAAGGCCAAGGAACTGATTCAACATTAATCGCATGGAGGTGAGCAGAATGAAACGAGGATTTCACGCCGGTCTCAACGAACGGCGCGGCTTTAGCATCAACATGTTCAGCCCCGACGAGCTCGAGGAGATCCACTCCGCGACCCTTGAGGTGCTCGAACAGGCGGGCATCAGGGTTTTTTCCGACGAGGCGCTGGATATTCTCGACGGTGCGGGAGCCACTGTGGAAAGGAGCACCAATACGGTAAGGTTTCCCCAGTACCTGGTCGATGATGCCATCCGCTCGGCTCCCCGGAATGTCCTGCTGGCGGGCCGGGACCCGAAAAACGATATGATCCTGGAAGGCAGGCGGGTCGGGTTCACCAATTTCGGGGCGGGGGTGATGATCGTCGATCCTTACAGCGGCGAGCTGCAGGAGACCACGAAAAAGGATGTGGGCAGAACCGCCCTCGTCTGCGATGCCCTCGACAGCGTCGATATCTATTCGAGCGCAGTCGTCGGCAGGGATATGCCCGAAATATCCGTAGACCTCCACGAGGCGGAGGCCTTTTTGTCCAATACCACCAAGCACTGTCAGCACATTGATCTGACGGGCGGGTCGGGTGCCCGGGGCTTTCTCGAGATGGGAGCGGCCATCGCCGGAAGCAGTGAAGAGCTCCGCCGCAGGCCGGTAATCTCGGCGCTGGTATGCCCGGTCAGCCCGCTGCAGTTGCATACGAACACCTGCGAGATCATCATTGAGTTCGCACGGGCGGGCGTGCCGGTCAACATCCTGTCCATGGCTATGTCGGGGGCTTCCGCCCCGATCACCCTGGCCGGGACGCTGGTGACCCATAACGCCGAGGTGCTGGCGGGTATTGTTCTCGCACAGGCCACAAGAAAGGGGGCTCCGGTTATTTACGGCAGTTCCACCACCACCTTCGACCTCACGTATGTGACCGCCCCGGTGGGAGCTCCGGAACTCGGTATGATCAACGCAGGAGTGGCCGAGCTTTCCAATTTTTACAATTTGCCGAGCTATGTCGCCGGTACTTAGGGTGACTCCAAGCTCTCCGATGCCCAGGCAGGCCACGAGAAGACGATGACCGCATTGCTTCCCGCCCTGGCCGGAGCCAATTTGATCTACGGGATGGGCATGCTTGAGCTTGGAGTAACTTTCAGCTTTGCGCAGTTGCTGATTGATGATGAGATTGCCACCATGGTGAAGCGGGCAGTGCAGGGCATTCCCGTAAACGATGAGACACTGGCTGTGGAGGTCATCAAGCATGTCGGGGCCGGGAAAGATTTCCTGGGACAACGGCATACGAGGGATTTCATGGCGAAAGAGCAATCCAAACCGAAGATCATCGACCGGCGCATGAGGGGTGCATGGAGCAGCCGCGGAAGCAAGTCCATGGCGGAAAGGGCGAACGAGAAGGCGATCGAGATCCTGGAGAACCATAAGCCCGCTTCGTTGCCCGACGACGTGCTCAGGAAATTCAAGGAGATCATCGAAAGTGCTGAAAATGAATAGGGCGAAAGGAGGAGAGGAATGAGCAAGGACGAGCTCCTGAAACAGGCGGCACAGTCCGTCGTCGCCGCCGACAAGGATGCTGCCGTTGCGGTGGCGGAAAAGGCGGTTGCGGCGGGTGTCGATCCTGTGGAAATGATCAATGAGGGATATTCCATCGGAATGTCCCAGGTCGGAGAGCTGTTTGATGTGGGGGATATGTTCCTCCCCGAGGTGATCGCGGCCTCCGACGCCATGGTATCCGCGGTGAACGTGCTTGAGAAGGCGCTTCCGGCGGAGGAGCGGGCTGAAAAAATGGGTGTGGTGGTGCTCGGGACTATTGAGGGTGACGTGCATGATATCGGGAAAGGGATCGTTGCCACCATGCTGCGGGTCTACGGGTTCGAGGTCCATGACCTGGGGCGTGATGTGTCCATAAAGACTTTTGTCGAGAAAGCAAAGGAGGTCAATGCCAACGTGGTCGGCTCATCGGCATTGATGACGACCACCCAGGCGGGACAGAAGACCCTGGAACAGGCCCTCAAGAATGCGGGGCTCCGCGAAAAGGTGAAGACAATGGTCGGCGGGGCGGTGGCGACCCAGCGCTGGGCCGACAAGATCGGGGCGGACCTCTACGCCGAGAATGCATCCGAGACGGTAATGAAGCTGAAGGAACTGCTAAGCTGAAAGGAGGAAGCAGATTGGAAAAGAAAGTGAGAAAATGCCTGACCCGCATGGGGGACGGCCAGCGGGTCGAGATGACGGAAGACGAATTGATGCGGGATTTCGAGCTCGGCACCAAGGACGCCGCCCGGAGAGGGAAAATAGATCCTCTCTCCCGGGAGGAATTGGAGTACTTGCTGGAGATATTCCTGAATCCCAACAGGATCGTGGGGGTTGAGCCCGGTAATGAAGTACCCCTGACCCACGATATCGGCACCCTCCGGCTTATGGGCGACCAGTGCAACAGCGGTGTGGGCATTCCCGTCAGCAGGGTGCAGGGGATCCAGATCCACGAGCGTGCTTTTGCCGCGGATACCTTCGAGCTGGGACATATCGACTACAGTTTCAAGCCGGTAAAACCCGTCATCTCCATGGAGCAGCAGGAAATGGAGAACGCCCTGCTGGCGACGGTGATACCGCTCTTCTATGGTGCCATGCCGAACCTGGGGACCTATTATCGCCCCGACGGACCTTTCGGGAACCCCTCCGATCTCCTCCCCTTGGGCAAGATCAAGGAGGCACGGGAGTCCCAGGAGGAGGCAGTGGAGCACGCGACCCGGGACATGATTTACATTGGAGAGAAGATGGCGGCGGTGGGTGCGGACGGTATCAATTTCGATACGACCGGGGCGGCGGGGGATGCGGATATGAAGGCGACCCTCCATGCGGTAGAATACCTGAAACGGAACACTGATCTTACCGTAGAAGTCGGAATGGCGGGTGAGTTCGTCCTCGGTATTCATGGTGAACTGGCGTATGATGGGGTGCGCCTGGCAGGGTTGTACCCCCACCAGCAGGTGAAGCTGGTGGAGAAGGCGGGGGCGGATATCTTCGGACCCGTAGTCAATACGAATACCGGGAAGTCGATGGCGTGGAACCTGGCGAGGGCGGTCACCTTCATCAAGGCCTGTGTCGCGGTGGCGAACATCCCCATCCATGTCAATATGGGAATGGGGGTCGGCGGGTCCCCTGTCTTTGAGACCCCCCCGGTCGACAGCGTGACCAGGGCCTCCAAGGCGATGGTGGAGATCGCCAAAGTCGACGGGTTGTAGGTAGGCGTCGGCGACCCCTTCGGGATGCCTATTGCTCACGGTTTGGCAGCGGGAATGGGTGGAATAAGGACCGCCGGAGATCTGGTGGCCCGGATGCAGATGACCCGCAAGATGCGGATCAAGGATGCAAAAGCCCACGTTGCCGAGAAGCTCAAGGTATCACCGATCGACCTGTCGAACGAGCAGGTGATGAGAGAGGTCCGCGAGGAGCTGGACATCGGGATCATCACGGCGGTTCCCGGGTGCGCAAAGGGTATGGAGGCAAAAGCGAGGATTGCCGAACTGCTTGGGATCGAGATTGCAAGCGTGCGGCGTTTCCGGGATACGATTAAAGTATAGCGGGGTGTGCCGGAGAGGGGACCGGGTGTATCCGGCCCTCTCCGGCCACCTTCGGAGAGTACGGGGGGATAGTCCGTGCTCCTCCCCA
>JAXLZK010000011.1:16747-89487 GCA_046350935.1 Thermodesulfovibrionales bacterium
AATCCTGCCAAGGTCATGGCGGATACTTACCAGCCCGAATATTTCGAAAAGGGGCCCCTCACCAAGGCGATGGAAGAGGGAGGGATCCTTTATATAGAGGAGTTCAACCGGATGCCGTCGGATGTTTCCAATGTACTGATTACGCCCATGGAGGAGGGTGAGATATACATGCCGAGGTACGGCACGGTACGTGCGGTTCCCCCCTTCACCGTTATTGCGGCGCAGAACCCCTACGATGATGTGGGCACGGTCAGGGTGAGCAGGGCCTTCATGGACCGCATCAACCTGATCAAGATGGATTACCAGAGTGAGGGTGAGGAAGAGGAGATTGTAAGGCTGCGAACGGGATTCAAGGATGCCGGGGTGATCTCCCTGGCGGTAAAGGTGGTGCGGAAGACGCGGGAGCATCCCGACATTAAACTGGGTGCCTCCGTCAGGGCCGCCATCGACCTGGTGGACATCTTTGCGAGCCTGCAGAAGCTCGCGGATCAGCCCGACGCAAACTTCCTGGCCGCGGCACGCATGTCCATGGCGAACAGGATCTGGCTGAATGAGATCACCGGGAGGTCCCCCTTCGAGATCGTCGAGGATATCTGGGCCGGTCTGAAGACTCACCACAGGATCTCCGCTACAGCGAAGGAGAAGTCGAACGGGGCGTCGCCCGCCCCGGAGGGGGAGAAAGGAGAAGCCGAGGCCGCACAGCAGGCCGAAAAAAAAAAGATGAGCGCTCGGTAGGAAACCGGTTCCTGGACCAGGTCATGGTGAACGCCTCCTACTATTTCCGCGTGGCGTCGTATCTCAATACGCACCCGGAAGAGTTGCCGCTTTTCTTCGACGAGGCCGACTCGCTGGAGGTGTTCGCCAATATTTTCGGGATGCTGAAGCCGCAGGTGCGGGCGAAGGCGGTGAAGATCGCGAGCCGGATGATCATCAAGATCGCACGGCAGATCGCCGGCACGGGATACCGTTCCGGCCGGCTCACGCTGGTCAGGCAGTTCTCCGACGGCTCCGAGATCGAGCTGGACCGCAGCCTGGAGAACTATACGGAAGAGCCCGAGCGGGGAATCGTGGACAGTATCGTATCGTATGTACGAAAAAGGGAGAGGAAGGCATTTGTGGTAATGCTGGATCACAGTTATTCCATGAAGGGGATGAAGGTCATCCTTGCCGCGATCACCGCTGCGGCGATTGCGCAGCACTTCAAGCGCGACTACGCGATCCTCGCGTTCAATAACAAGGTTTCGGTCCTGAAGGATATCGACGACAAGACGGGTGCCGAAAAGGTCCTGGAGAAGTTGTTCGCCCTTGAATTGCAGGGCGACACCGATATCCGCATGGTGCTGGAGGCCGGCCTGAAGCAGGTCGGCAGATTCGAGCGCAAAACGGGGCTTCTGCTTACGGACGCCGCATGGAACCGGGGAGGGGATCCTTTGGAAATGGCTGCCCGGTATGATAAACTAAGTGTCATCGGCTTTCCTCCCGCCAAACACGGCCAGATCCAGCAGCTGGCGGCCAGGGGGAAAGGGGGGTTTTGCTTCGTCGACGATGAGACGGGGATAGCGGGGGCTATCCTGAAGTGCCTGAATTAGGGTGTGTCTGCACACCTTGGGAGAGGAGTACCATGAAGAGGGGGCAAAAGACAGGCTCTGCCGGGTGGATGGGAGTGGGGATGCAGTGTCTCACCGATGCTGAAATCCGCGATATCCACGGTGCGACGCTGAAGGTGCTGCAGTATACCGGGGTGAAGATGTTCAGCCGTGAGTCCCTGGAGATAATGGCGGCGGGAGGGGCCGACGTCGACTTCACCGCCAGCACCGTTCGTATTCCCTCGTACCTGGTGGAAGAGGCGGTGGATTCCGCTCCGTCTTCGCTCATTCTCGCGGCCAGAGATCCCTCACAGGATGTACTGATCGGCGGAAAGAGGGTGCATTTCACGACCTTCGGCGCCGGTTTCTATGTCGACGACCCCATCACGGGACGTCGCTACAGCTCTACCAAAACGGATGTCGGATTAACGGCGCTTGTCTGTGATGCGCTGGAGAGTGTCTCTATTTTCACCGGCACGCTCGTGGCGACGGATATGCCCCACGACACTTCGGGACTGCATGAAGCCGAAGCCTTTTTGCTGAACACCACCAAGCATTGCCAGCACGGACACCTCAGCAACGGCAGGGACGCTCGTAAATTCTACGAGATGGCCATGGCGATTGCCGGCGGGGCGGAGCAGCTCAGGAAGCGCCCCATCGTCTCTACCATGGTATGCCCTTCCACTCCCCTTCAGTTCCCGGCGGGAGTGTGCGAAATCATCGTAGAATCGGCCAGGACAGGGATCCCGGTCAATATTCTCTCGATGGTTATGGCCGGCGCTACGGGACCCGTGACCCTGGCAGGGACGTTGGTGGTGCATAATGCAGAGGTGTTGGCAGGCATTGTCCTGAATCAGCTGACCAGCAAGGGCGCCCCCGTCATCTACGGCAGCTCCTCGACCCTTTTTGACCTGCATACCCTCACGGCACCGGTGGGTGCCCCGGAACTGGGCATGATCAGCGCCGCTGCAGCGGAGCTGGCCCGGTTCTATCTTCTCCCGAGCTACGTCGGCGGTACTTAGGGGGATTCCAAGCTTATCGATGTGCAGGTAGGACACGAGAAGTCCCTTACCGCACTGCTGCCCGCCCTTGCGGGTGCGAATCTCATCTTCGGCATGGGAATGATCGAGCTGGCGGTTACGTTCAGCTTCACGCAATTGATCATCGACGACATGATCGTCAGCGAGGTGAGAAACCTCATCAGCAGGGACCGGGGGGCTGGAGAGCTGCAGATGCCTGCGTTGCTGCATGATCCGGGGATGCACCTTGCTTCCCCGGACCGTTGGCAGCCGCAGAGGCCGAGGCAGAGGGCATCGTCCTTCACCGTCCACTCGTACCGGCCCTCCAAACAGGATATCGCGGTCGAGGCCCGCCAGAGGGTCAAGACCATTCTGTCTCTTCATGAGCCTGCGCCCCTGCCTCCCCCGGTGCGGAACAGGATACGGGAGATCATCCAGGAGGAAGAAGACAGGAAGGCCTCCTATCGGACTGCCGGGAGGTACGGAGCATGATCAGAGTGGCGGACATAATGCTTGTCACTCCCCCCTACGTCTACAGCGCGGATACCGTCGATCAGACCAAAATTATCGCAAATTTCAGCAGGTTGAAAGGCATCCCGGTACTTTTGCAGTCCGGATCGTTCGCCGGGATCCTGGACAGGAGCCTCGTCTGCCAGGAGCGGATTCCGGGGAACGCCGCGGTGAGCAACTACATGAACACCGCAGCACGTCCCCTGCAGGAGAGTGATCCCCTCGTCTCGATCACAAAGATGCCGCTCGACCCGTCCGTCTCCCTGCTGCCGGTGCTGTCCGACGACGGGCACCTGACCGGGGTGATCCCTGATCCCTGGTTCATAAAGGCTGTCGCAGAGGATATCATCGAGTGTCTTGCTTCGGTGCTCTATGCCGATGTGGAGCGGAGGCCCCATGGAGTGATCATCATCAACGAGGACGGCAAGATCGTCTGCTTCAACAAGAACGCGGAGGGCATCCTCGGCATGAAGGGGAGGGACCTCTACGGGATCCATATCAACAAGGTCATTCACGACTCCCAGCTCTGCGAGGTGCTGAAAAAAGGGTATCCCCAGTGGAAGAAGAAGCTGCAGGCCGACAAGGTGACCCTGTGCAGCAACAGGTTCCCGCTGTACCAGGGGGATGAGGTGGTCGGTGCCGTCGGTATTTTCGAGGATATTTCCGAACAGGAGATGCTGCTCGAAAATCTAAGGATGCTCAGGGGTCTCAACCTCGAAATGAACGGCATCCTGGAATCCCTGAACGACGGGATTATCGTGATGGGCAACCGGGGACAGGTGATCCGGGTGAATTCCGCTTACGAATACATCACCGGGCTCTCCGCCCACCAGATAATGGAGCGGGACGTGAATTTCCTCATCGATCAGGGCTACCTGCCGGCGATCATCTTTGCCGAGGCGGTCGAGAAGATGCGGTCGTTCAGTATCATCGAGGAGATCAGGGGGAGGGACTTCCTTTTCATCGCAAACCCCGTGTTCAGCGGGGACGGGAAACTGATGAGAGTAGTGGTCATTATCAAGGACATTGCCTTCCTGAACGAGATCGTCCTGAACCTCCAGGTCACCCGGGAGCTGGCATCCCGCTTCTACAACGAGATGGAGACCATGAAGGACCGTATTTCCCAGCAGGACATGGTAGCGAACAGCACCGCCATGAGGAGGGTCGTTTCGCTGGCCCACAAGGTTGCCCAGGTCGATTCCAACGTGCTCATTACCGGAGAGACGGGCGTGGGGAAAGAGGTGGTGGCCCGGTCGGTCCACCGGTGCAGCAACCGGCTGAACGGCCCCTTTATCAAGTTGAATTGCGGGGCCATCCCGGAGCCCCTCCTCGAGTCAGAGCTGTTCGGATACGATGCAGGCGCCTTTACCGGGGCGAAACGGGAAGGGAAGCCGGGCCTCATCGAGCTTGCCGACGGGGGCTCGCTCTTCCTCGATGAAGTGGCCGACCTGCCCGTGAACCTCCAGGTCAAGCTGCTGCGTGTGCTGCAGGAGCGCGAGGTGATGCGGGTAGGGGGGACGAAATACAAGAAGGTGGACTTCCGGCTCATTGCGGCGACCAATAAGGACCTGGAGAAAATGGTGAAGCAGAACCTCTTCCGGGAGGACCTCTACTACCGTCTCAATGTGATCCCCGTTTTCATCCCGCCGCTCAGGGACCGGAAAGAGGATATTGTCCCGCTCACCATGTTCTTTCTGAACAAGTTCAACAAGAAGTACGGCTTGACCAAGAAGCTCTCCCCCGAGGTGATCCAGAAGCTGCTGCGCTACGATTGGCCGGGGAACATCAGGGCACTCGAAAACACCATCGAGCGCCTTATCGTCACCAGCGACAGCACCATTATCACCCTCGACGATCTGAGGGAAAAGAGCGACATCGCCGATGCGGAGGAGAGCGCGGTGAAGATGCTGCACGAGGTGATCGAGGACACGGAGAAGAGGCTGATTTATCAGGCCCTCCAGCAGTGCAAGACGACCCGTGAAATGGCGAAGATCCTCGGCATCAGCCAGTCTGCCGTGGTGAAGAAGATGAAAAAGCACGGGATGACCAAGCTTCTCGAAGAGGCCCTTTAACTCTGTCCGGCATCCGAAGGAGAGCAGGCCTACTGCTAATTCCGACGATTCCTGCCACTCATTCCGGAGCAAGCCTGCCATCAATTCCGATAGAAGGTTATCAGGTCATGGTAAGAGAGGAGAGTGTTATCCTATTGCCTCGACTGGGGCATACGGAATCGCCGAAGAGTACGGTATGAAGTAATCAAAACACCATTGCGCAATTCACGCACAACTAAACTTTAAAAGCGGATAATGCGTGTAAGCACTCACGGAGACCCCTGCCTCGCCGATAGGAGTACATATTGAAATAAATCTACCGAGGAATGTTATCCAGTTTCCGGTTACTATTCCAACGCTTATGATATGTAGATATCGAAAGGACATTTTTTGTGTAAAATCAGCAGCGTATGTTAATATTTTGGAGATGAACAGAAACTGTATAATCACTCGCTCCTCCTCCGTAGTATGAGAAATACCCGCAGGAAAATAGACAAGGTAAGAGCTTCCCGCGATGGTCATGAGTTTCAGGAGGCGTGGACGGCGCGCAAGGCGCTCCAACTTGTGATGCCGACCGACGGACTTGTGGGAATTGCTGTGGAAGGGCCCGCGCCCGCGGATCAGGCATATGCTTCGGCGGAAACGGTTGAGATCGCCGATCTTGTCCTGTATTACGGAAAGCACCCGACCTTTAATGGCGCGTGGCTTGTCATCATGGTTCAGGTCAAATACTCGAAAAGCTCACAGAGCGTCCCGTACCGTGCGAGCGATGCCAAGAAGACAATTCGCAAGTTCGCGGCAGCATTCAGAAACTACAAGAGGAAGCATGGCGTGAAAGATGTAGAAAAGAAGCTTGCTTTCGAGCTGATAACGAATAGGCCCATTGCCCGTGAATTCCGCGAAGCAATAGATGGTCTGGCATCGGGAAACCCGCTGAAAGGTGATGCAAAGAAGCAAGCCGCTCAATTCATATCCGCGTGCGGATTCAAAGCTAAGGAGCTTGCTCAGTTTGCACAGAAGATCAGGATCATCGACCTTGCTGGGAGTCTAAGGCAAAACAAGCATTGTCTATCCCGCACCCTAGCTGATTGGTCGGTTGCTCCAGACGCTATGGCGCGGGCCAGACTGGGCAATTTGCGGCAACTGGTTCGGGACAAGGCTGGCTTGGCGAGTGAAAAGCAAAACGTCATTACGCGGACAGACGTTCTCGATGCCCTAGAGCTGCAAAGCCCTGAAGACCTCCTTCCTTGCTCGGCCGGCTTTCCGGAAGTCGGCAAGGTTGTCGAGCGCGAACAGCTACAAACCGTCATCAGAAAAATTCCCAAACTGGACAAGCCTCTCCTGATTCACGCCGATGGCGGAGTTGGGAAAACTGTTTTTCTTCAAAGCCTCGCGAAGATTTTAGGTGAGACTCACAAAATCGTTCTATTTGATTGCTTCGGCGGTGGTGCTTACCGCGCACCGGAAGATGCGAGGCACCTGCCAAAGCGCGGACTGATCCACATCATCAATAACCTTGCGTGCGATGGCTTGTGCGACCCGCTCCTGCCAATCAACGAGAACATAGAAGAACTTGTCAAGGCTTTCCGTCACCGGCTCGCCCAGGCGGTTGCCACACTGCAAAGAGGATCACGTGGGACACAACTCCTGCTGTTCATTGATGCGATAGACAACGCTGCCGAACATGCGAAGGATAAAGGTGAGTCGTCATTCCCGAAGCTTTTGCTGGACAGCTTTCACCATAGCGGTCCGGTTGTTGGGATTAAGCTCATCGTAAGTTGCCGAACATATCGCCGCAATATCTCCAAAGGTGACATTCCTTGTGAAGAATTCGAGCTGAAACCATTCAGTCCCGCAGAAGCGGAGAAATATCTTCGCGGCCGTATTCCGAAAGCAACTGACACGCAAATACAGGTCGCCTATTCACGATCCGAAGGAAATCCCCGGATACTCGAACATCTTGCGCTCAGTGACAGGGGCCTACTTGATCCGTCGAAAATCAACAACGTAATAAAATTGGATGACCTCTTAAAGGAACAAATCCAGAAGGCCCTCGGCGAAGCGTTGAAACGAGGCTACAAGAAACCTGACATCAATGCGTTCCTCGCCGGTTTATCGGTTTTGCCGCCGCCTGTTCCACTCGACGAGTATGCAGATGCGCACGGCATGGACCTTAGCGCAGTCAAAAGCTTCGCGGTTGACTTAGCTCCACTGCTGGAGCGAACAAGGCATGGATTGATGTTCCGCGATGAACCCACTGAAACGCTTGTTCGTGAAATCTACGCGGCCAACGCGGATACGCTGCGCACACTTGTCGAGAACCTCTTCAATAAGCAAGGAACATCGGTTTATGCGGCCAGCGCGCTCCCTGGACTCCTCCAGAAGCTTGATGACGGGAAGCGGCTGTTCGATCTGGCATTCGATGAGCGGGTTCCAACTGCGATCACGAGCACCGTTGGCAAGCAGAACATACGCTACGCAAGATTGAAAGCCGCCGTACTTCATGCAGCGCGGGAACAGGATTTCGACTTCCTAGTTCATTTGCTAGTGGAGCTATCGACCCTTGCTGCTATCAACCAGCGTGGTACGGACTACGTGCTGGAAAATCCCGATCTAGTTATCGCATCTCACGATGTCGATGCGACCAGAAGGCTTTTCGAGACACGTACACGGTGGCCCGGAACACGCTATGCGAGACTGACGATTGCAAGCGTCTTGTCGGGCGACTTGAACGATGCGTACCGGCACGCCGTAAACGCCGATGAGTGGATTCATCACTTCTATCGGCAGGACGATGAATACCGCAGAGATAGAGTTGGGCCGGAAAGGCTCGATATTGCATCGATTCCGCTATGCCTCGTCGCCCAAGATCGGGGGCGCGATGCCGCGCGATTCATGAAGGGGTGGAAGGATTGGTACGCGTACGAAGTCGCTGAGCATATTTTCACATTGCTGCAACAAGCGCAGAAAATGGAAATCATCCCGGTAGCCAATATTCGTCGCTTCTTGGATTCCTTGAAATCGCAGCCCGGCGTCCTCGCATCCGCTCTCTCTTTTCTGGAACTCGACAACACAACGCGCCGCCTCATTAAAGACCTTGCCAAAGCCTGCAAAAAGAAAAAAAATATTGAAACGAAGAGAGACTTCCACCGGGAAAGGGATTATCTCTTTCAGGACGGTCTCCTAAAAGCTGCCTCCATCGCGGTCGCAATGAAAATGCATGGGGAGGCGCGTGCAATTGCGGGAGTTATTCCGCACGAAAGACCGCGCCTCTGGTCCTTCACGGATCGGTTTTCAAACAAGGACATATTTCCCTTCATCACCTACACGGCTCTTCGCTTTGCCGTGGAACGCCAATCCGTTACCGAATATGCCCTTCTTCCGCAGGAACTCATCGATGTAGGTGCGCGTGTGCCGGACGGTACTAAGGGCGACGCTTTCCGGAAGGCGCTCAAGGTTGCGCTGGAGGAGCACTTCGAGTCACAGAAAGGATTGTCGGACGAGAAGAAGCCTATGAGCTATGAGACCAAGAGGGACGCTGAGCGCTTCATCGATGAGCGGCATGCGCCACTGCTTGATCTGTCTCAGGCGTTCACGGCAATGCTCTCCTCCGGCAATGGAAAGGGCGACAAGCCGTTCCTGAAGCTGCTCGATTTGTGGACGAAGCTCAGAGTGAAGCGGGAACACTACTCGGATGTCCACGCAATGAACCTGTTCTTCGATCTGCTGGGACGCCAGCTCCTGATCTTTTCGCTCTGGGCGCGTAGCGACCTGAAAGCTTCTTCCGTAAACTTATTTGTGGCGAAAGTGAGCGAGGACAGCATCGCACCGGTATCGACGCTTGTCGAGATAACTGCGATCCTTTCGAAAAGACCTGATCTTCAGGAGTTGGCCGGAAAGACAGCCATAAAAGCCAAGGCTTTGATCGAGAACGAGGATGAAGTTAGCTGCCGGGCTTCTCTCTTTGCGCAGTTGTCCAGGGCGATCATGCCAGCAAGCTCCGATGAGACGGCATCCTATTTTCGCGCCGGACTTGAGCAAATGGACGCCGTAGGTTCAGGCGATTACCAGTTCACGAATGAACTGCTGCTCTTTGCGGCGAATTTGCGGGGAGATGAGCTTGAGGAAAGCGACTTCCACGCGCTTTCCAACATCTGCGAACTCAACATGCCCTCTGATGAAGAAAAGTTTCCATGGGTGGCGTTCGCAAGAGGATTGGTCCGGACTTCCGGATGCAGAACGCTCGCAAAACTTGGGCGATGGAATGACCGCGACAAAATATCTCTGGACTACACATTACTGCCTTACCTGACGGCGCTCATCGAGCAGGACAAGATCGACCCGTCCATCGCGCTAGGGCTGCTTCGTATATCGGACCCAGCGGAACTGTATGGTTGCGGAACAACGCACCTCGCGGAAGTAATCGCCGAAAAACGGTATCCGAGTTCTAAGGAGTTATTGATCGAGCTAATTTTGCAGTTCGAGCAGAATCACCCCAGCGTCTTTCTGCCCAGTACTCTTGTCAAGCTCCGTAAAATAGCCGAGCGCGAGCTTGGTAAGAACTCGGAACAGAGTGCCTATCTCTCAGTCGCCGTGCCAAAGTTCGAGAAGCTACGTGACGAGGAGAACGAGAACCGAAATTATCTCGGCACGCAAGACCCCCGGCGCGTAGCGCCGGCAAACGATCAGGAAGAAAAGAACCGGCGTGCCCTGAAGAAGATTGTGGATGAAACGGTCCCCGCCGACGAAACGTCAATGTCGCGGGCTATCGATGCGCTGAATGACATGCAGCACATCTTTGACTTGAAGGGGTTTTTTTTCGAGAACCTGCGGGGAAAGCTGAAGTACGCTGAAAGGCCGAAATACGTCCAGATCATAGCGCGGCTTGAGACTCTAGATATCTACACAAAAATGAGCGAGCTGAAAGAGTGCAAGGAGAAATGGGGCAACTCTTCAGCGGCACTAGGAAGGATATTCCGCGATATTGGAGTGCCGCTTGTCCAGATTCACGCAGATGACTTTGTTTATCATGACTATCTGTCCGTTTCCAAACTGAATGAGATTGCCGAACTATCCGGCATCCCAATGTCGGTATTGGCGCTCGAATTGATTGTGATATTCGCAGCTCCGGATTCGCACTGGCCTGCATCCATCTGGATGGGTCTAGCAGCAATCATCTGTGAGAGGACCAAAGAAGGGGAGGGTCAAATCGCGCTTAAGAGATTGCTCAACAGCAGCTCCGCAAAGCTGGCATCAACAGTAGCGGACGGCATGTGGAAAGATGATCACTATCCGAAAAGCGGAGAGGCTGATATTGCGGCGGGGCTGGTATGGCTTATGCTCGGCTCGCCTTCTGCGGCCATTCGATGGAGGGCCGCCCACAGCATCCGATGCTTCGCGCGGTTCGGAAAGTGGGAGGTAATCGACGCTCTAATAGGGCGATTTAATTCCACGGATGCCCATCCATATCAGGCTCCGGAGATTCCTTTCTATTTTCTGCACGCCCGGCTTTGGTTGCTGCTTGCAATTGCGCGAGTCGCGATGGACCATCCGAAAAATGTGGCTAAGTACGCGGATGCGCTGAAGGCCATCGCGTTAGACAAGAGTATGCCGCATGTCCTATTGCGCCACTTTGCGGCTCAGGCGCTCCTGGTCTGCGCGAACGGCGGCGGTATTGTCCTGCAGGAGGCCGACGCCAAGGCTTTGAAGACGGTCAATGAATCGCCATTCCCGAAGAAAAAGACGAAGGAATACCCGCACGATTCATTTTACCAGGATCGTCCGGACTCGATCCAGAAGCCAGAGCTCGAATTTTACTTGGACTACGACTTCGAAAAGAATGATATCAAAAGTGTCCATTATATATTCGATAGATCAAAGTGGGAAACGAAGGATGCCATGACAGCATGGGTGCGGAAGTACGATCCACGCATAAAAAGTATGCACAACAGAGGCGGGCGCTCCAACCGCCACCGTGAACGCATTGTAGGAATGACTGCCCGGTATCACCTCTATGGGCAGCAGCTGGGATGGCACGCTCTCTACCTGGTGGCAGGAGAGTTCCTAGCGAAGTATCCGGTGGTTCAGTGTCCATACGATGACGATGATTCATGGCGCGGGTGGCTGAAACGCGCGTTGCTTACGAGGAGCGACGGGCTGTGGCTCGCTGATGGAGTCGATAGGCCACCTGTGGACGCGCAAGTAAATCTCTATGAGAAAGGAGAGAAAGGGCTTGTGCTTACCGGAGACAAGGCAAAACTTTTCTCTCTCTTGAATATTGAATCGTCCATAGCTGACGAAATCGTTGTCGCTGGTGACTGGCGCTCGGTGGACGGAATCGGGATTCATATTACGTCGGCCTTGGTACCTCCCCGTTATGCTAAGAGACTGGCGCTCCGGTTGTCTCAGGAGGACCCGTCTCAAGCATGGCTACCGTCAGCCGAGGGGTACGACGGCGGCGGCGTATACTCGCGCTCCGAGAAGTCGCTTTTTGAACCTTGGATCGTTTGGCCTTCCATCGAAACGAGACTCGATGAAACGGACCCATTCGGAGTTATTTCCGCTGTTCGGCGGCTTTACTTTACGAATGAGGTAAACGCGATCGCCTCTCTTAAAGCATTGGACCCTTTCATGCGAACGTGGGTCGACCCAGAAGGAAGAATGGCAGTGCGGTCGGAAGCCTGGCGCTGCAAGCCGGCGCACGACGAAGAAGAATCGATTAGCGCCAAACGACTGGTATGCAGTTCGAAGTTCTTAAAGGACGTACTCCTGAATCGACGTTCGGAGTTATTGCTGCTGATCAGACTGCGCCGGCACGTCGAAGGCTTTGGCAGCCGGCAGAGCCAATATTGGCATACCACGTCGGTCGTCCGGATTACGCAATTGCTGGATTTCGAGCTCAATCTCGGCACGGTTAACAAGCTGCAAGTAATGGAGTATTGATAGATGTTTATGGGTGAAACTGGGAGATGATCTTATACAAGTACATCTCTATCTTGATTTCCGCTCGGACAATGAAGCTTCGACTGTACCCCAAAGCCAAGTCTACGCATTTCGAGCTTTCGCGTTTCCCCTAGTAGCAGGCTAACCTCGCAACTTGGAGTTGGCAGTAGTCTTTTTTGCATCAGAAAAAAATGCGCTTTTTCGGGCACGCCTGTCCAACGGACTTGGACGAAAAGGTTGCAATCGGGAGGTGTACAGTTGTGGTTGTACGAAGCGGGCTTATTCTTTGATCCAACGGAGTGGCAAGCTTTCTTCGGAACAGGCGGCAGGAATGAATCGGAATGACTGGTAGGTATGGGCCGGGATATGCAGCCTACCCTGCGCCGTTCCGGTACCTGGCTCCCGCCTTCTGCCTCTCTTCTTCGAGGAAGAGGAGGATCTCCCTCCGCACCCTGTTCAGCTCGGGGCCGGTCCTTTCCCGGGGCCGGGGGATATCCACCGGCACTACCGTGCCGACTGCAGTGGGGCGCCCGGTCAAACAGATGACTTCGTCGCCCAGAAAAACCGCCTCTTCGACGTTGTGGGTAATGAAAATAACCGTCTTCCCGGTCTTTTCCCAGACATGGAGGAGCACCTGCTGGAGGTAGCTCCTGGTCTGGCAATCGAGGGATACGAAGGGCTCGTCCATCAGGAGCACCTTCGGCTCCACCACGAGGGACATGGCGAGCGCCACCTTCTGTTTCATTCCCCCCGAGATCTCGCGGGGATAAAAGCCCCCGAATCCCTTCAGCTCGACAAGCTCGAGGGAGGCGAGCGCCCGCTGCTCCCGTTCTTTCCTGCCGATCCCGGCCACCTCCAGGCCGAATTCGATATTCTTTTGCACCGTTCTCCAGGGGAGGAGGGCGGATTCCTGGAAGATATAGCCGATATCCCTGACCGGAGCGGAGACTTCACGGTCGCCGAGGCGCACGGAGCCGCTGTCGGGGCGCTCGAGCCCCGAGATGATGCGCAGGAGCGTCGTCTTGCCGCATCCGCTTGGGCCGATGACGCTGACGAATTTCCCCGTCCGGACCGTAAAGGAGAGGTCGCGGAGGATTTCCACCTTTTCTTCCCCTGCGGCGCTGCGGAAGGACTTGTTGATACCGGTTACTTTCAGCTCCATCTTCTCCTCTATCTCCACCGCAGCAGCTTCTCCTCGGTTTTGCGTATGAAAAGGTCCATCAGGTATCCCGTGACTCCGATGACCGCCATGCCCGCGATGATCTGGTCCGCCCGCTGGATGTCCCGCGCGGTCATGATCAGGTATCCGAGCCCGTACCCGCTCTTTACCCCGGTGAATTCCGCAGCTACCAGGGTCATCCAGCCGATCCCCAGGCCGATCCGTATCCCGGTGATAATGGACGGCATGGCGCCGGGAACGAGGACTTTCAGAAAAAGATCCCGTTTCTTCGCGCCGAGGATGACGGCATACTCCACGATCCTCTGGTTGATGGAGAGCACCCCGGTGATGGTGTTCAGGAGTATGGGGAAAAAGGAGCCGAGAAAGATGATGAACGTGGCGGACGCGTCGCCTATGCCGAGCCAGAGGATGGCGAGGGGCACCCAGGCGAGAGGGGGAATCGGGCGTATCATTTCCACAAAAGGATTCAGAAAATCACCGAGCTTCCGCCAGAATCCCATGAGAAGACCGGTTGGGATACCGATGAGCAGCGAGACGGCGACCCCGCAGAACACCCTCTTCATGCTTGCTGCAAAATGGCCGGTCAGCGTATGCCCGGGGGGGAGGCCGGAGGTGACCAGGTCCAGGAGCCCCTCCAGAATGGCAAAAGGAGAGGGAAGGCGGTTTTCGGGGATAACGCCTGCGAAGGAAAGCGCCTGCCAGGCGGAAAGGACCGCGATGACCGGCAGATACTTCGCGAGCGGGTGCGTATTCGTACGGGTAGTGATGGCGCCCTCCCCTTATGGTGCGGATTCTTTTCTCCCCTCCGGAGCGATATACTCGCGGGCGAGGGAGTCGATATCGACTGTTTTTATATACCCGAAACCGAGGAGATACTGCAGGTATTCCTTGACGTCTTTTTCGTTTATATCGTAGTGGTACTGGATGTTCTTCATGGCTTCACGAAGGGTCGCTTCGTCCATGCCCGTGTATTTCCGCCCGATCCCGGCAGCCTCGTCCGGGTTCTTCCGGATGAATTCCGTGGCCCTGACATGGGCCTTCAGCAATGCCTTCACCGCGGCGGGATTCTCGCGGTAGAAGGAGCTCTCCACCGCCACCACGCAGCAGGGGTGGCCCTTCCATATTTTTGAAGAGGTGATGAGGATCCTGCCGATCCCTCCGGTGACCGCCTTGGAGGGGTGCGGCTCCCAGGCGATGAAGGCGTCGATCTGGCGGGCGCCCAGCGCGGTGAGCATTTCCGGCGGCTTTATTACAATGATATTCACCTTTTTGGGGTCGACGCCTGCGCCTTCGAGCGCCCGGCGCAGGAGGAAATCCTGGACTGTGGCGTAGCCCGGTATTGCGACGGTCTTCCCGGCCAGGTCCTTCACCGAGCGGAGGGCGGAGTCCTTTCCGACCACGATGGCGGACCCTTCCGAGTTCGCCAGGGATACGGCCTTTACGCCGGCGGATTTATTCGCCACCCCCGTGGTGCTCGGGGCGACGCCGAGATACCCCGCGTCGAGGCTCCGGGAAGCGAAGGCGCTCATTTCCTCGGGGCCCGCATTGAAGATGCCGGCCACCTCCACCTCGAGCCCCTCCTCCCTGAAGAAGCCCTTCTCGAGGGCCACCCAGGCGGCAAGGTGGTGCAGGTCGTTCCGGAGATAGCCGAGCCGCACTTTTTTTAAAGCTGCCGGCTTCAGAGCTGCGGGCTTTTGGACTGCGAGGGCGGCATACACTGCCGAGAGCAGCACCAGCGCGGCGGCGATAAGGGGGAAAGCCTTTTTCATGGCAACGATCCTCCTCGATCCCATAGAGGGAAAGAATAAAAAATCCCCTCCTCTCGTACGGACGAGGAGGGGTATTCGGACTGATCAGAAGAGGGTGCTCTTACTCAGCACCGTCCTCTTCTTTCTCTTCTCCGGTGACAAAGGTGATGGAGATGTCCTTCGGAACGTTGAGCCCCGCCTCCACTTCGAGAGCCTTGAGAATGCCCGCCGGCACCGGACAGGCGACATGCCGGAGGCATGACGACCCCTTTTGGTACACCGGGTTCTCGAGGACCCTGGTAAAGGCGTCCCTCATGGTGAGGTTCTGGATCTCATCACCCAGTTTTGCCACCATTTTGCAGGGGGAGGAGATGGTAACGGAAAAACTCTCTCCCTCCTTCTTCACGTCCACCTTTGCGGGAAGCCCGCACGCCCCTGGATTTACCACTATCTTTGTCATTGTGCTTCCTCTTTTCTATGATAAAAGTTATTCCTTGATGCTCGCAGCGATGGGAGCGTTCTGCTCCTCGAGCATCTTCTTCAGATTGGGGAACTTGTCCTTCATATGGGGAATATGCATCGCCTGCATGAATTCCTTCTCGAAGGCGGGATCGGTGGCGATTTCAAGGAACTGGACCCATCGTGCGCGCTCCGTGGCTTCGGTCCTCTTGTTCCTGTTCAGAAGGGCCATCCGGGCGCCGTCTCCTGCAGCGTTTCCGACCACTACCACCTTCTCGATGGGAACGTCGGGGAACATGCCGAGGGTGAGGGACGCCTCCCTGTCGATGTGGCTGCCGAAAGCGCCCGCCAGCTCGACCCTGTCGAGGGTCTCGAAGCCCATCTTCTTCATCATGAGCTTTGCACCGGTATAGAGGGCGCCCTTTGCCAGCTGAAGGGCGCGGACGTCGTTCTGGGCAACGGTAATGTCCTGGTTGATGGAGGTTTCATCCGCCCAGGCAAGAACGTATTCAGGCTTGCCGTCGACATCGTGCCGTACCCGCTCGCTCCCGGTGTTCATCACGAACTTGCCGGTCTTATCGATGACCCCCGCCTTGAACATCTCTGCGATGACGTCGATGATGCCGGAGCCGCAGATGCCTTTGGCGTTGATCTTCCCGTCGATATTGGTATGCCAGTCGTCCTTCCCGATCACCTTGTACTGGGGTTCTTTCGTCGCGGGGTCGATCTTCACCTTCTCGATGGCCCCGGGAGCGGCCCGCATGCCGAATTTGATCTGGGCGCCCTCGAAGGCGGGACCGGTGGCGCAGGAAGTGGAGCTGACAGTGCGCCTGTTGCCGAGGAGCAGCTCGCCGTTCGTTCCGATATCGATGATGAGCACCTTGTCGTCCTGGTTGTACGGCTCCTGGGCGATGAGCACGCCGACGTTGTCCGGGCCGACGAAGCCCGCCTCGATGGGCAGTACATGGAGATAGCTCCCCGGATTGATTTTGATGCCGAGGTCGCGCGCCTTGATGTCCAGGGAGCGCTGCACCGCGGGGATAAAGGGCGAACGGCCGATGTAGACAGGGTTAAGGCCGAGGAAAATGTGGTGCATCGCGGTATTGAAGACGATGGTCAGATCGTCGATGATATAGCCGGGATGCGGTCCGTTCTTATGCACCTCGGTCACTACCTTCTCGATAATACTGTTGAGACCCGCGATGATGGCGTCCTGCATGGTCTTGAGACCCTCGGGGTTGGTCATGGCATAGGTGATACGGGACATGACGTCCTCGCCGTAGGGCACCTGCGGGTTCATCATGGATTCGGTGTTGATTACCTTTCCGGTGCCGAGGTCGGTGAGGTAGCCGACGCAGGTGGTGGTTCCTATGTCGACCGCAAGGCCGTAGCTGACCTGTACGGAACCGGGCTCCACCTTGATGATCTCCTTGTCGTTCCAGACGGTGAAGGTGGCCATCCATTCACCTGCCCTCAGTGCATCCTGGAGGCCGAGAAGGACTTTGTAATCGAATACCAGCCCCTTGATCCCGTATTCCTCTTCAAACGCCTTCAGGACCCTCTCGTAGTCGCCGGTGGTCATGTCGTGAAGGGTGGGCGGAGTCAGACTGACCGTATATTTTTTTACCGCGGGGTCGAGGGCGATGGAAAGCTCCTTCGCCGCCTTCCGGACCACCTGCTTGCCGGCCCGGGAGCGTTCGGGGACGAAGACCTTGAGGTCGCCGTGGACCTCGACGGCGCAGGCGAGCCTGATGTTCGGTCCGTCCTCGTGCTTGACATGCTTCAATTCATCCTTTGTGAGCTCCGTCGGGGCGAGGTGGGACATCCTGGAATCGATGTTGTCCTTCTCGAAGTACCCCTCCTCGATCCTGACCTTGCACTTTCCGCATACCTTCTTGTTGCCGCAGAGCGCCTCGATATCGACGCCGAGCTGCTGGGCGGCTTCGAGAAGGGTCTTCCCCTCTTCGATCTCTCCCCGCCGGCCCGCCGGCTGAAAGATTACTTTATGTTTGTTCGCCATGATGGAATCCTCCTGAAAATATTTTTATTGCCATGCTTCCGGGGTCCTGGCATCAGGCAACATTTCTCCCATGGGGGAAACTCCCGAGGGCCCTGTTGTTGGTGTCCCGGAGTAAAAATCCACACTGTACAGCCGGAAAGGTGCTTACCTGCGCTTATTCCCGCTGCGGGAAAAAGGGCAAATCGTTATACAAAGGCCGCAATTCGGTTTCTCGGTGAAGCCGTGTCTCATCTTCTTGAGAGACCTGCACTTGTCGTAGGCGACGAGCTCTTGCCGTGGGTCCACCATCGACCAGAGGCGCCCCTTCACCGCGCCGGAGGGGCAATGCTGGACGCAGAGGTCGCACTCCCCGCACTGCGAGTCGGAAACCGGCATGTCGGGAATGAGGGGGGCATCGGTCAGGACCGTTGCCCAGGACATCTTCGAACCGTACGTATTATTGATGATGAGCCCGTTCTTGCCGATCCATCCGAGCCCGGAGCATGTGGCGGCGGTCTTATGGCTGACAAGGTGGTAGAGCTTGGTTATGAGCTTGTCCTTTCTCCTGTCGGAGTCGGGAGGGATCACAAAGCTCCGGTACCCCCGTTCCTTCAACCACGTTTCGGCCAGTTTCTGGAGCCGCTCAAGCTGTTCGTTGGTGTCGCTGCTCAGTCCCCTGTTCAGGGCTATGGCTATCCCCCTGTTGAGGTGGATGAGCTCAGGCGTGAGCGCCTGAGTCACATCACCCACCCCGACAAGGGTTGCACCCTCTCTCTGTAAAAGCTCTTTGAGAGGCTTCGTTTTCACCTTCCACTACTTCTTGCCGGCTTTTTCGTCCCTCAGCTTCTTCAGGAAGCTCACCATCTTTATCGCCTCTTTCAGGGCGTTGCTTGCGTCCTCCGCATACCCGTCGGCTCCCCACTTGTCGGCCAGTTCCTTGGAGGTGGGAGCGCCGCCGATCATGATCATGCAGTCGGGGTTCTTCTCTTTGATCTTCTCGATGACCTTCGGCATGCCGACCATCGAGGTGGTCATCATCGCGGAGAGACATACGAGGTCGGAGTCGGTCTTCAGCTGCTCCTCGACGAACTTGTCGAGGGGCACGTCCCTGCCGAGGTCGTAAACGTTAAAGCCTGCCACGTCGAACATCATCTTGACCAGGTTCTTGCCGATGTCGTGGACGTCGCCTTCCACCGTGCCGATCACCACCGCGCCCTTGAGGCCGATGTCCATCTGCTGGCAGTGGGGCTTCAGGATGTCCAGGCCGGCATAAAGGGCATCCGCGCACATCAGGATCTCGGGGACGAAGTACTCCTGCGCCTCGAAGAGTCTTCCCACCTCTTCCATGCCGGAGACCAGGCCGTCGAAAATCGCCTCGTTCGCATCCATACCCAGGTCGAGGGCTTCCTGCGCGCCTTCCTTGCAGGCGTCCTCGTCGTACTGGATAACGCCGTTCCTCATCTTCTCGAGAACTTCTTTCTTTTTTGCTTCGTCTACCATTATTTTTTCCCTCCGTAGTTTTTAGTCTCGTCCATCATCGCGATCATATTCTGCGGCGGCACGGTCGGCCAGATGTCGCAGCCGGGCCATATCGCGCTTACTCCGTCATCGATGCATTTCCGTATTGTTGTCCTGACAAGGTTCTCGTCACCGGATACGAGCACGTTGTACGGGTCGTAGTTCCCGAAGATGAGGGTGTCCTGGCCGAGTTTTTTCCGCGTCTCCGCCACATCGTTCTTCTGTTCGACGCTGATTGCGGTGGGGTACGTCTCCATCATGAACGTCACGATATCGTTGGTCTTTCCGCAGATGTGCAGCACCGAATACGCCTTGATCTCCTTGATGATCTTCTGGAGAGGCGGCAGGATCAGGTTCTTGAAGACCCGGGGGCTCAATACGTCGGAGGTCGCGCCCATCTCGCGGACGGTGATGAAGTCGGCGCCCGCCTTCTCGTACTCTTTCGCGACGATAATGATGGCGTCCGCCATCACATCAAGAAGCTTTGCCACCTTGTCCTGTTTCTTGAAAGAGAGCTTCAGGAGGTCGTTCAGCTCCATGATCTGGCCCGCCAGGGTGAAGGGGCCGAGCACATAGGAGCCGATGGCGACCTCGTTGCCGATGTCGGCCTTGAGCAGTTTGATAGCCTCGCGGAGGAGGGGCACCCTTCCCCTGTTGGCCAGGTCGGAGGGGAGGGAGATGTCCATCTCGTCTTCCTTGTGGATGAGCTTCTCCTTGATCGTGGGATACAGAATTCCTTCTGCAGTGGGATACACGTTGATCTGGCATCCCATCGCCTCCGCTTCCACGCAGAGGTCGACGGGGGCCACCCCGCACTCGAAGCCGAAAAGCTTATACGTAGTGGCGGCGGTGTCCGCCATCATCTTCGCATCCAGGTGGATGCCGGCGAACTTGTACCCAAGCTTGTTGATCCCCTCTTCAGTGACATTTCCCATTCCACTGAAGCAGGGTACCCGGTCGATGGGTTCGCCTTTGAACAGTTTCAGTACTCTTTCTCTCGAATTCATTACCCTTGTTTCTCCTTTCTGATTATTTTCCCTTTTTCCTCGAACCACCCTCTTGCAGTTTCTGTATGAAGTCGCCGTAATACTTTCTCAGCGGCAGATTCGGATTTTCGAACACGACACCCGTCTCGTCGTAGACCAGGGTGGACAGGAGCATATGGGCGCTCGCAACGGCCGGGAACACTCTCGGTGCGGTGACCGCGGGGCCGGAGAAGTTGAAATCGCTCCACAGCGAAGAGGACATGCCCTGCACCACGGCGTCCATTGCCTTGAAGCCGTCGAGGCCCCACTTGTCCTTGATCTCTTTCCACATGTGCGTCCCGTTTGAGTAGGCGCCGCCGCAGGGGAGGCCGTGCTTCTCCTTGATCATCCTGTTCGCCACGAGGGAGAAGGAGGTGGAGGGCATATTCATGACCGAAGTGTCGACAATAACCGTGTCGAACGCATCGGCGCCCTGCTCCAGGATCGCTTCCAGGGACTTCACCCTGCCGGCGGGGGACTGGTCCTGGTCGTCGAAGGCCTGAATGACCACGTGCTTGATGCCCAGGTCCTTCAGCTTCTGCACCTGGCCCTTGATGTCCTTGTCCCAGGGGGTGATGCTGTTGTAGAGAAATTTGTCCTGAACGCCCAGCTTCGAGACATACTCCGTCGCCTTCGCCCTCTGCTCCGCGACCCACATATCGATGCCGAAAGGCATGCTGGTCACTTCGAGGTAGAAATCGATATAGATCTTCGCTTCGTCAGGGGTGTTGGCGACCATGGCGACCATGCCGGGGATGCCGGTGAGCTCGGTCATCTCCTCCTGCTTCTTTATGATTTCCTTCGCCCTCTCTCTGTCGAAATTGCCTTTCCTGTCCTGGACGATCTTGTCCTTGTTGTGGAACATGGAGGTGATCATGAGGGGGGGATTTTCTCCGGGCTGCCCGCCGATCTTGATGCCGGCGAGGTTGAACACTTTTTGCGTAGTATCAAATTTAAACATTCCGTCTCCTTTTACAAATGATATTTTCGTGAACAATCTATGGTACAATAAACATCATCGTTGCCTATGGGCAGTTATCCTTCGTCAGAGGGGTGCTGCCCCTTTTTTTTTCAGGGTTCGGGCGGAGTTGCCTCCTCCGGCCTTTCCCCGGCCTTTTTGTTAGAAGACTCCGTGGTCAAAACGGGGAGCAGGCAGATACTCCCAGCTCTCGCCCTTCCGGTACTTCGCCTCGATGTCGAGGCACTTGAGGGCGTATTCAAAAGCATAGGGAATACCGGGGCCACCGGGAACGAAGCCTGCCAGAATCATTCCGATGGAGGCTGCCTCGAAAATTTCTCCCGTTGTTGCACCGGCATTGATGGCCGGTACGACATGGATGATGCAGCGGGGGGAGCAATATGCGACTCCGCCGGCCATGAACATGAGCTCTTTTACTTTGCGGGAGAGTGCTCCGTCCGCAAAGAGGCTCGCGTAGAAGTCGGCGAAAGTTCTGCCCGGCTCAGGAGTTACGGTGTTGATGATCTGGAACATCCGGGGGACGAAGCCGCACTTCTCCTTCATGTACGCATTTACTTCTTCCGTTGTCATCATCTTCTGCTCTGCCATTTTCATCTCCTCCTTGGCTGTGCTTTCCGGCCTCATGGCCAGAAGCTTTCTGATCGAGTCTAAAATGCCCATTGTGCCCTCCCCTTCTACTTCGTTTTTTCAATCCCTCTTGCCTTCTTCATCACCTCCCCTCGGAACGGCGTGTTAGTACTTCCAGTTAAGAGCTACGTCGTGGAAAGCCTTGAGATTCTCGTACGAAATGGTCGGCGGGATATCGCAGCCGGGTACAAGGATGAACCCGCCGTCTTTCCCCGCTATCTCGATGACTTCCCTGCATGCCTGCTCCACCTCTTCCTTCGTCTTATTCATCATGACGTGGACGGGAGCGACATTGCCGCCGAAGCTCATTTTGCCGAAGAGTACCTCCTTTGCCTTGGCTATGTCAACCTTCTGATCAAAGAAAATGGTGGTGCACCCGGTGTCGATAAACTGCTCGAGACGGTCGCCGGTGTTGCCGCAGATATGGAGAATGGTATGGACCCCCTTTGACTTCGCCCAGTCGCTTATCTTCCTGAGCGGGGGAACGGCAAAGCGGGCCATCTGCTTTGGGTTGATCAGGTCGCCCGAGGCAGTGGGGTCGGCGATGGCGATCGCTTCGAGGCCGGCGTTGACCAGGGGCTCGTAAAGAGTGATCAGAAGGTCGGCGCAGAAGTCTACCATCTTCTCGACGAAGGCGGGCTTCTTGAAGGTTGCTTTCATGAAGTCCTCCTCCCCCACGAAGCGGGCCGCCAGGGTGAAAGGCCCCCAGCAGGTCATGGTGACCAGGTATGTGTCGCCTATCTTCTCTTTCACCTTCAGGGTGGCGTCCATGACCGTCTTGACGACGGGGTGCTTAAAAATATCCTGTATGTCGAGCTTGTTGATATCTTCTTCGGAATGGATGAAATGGTCGGTCATGTCGGGAGCGCCGATTTCCCGGTATTTGATGCCGGCCCCGAACTTCGCGCCGAGGGCCGCAGCATGGAAATTGTTAAACCCCGATCCCACATAGACAACGTCGCTCCTGACCCTTTCCGCCTCGGCGACGCACATCGTCACCATCTTGTCGACGTCGTGGGAAAGTTCTTCGAAGCTGGTGCCGTAGTCCTTGATGCTCCACATGCCGCCGCCGAAAAGGGTCACCGGAACTCTTTCCGGCTTGCCGCCTTCAAACGCCTTTACGATCGTTTCTTTGGGTGTCATCATACCGTTCCTTCCTCCTTGGAATGTTTGTCACGCCTGTTTTTCCCGTTTCAGTACCGACAGCGTATTGATGAAGTCCACCAGTTGATCCACCTCTTCCGGTCTCTTTACGATGGCGACGTCCCCTCCTGATCCGTATCCGCCGATGATGATGATGATGATATCGGGGTTGAGGTTCTTTATGATGGTCGCCGCCTCCGTCGCATTGAGTCCCACATCCCTCGAGTCGAGGATCACCGCCAGGTAGAGCCTGTCCAGGACGCGCTTGACCGCTTCGGCGGTATGTTCGCTGGTTTCCACCTGGTACCCGGAATCCCGGAGAGGTCCGTACAACTCCTTGGTAAGCAGGGGGTCCTGGCTGCAAAGCAGGATACTCTTCAGGCATTCAACCATAGCGCCATGAATGAAAGCAAATTTAATGCCATGATACGCTGCCCGCACAGAGCCCTGAAGCTCAGGGGGAAAAACAAAACTATTAATTATAACATATTGTAAATCAGGAATTATATCGGGAAAGTTCAGGGAGAGGGGAAGCCGCTCTCTGCGCGGGGTATCCGGCCCCGCTGCCGCATGGTGCGGAGCGGGGAAAAATTACCCTGTCAGTCTGGGGAAAAATACCCCACTCCCGGGTGCGCTTGTTTTAAACAAGACTTTTTAGGTATACTTTACCCATGAAAACGACAGTAGTGTGCGGTCTTCTCGGTTCGGGGAAGACGACGTTTATTCAAGGCTTTCTCAAGCAGTTTTCCGAAAAAACGGTAATTCTGGTCAACGATTTCGCCAAGGCGGGCATCGACGGGGAGATCATCTCGGTCAACGGCGTCGAAACCATCGAGCTGCCCAGCGGCTGTATCTGCTGCACGCTGAAGTTCGATCTCATCTCCACCATACAGAAGGTGCTGAAGGAATTCAGTCCCGGGCACCTCGTCATAGAGCCGAGCGGTGTCGCAGGGGTTTCAGGGGTGTTGGAGGTCCTCGACCTTCTCAAGATACACCCGGCTACCGTGGTGGGGGTTATCGATACCGCCGAGTTCCTGGAGTTATACGAGTCGGGTATGTATGGAAGTTTTTTCGAGGACCAGATCCGCAATTCCGATATCATCCTTATCAATAAGGTGGACCTCGCCCCCGAAGAGGCGATTGAACGGACCGCAGCGACGGTGGAGGGGTTGAACCCCGGCGCCCTTATCTACCGTACGGTGAAGGCGCGGCTGGACGGCCCCCTGCCTGAGGAAGGCAGAAGGGGACCCGTACGAAAGACCGGCGACCCGGTGGACTTTCAGTTCGATACCGTTTCGGTGACCGTGCGGAACGGAGTGGATTTCACCGCGCTGCAGAGTGCTTTCGAGGACATCGCCCGCGGGGAGTACGGAGACGTGGTGCGGGCGAAGGCCCTGATCCAGACCAGCGAGGGGCCTTTCAAGTTCGACCTGGTGTACGGAAAAGTGGACAGGGTCCCCTTCGAGACTGCCGTCAGCAGGAGCCGTCTCGTGGTGATCGGCAAGAACCTGAAAAAGGATTCCCTCACAAAGCAGATCGGCGTTCCCCACCTGTTTCTCTGAGCGGATATCATGGTGGTCTGACCAGAGGACCCAAGGCATGGCGAAACCGCCATGCCTTGAGGGATTGGGTTACGGCCTCTTTACCTGGATGTCTCCGGATATGTCCAGAGGCCTCTTCAGGCTGTCGAAGACGGGGCAGTGGGCAATGACGCGCTGCGCGAGGTCCGTCACCTTTGCCTCCTCTTCGTCGCTTTCGATGGTAAACGTATATTTCAGGTCCTGGAACCCCGGAACCACGCTTTCGTCCACCATGAAGAGCCCCCGCAGGTCGAGGGTGCCTTCCACGTCTACGGAGAGGGACCGGACGGAGACTCCCTCATGCTCGGCGAATTCGTAGAAGGCGGCCTCTATGCAGGCGGCCAGGGCGGAGAGCAGGAGTTCGATGGGGTTCGGTGCGAGGTTGGTCCCCCCGGCCGCCTCCCCGTAATCGGATTTCACCACATGCTCTCTTACTTTCGTCTCCGTATACAGGCCGCTTATGTGCCGGGATGATACTTTGGGCTTGTAAATGGCAGCTTCGGGCTTTCTCTTGAAAAACTCTATCCTGGTGGCCACGATTTCCTTGAGCCCTCTCTCCTTCTTCTGTTCCATAAAATCTCTCCTTTGATAGGTAAAAAGTTTATGAACTATCATTCCAGATTCCGGGACGAAAAGGCAAGGAACAATGACAAAGACAGGTAGAGGTAAAGGGAGAGGGGAAGACAGAAGAGAAAGGGAGAGGGAGAGTGTCGTGTGTCTCTGTCGTCATCCCGGCAGATCCTCTGAGCCGGGATCCACAGTCTTTTTCAAAGACTCTGGATTCCGGTTTCCACCGGAATGACGGCTATGAAAGACACCGGCTCTTGTCCCGGCCCGGTCCGGCTTCCGCCGTGGTGACGGAAAAGAGGGGAAGAGAGGAACGGAAGGAAAGCCTGTCTTCCCCCCTCTTACCCCTAAGAGGGGGTGAGGGGGAGTTAGGGCCTCCCTTTGCTCGCAAAGAAAGAGGGCACTCCCGAGACCCATGCCGGAGGATGCGTGTTCAGAGGGGAACGCGGTGAAGGGGGAAACGATGCGGAGATCTGTTATACTTGTTAGAATATCGATTTCGGTGTCGTAAGAACGCTTTTATAAAAGGAGGAAACGACGGTGTCCGGAAACAATAAACGCGAATTGGTGGAAGAAGCCAGGGCATTGATGGCCGAGGAGAGACTGAGCGAGGAGCTGGGCTCGATCATTGAGGAGCGGCGCGGCGGCCTGGGCTTTCTGCTGGGCGTCCTGAAGGAGCGGCCCCGCACTTTCAATCCCTATCTCCTGAAAGGGATGTCCGTATACCATGAACCCTCCGCCATAGACCGGAAGACGGCGGAGCTGGCTGCGGTGGCGGCGGCCGCCGCCCTGAGCTGCGAGCACTGCCTCGAAGCGCATATCAACAATGCCGTCGACGAGGGGGCCTCTCTGGAGGAAGTCATGGACGTCATCCTGGTGGCAGGGGCCATCGCCGAGTCGTCCCTCCTCTCCGTGGCCTTCCGGAAATTCAAGCAAAAAGAGGGAAAGATGAAGAGAAAAGGGCAGGGGGCGGCCGGTCGGATCGAAGGAGAGCCTTAATCGATCCCGAATTTCTTTAACTTCAGGTAGAGGGTTTTCCTGTCGATCCCCAGGATCTGGCTCGCCTTGGACTGGTTTCCCTCCGTGTCCCTGAGCACCTTAAGGATATATTCCTTTTCCATCTCCTCAAGAGAGGAATATGATTCGTTTTTCTTGAATGAGGAGGAGGCTTCGGGAATGGAGAGGTCCTCCTCCCCCACCGTGCCCGAGTCGCACAGGATCACCGCCCGCTCCACCACGTTTTCCAACTCTCTCACGTTGCCGGGCCAGTGGTAGTCGTGGAGCAGCTCAAGCGCTTTCGGGGTGAAGTCCGTGACGGATTTCGAGAGCTTCTGGCTGTACTTCAGCAGGAAGTGCCGGGCGAGCTCGAGAATGTCCTCTTTCCTCTCCCGCAGCGGGGGGATGTTGATATTGATGACGTTCAGGCGGTAGTAGAGGTCCTGCCGGAAGCTCCCCTCCCGGATCAGCTGGGTAAGGTCCTTGTTCGTGGCGGCGATGACCCGCACATCGACCTTCAGCGCCTTGTTTCCCCCCACTCTCCGGAACTCCCCGGAATCGAGGAAGCGCAGGAGCTTCGCCTGGAGCCCGATGGGCATCTCCCCGATCTCGTCGAGAAAGAGGGTCCCTTTGTCCGCCACCTCGACGATGCCGTACTTCATCTGGTGGGCGCTGGTGAAGGCGCCCTTCTCATGGCCGAAGAGCTCCGATTCGATGAGGCTCTCGGACAGCGCGGCGCAGTTGAGGGCCGTAAAAGGGGCATGGCTCCTCTTGCTGTAGTGCCAAATGGTGCCGGCGACGAGCTCCTTCCCCGTGCCGCTCTCCCCGTGAACGAAAACGCTGGAGTCGGTAGGGGCGATCTTCCGGATAAGGGTAAGAATGTCCCTGAACTGCCTGCTGGTGCCGATGAACTCGAAGCCGGTTTCCTTGCGCGCAAGCTCCTGTTCGAGGAGGATGTTTTTTATCTTGAGCCGCCGGTATTCGTATGCCCTGTTGATGACGACGACCAGCTCGTCGAGCTTGTACGGTTTGCTGAGGTAGTCGTAGGCGCCGTTTTTCATGGCTTCCACGGCCGTCTCCACCGTGGCCTTTCCGCTGAGGACGACGATGGCGGGGGTCGCGGGGTCGTTCTTCACCTTTTTCATGAACTCGATGCCGTCGAGGCCCGGCATGACGATGTCGAGGAGCACCACATCGTAGGCATTGTCCTTAAGCAGGGAGAAACCCGTCTCCCCGTCCCCCGCGGTTTCCACGGAGAAGCCCTTCCGCGCAAGCTCCTTCTTCAGGAGCCTCCTGAACGGCTCTTCGTCGTCGATGGCGAGTATCCGGATCATTTTCTCCGTTGCTCTCCCCCCCTCGCGGGCAGCCTGATAAAGAACGTGGTCCCCTTGCCCTCCTCGCTGGATACGTCGATGCTGCCCCCATGCTCCTCGACGATCTTGTGGCAGATGGAGAGCCCGAGGCCGGTCCCCTCGCCCACGGGCTTCGTGGTGAAAAAGGGGTCGAAGATCTTCCCGATGATGTCGGCGGGAATACCGGCTCCCGTGTCCTTTATGGAGACGCGTATCCAGTCCGCATCCTCTTTCCCCTTGCCGGGAGGGTCCTGCGCCGCTTCGGTCTTTATGGTGATGCTCCCCCGCTCCGGGGTGAAGTACATGGAGTTGATCAGGATGTTCATGAAGAGCTGGCGGAGCGTGCCCGGCTCCGCATAGATCTTCGGCACGTCGCGGTCGAGCTGGAGCTCGATATTGTGTTTGAGCCTCTTTGCGCGGTGATTGACGAGGAGAATGACCTCCTTGATCAGCTCGTTGATGTCGATCTCCCTGCAGATGCCGCCGGACGGCCGCGCGAAGTCCAGCAGGGTCCTCAGGATTCCCTTGCACCTGAAAATTTCGTTATGGATCGTCTGGAGGTATTCGGGGAAGTCCTCGAATTCCTCCTGCTCGAGGAGAGAGCGGCTCTTCGCGCGGTCGAGAAGCGCCTCCGAGTATCCTGCGATAATGCCGAGGGGGTTGTTGATCTCGTGGGCGATACCGGCGACGAGGGTGCCCAGGGAGGCCATCTTGTCGGCGCGCACCAGCTGCTGCTCGAGCTTCTTCTGCGGGGTGACGTCTTTCAGGTAGTGGACGACTGCATAGAGCTCCCCCTCCTCGTCGGTGAGGGGATAGGTCCAGAAATAGAAGATGTTCCCTCCCGCCCCCCGCAGTTCCATGAAAGAGGGCCTCTTTGCAGTGACGGCATCCGAGCAGAGGCTTTCGCCCCCGGAGACTCCCAGCTTTGCGAGGATCTCCCCGCAGGAGCTTTCCATGATCTCCACGACGGAGAAGCCCGTCTTGAGCAGCAGGATCTTGTTGGCCCGCATCACGCACTGCTTCTCGTCCTCGATCCAGACCATGTCGGCAATGGCGTCAAAGGTCTTCTCCCACTCCTTCTTCTCCTTTGACGCCTCTTCGAAGAGGGCCGCGTTTTCGAGGGCGATGGAGATGTGTTTTGCCACGGGGCGCAGGATCTCCATGCTCCGCGCCGTATAGTGGTGCGGCTCCGTGCTGTCGAGATTGAAGACGCCGAGCATCTTGTCCCGGTAGAGGGGGATGCTGATGGTGGAGCGGATCCCTTCGTTCAGCAGCTTCCTGTCGAGGGGGAACACTATCTCTTCGAGGAGGTCGCGGTTGATCCACGGGCGGTTGTTCCGTATGGCCCACCCTGCACCGGTGCCGCTCAACGGCGCCCTCACCCCCTTTGTCAGGATCGTTTTCATGTCGGTGTCGAGGGCGAAAATGATCAGGTTGTTGTCCCGCTCGTTAAAAAGGAGGAGACTGGCCCTGTCGTAGCTGATGAGCTTCCGTATCTCCGAGACCATGATGCGGAAGACGGTGCCGATGCTGAGGCTGGAGTTGATGATGCCGCTCAGCTCGTTGATGAGCTCGATCTGGCGCATCTTGTCGCGGAGCTGCGCGATGAGCCGCGCATTCTCGAGCGCGACCCCGAACTGGTTGCCGATAACGGCGAGGAGCTGCATATCCATGGAGGTGAAGTAGGAGGGGTTTCTGTTCGAGACGGCGAGGACGCCGAGAATATCTCCCTGTGACGACATGATGGGCACTCCTGCCATGCTTTCCATTCCCTCTTCCGTGACGGGCACACGGGGGTCTTCTGAGGACCTTTTCACCAGGAGCGGCCTCCGCGAGGTGAGGACCTTGCCGCAGAGGCTCTGGCCGGGCTTCGCTATCCTGACGCGCTCCAGCATGGCCGGAGAGAAATTCCTCTGCGCCGCCAAGCGAAGGACCCCCGCGTCTTCATCCACATGGTAGATCCAGCCTTTGTCTGCGCCCATGAGAGAGATGAGCATGTCGATGGTCTCGTACATGATCCTGTCGATATCCCTGTTCCGGGTGAGAATTTTTGCGAACGTATTGAAAATGGAGAGCTCCTTTGTTCTTTGGGAAGCCCTCTGCTGGAGCCTCTTCCGCCCGGAGATGTCCTGTACCACCACAAGCTTCCGGTCAGGATGGGTATAGGGCAGGAGAGAGAGACTGGCGGAGAAGATATCCCCGTTTTTCTTCCTGCAGAACACCTCGCAGCTGGTCTCTCCTCCTGCTTCCCCTGAGGGGCAGGGCGGGAAGAGGTGTTCCATCCCGCCGTCCTGTTTTGCATTCCGGTTGGAGCCGTGGTCGGGGGGCCGGAAGAGGAGAGTGGAGAGGTTCTTCCCTTCGATTTCCCCGGGAGTAGAGAGGAAAAGGCCGCAGGCGGTCGTATTGAGCGAGAGGATGGTAAGACGCTCATCGATGACGAAGGCGGGGGTAGTGAGCAAGTCGAACGTTTTCAGCATGATATCGGGCATAGCGCCATGTAACGGGAAATCCATACATCATTATATCACGAAGGATTCTTCTCCTGTCCTCCACGCTCTCCGGACAGCACCGCACGGAAAGGGATTGGTGGCGGTGTCTTGATATGCTATAATTGATCTGTTATCCTCAATGGGGATGCGGGGGGAGCTTCCGCCCCTTCCGTGTATCCCGCAGTGGTATATCTGCTATCTTGTACGGAGAAATACGGGGACTTTTTGCTGGAACTTTTTAAACAGATACGGTGGCAGGACTTTATCGACATCCTTCTCGTCTCCCTCATCCTGTACCGCCTTCTCCTGATTATCAAAGGCACCAAGGCCGCACAGATGCTCGTGGGCCTGGGGGTCCTCCTCGTGGCATCTTTTTTCTCGAAGTACCTCCAGCTCTATACCATGGACTGGATCATCCAGAGCTTCTGGTCTCAGGTGGTGATCGCTCTGATCGTCCTTTTCCAGCCCGAGATACGGCGCGCCCTCGCCCAGATGGGGGAGTCTTCCTTTCTCCAGAACTTCACCTCTGCCGAGGAGTTGAAGTCCCTTGAGGAGATCGTCAGGGCGTCCATCGCGCTGGCGAACAGGAAGATCGGAGGCCTGATCGTCATCGAAAGGGAAATCAGCCTCAAGGACTACGTGGAGATCGGCACCCCCCTGGACGCAAAGGTTTCCAAGGAGCTCCTCCTGACCATCTTTCACCCCACCTCTCCCATCCATGACGGAGCGGTGGTGATCCGGGGGAACAGGGTGGTTGCCGCCGGCTGCTTTCTGCCCATCACGCTGGGGCCTTCCGTCAGCAAGTCCCTGGGTACGCGCCATCGGGCCGGCATCGGCATTGCCGAGGAGACCGACGCTGTCGCCATTATTATTTCGGAAGAGACCGGGAGCGTCTCCATCGCCATCGACGGCAAGCTCGAGACCCGGCTCGACATGGGGACCCTTCGGGAGATGCTTACCGACCTCTTCACTGAGCAGAAGAAGGAAAAAGTCGTGCCGGTGAAGCAGAGGGCACAGCGTTCATGAGAAGGGGCGTTTTCAGGAACATAGGCCTGAAGATCCTTTCGGTGGTCCTGGCCCTTTCGCTCTGGTTCTTCGTCACCTACCACGGGCGTTCGGAAATGGCTCTCGTGGTCCCTGTCACCTTCAAAAACATGCCGCGGGGCCTCGAGCTCCTGCGGGAGAGCGTCAAGAGCGTGACGCTGAATGTCCAGGGGCAGGAGAGGATTCTGAAGAATCTGCAGCCGGCGGAGCTCGGGGTCTCCGTCGATCTGTCCGGGGCAAAGAAGGGAGAAGAGGTGTACTACTTCGACAAGAGCACCCTCGTCGTCCCAAGGGCAGTGGACGTGGTGCGGATCGAGCCCACTTCGGTCCGGATCACCCTTGACGAGTCTCTTACCAAGACCGTGCCGGTCAAGGCGTCGCTCACCGGTCTGCCGGAGAGGGGATACCGCGTTGTTGCCGTGAGGATACATCCTTCCACGGTGGCGGTGGAGGGGGCGAGGACCGAGCTGGCGCGGGTGGCGTTCCTGAGGACGGAGCCGGTGGACATTACCGGTCTCGACGGGGATGTCACGCAGAATGTACGGCTGAACCCCAACGGGAAGAACATAAGGGTAAAGGCATACGACGTGGCCTTGCATATTTCCATCAGGAAGGCGGGCGCGAAAGGGCAGTAAGCAGACAGGGTGCCCCTGCGGGCAGCAGGCAGGCGCAGGGGGTGGAACACGTGAAAAAACCGGGCGGCTCTTTACGGGGAGCCGCGCCGCTGGTGCTCTTTTCGGGGGATTGCGATGAAACTGTTCGGTACTGACGGCATACGGGGAAAGGTGAACCATTTCCCCATGACTCCTGAGACGGTCCTGCGCATCGGTATGGCGATTGCTTCGGTCCTGCGTACTGAGCACGGGAGGCGCACGGTGCTTATCGGGAAGGATACCCGGCTCTCGGGGTACATGATCGAGAGTGCGCTGACATCGGGCATCTGTTCAAAGGGGATGAACGTCACCCTCGTGGGCCCCCTGCCGACTCCGGGGGTCGCTTTCCTCACCCGCGCCCTGCGGCTCGATGCGGGCATCGTTATTTCGGCCTCCCACAACCCGTTCGAGGACAACGGGATCAAGGTCTTCTCTCCCTCGGGCTTCAAGCTTTCCGACGAACTGGAAGAGAAGATCGAGGCGCTCATCGCGAACAAGGACTTCCCTTCCCGGAGGGCGACGGGTGAAAAGATCGGAAGGGCGTTCCGGCTCGATGATGCCACGGGCCGGTACATCGAATACATCAAATCCACCATACCGAGGGGGATGGACCTCGAAGGCCTGAAGGTGGTGGTGGACGCCGCAAACGGCGCCGCCTACAAGGTGACTCCTCTCCTCCTGCGGGAGCTGGGCGCCGAGGTCGTCACTCTCAACGATAAGCCGGACGGCATCAATATCAACGACAACTGCGGCTCGCTGCATCTCGACTGCCTTGTCCGTGCGGTGCGGGAGCAGAATGCCCACGTCGGGATCGCCCATGACGGGGATGCCGACAGGACCCTCCTGGTGGACGAAAAGGGCTCCGTGGTGGATGGCGATCTGATCATGGGGATATGGGCCTCGGGGCTGAAAAAAGAAGGCAAGCTCCGGGGGGATACCGTGGTGGCTACCGTCATGTCCAACCTCGGTCTCGAGAAGTACCTCGGGGCGCAGGGGATCCGGCTGCTGCGCACCAAAGTAGGGGACCGCTATGTGGTGGAAGAGATGGTAAGGGGTGGGTATGCCCTCGGCGGCGAGCAGTCGGGCCACATCGTTTCCTTCGACTGCAACACCACCGGCGACGGCCCGATCACCGCGCTGCAGGCGCTCTCCCTCATGAGGAAGGCGGACCGTCTCCTCTCCGATCTGACCGGGGGGATCGAGCTCTATCCGCAGGTGCTGTTGAACGTTCCCGTCCATGAACGAAAGGAGCTGAAGAGCGTCCCCGGCATCGTCAGCGCCATGGCCGCCGCGGAGGCCAGGCTCGGCAGCAGGGGCAGGCTCCTTGTCAGGCCTTCCGGGACGGAGCTGAAGGTCCGGGTGATGGTGGAAGCCGAAGACCCTTCCGCTGCGCAGGCGGCGGCTGAGGAGGTTGCCGGGGTGATACGCGCCCATATGGGAGAGGGAGCGCCCCGCGCGTAGCATCTGCCCGGCGGAAAGGGGGCCTGTGTGACGATCTATTTCCTCGCCTTCCTCTGGGGGGCAGGCCTTTTTTCCCTGCAACGCTTTTTCCCTGTTGCCTCTCTTCTCCTCGCCGGCTTTTCCCTGGCGACGGCCGGCCTCCTGCGGCGCGGGGATTCCGGCCGGAATCGGGCCGGCCCGCGGGCGCTCTTTTCCCTTCTCCTGCTTGTCCTTTTCAGCTCGGTCGGGTTTTTCCGGGCGAAGGCGCTGTACCTGCCTCCTCCCTCGCTCGAAAACCTTGCGGGGGAAAGGATCCTGGTCCGCGGCACAGCGAGGTCTGCTGCTGCGCCTCTTCCCTCCGCACCGGGCATGTTCTCCCAGGTGATGGAGGTGAGCGCAGCAGTGGACAGGAACGGGTCTCCGCTGCACTTCAGGGAGCTCCGCATCGCCGGTCCGGCCCCCCTGACCCCCGGCAGGCTCTATGCGGCGCAGGTGCGCATTCCCGGCGATGCCTTTTCCCTGAACCCGGGGGGCGGCGGGCATCTGCCGGGCGGGTATGCGGTGCAGGTCAGGGACCTCGGCCCTGTCGCTCCGGGGCTCTTCGGCGCGGCGCGGCTGAAACTGAATCTTTTCTTGCGGGACCGCTTTTCGGCGGAGGCGGCGCCCTTCCTGATGTCCCTTGTTACGGGGGAGCGCAGCTTCCTCACCCGCGAGACGAACAATTCCTTCAATGCCACCGGTCTTGCCCATGTCCTGAGCATCTCGGGCGCCCACTTCGGCCTTCTGCTCCTCGTCCTGTACAGGACGCTCACGGCGCTGGTGAAGATGCTGCCGTACCGTATGCTGGCGAGGATAACTCTCTTCTTCAGTCCCTCCCAGATAGCGGCTGTCGCGAGCGTCCCCTGCATAGCGGGCTATCTCGGCATCTCCGATATGAGCTTCCCCGCCGTGAGGTCGTTTCTCATGATCACCCTGTTCCTTTTCGGCCTCATTGTTCAGAGGAAAGGATTCTGGCTGAACACCCTACTCTTCGCCGCCGCCTCGATCGTGTTCGTCAGGCCCGACTCCCTGCTCGATCTCTCCTTCCAGCTTTCCTTTCTTGCGGTGCTCTGCATCGGAATGGCGACTGAGCGCGGCGCCGGGAAAGTGAAGGAGGCGCCTCCGGAGGAAAACGCCCCTCCCTCCTCCCCTGCCGGGCCGTTCTCTTCCCTCCTCCGGCGCTGCTGCGCCCTCGGGGCCGTCCTCATTGCACATGCCCGCATGTCCGTTCTTGTGTCGGCTGCTGCCACCCTGGGCACCGCGCCCCTGGTCGCGTATTCTTTTCATTACTTCTCCCTCGTATCTCCCCTCACCAATCTCGTTATAACGCCGCTCATCGGCGTCCTGATACTCCCGGCGGCGCTCCTCTCCTCCTTCGTGTATCTGGTCTCCGGCTTCTTCCCTTTCCTTCCGGTCATCGACAGCAGCACCCGCTTCGTCCTTGCGGCCGTTCAGCAGTGCGCCCACTGGCGGTTCGCAGCGGCGCGCGTTCCCGCATTTCCCGGTGCGCTCCTTGTCGCCTTCTATGGGGCTCTCTTTCTCTCTGTCGCGTTCGCTTTCAGGAGGGGGAAGCAGGAAAGGCGCTGGACGGGGGCCCGGTTTCTTGCTCTCCCCCTTGTCCTCGTCAGTGTTATCGGCATGGTTGTCGTGTCCCCGGCGCACCCCTCCGGACAGAAAGGGATCCGGGCGACCTATCTCGACGTGGGGCAGGGGGATGCGGCAGTGGTGGAGCTTCCGGATGGAAAAACGGTGGTGGTGGACACCGGCAGGAGCGGCCTCCAGGTGGGAGACTACCTGCGCTATCGCGGGATCAGCCGGATCGATGCCCTCGTCCTGTCCCACGGACAGGCCGACCATGCAGGAGGAGTGCGCTTTCTCGCGGAAAATTTCGTCCTCGGCGAGATATGGGACAACGGTCGGACTGCCTACCGGGGGCTCCCTGCGGCCGTGCCGCGCCGCAGCATACAGAGAGGCGACGTGGCAGAGGGGGAGGGGTATTCGCTCACGGTCCTTCACGCGTATGAGGGCTTTTATACGGCGGGAGGGGAGAGCGCGGGGACGAATAACGATTCGCTTGTACTGAAAGTTCAGGGGAGGCGGAGCGCCTTCCTCTTTACCGGCGACATCGAGCAGGAGGGTGGGGAAGACCTCCTGAATCTGGGACGCCATCTCCGGAGCGCCGTGCTGAAAGTTCCCCACCATGGAAGCAGGTTCTCCGCCGGGGCGGATTTTTTCGATGCGGTCGCCCCTGACATCGCGGTGATCAGCGTCGGTCGCGGGAACAGGTACGGGCATCCGCACCGGGAGACCCTCGGGATGCTCGGCGCCGCGCGGGTCTTCAGGACGGACAGGGACGGCGCGGTCGGTATCAGGGAAGGAGAGGACGGGAGGCTGGAAGTACGGACGTGGAGGGACTGCCTGATGAGAGAGGCGGAGGAGTGGAGGAACCTCGGGCGGCTCTTCCGCGTATGGTGATTCTTCCTACTCCACCTTCGAAGCAAGACGCGCAATGTTGATAACGAGTATCTTGGACTGGCTGTTCTTGACCTTCCTGAAGTGCTTGAGCAGCTTTCTCTCCTCCGGCTGCAGGAAGGGCACTTTCTTCTCCGCTCCCGGCTTATCATCGGATTTGAAAAAGTAGGTGATGGGGACCGAAAGAGCATCGGCGATAATCTGGATGTGCTCCACATTAAGCCTGTTCTTACCGTTCTCATAGCGCTGCACCTGCTGGTACGTGACGTTCAGCATCTCGGCCAGCCTCTCCTGGGAGATGCCCAGCTCTTTCCTGCGCTTCTTGACGAGTTCACCGATTTCTTTCGTTCTTTTGATCTTCCGTATCAGCATAGCGATCGTGGTCCGCTCCCGTTCTTTTGAGATTTTTAATCTATGGTACAATGAATTAAAAAATATTGCAATCAGCAATATCGGTATCCACTATACCAACTGCTGTTTTTTTATGCAACACACTAAAAAGTGCGTAAAAATCAAGGCAAATGCACGTTGGGAGTGAAGGGCGGAGAGCGGGCCGGAAATGAGTGCCTGCGCACCCTCTTCCGTTTTTCCCCGGAGGAGGGGGGAGGGCGAGCCTGGAAACTGTTTCGTCGTCAAACAATACAAAGACTGCGGAACCGTTTTCCCCGGATGTGATACAATAAAAAAGCAAAAAAGCGGGAAATAAAGGGGTTTATTCATGATAGCGATTGTGGATTACGGGATGGGAAATATCCGCAGCGTCGAGAAGGGCTTCCTCAAAATGGGGGCCGACGCGCGGATCACCGCCGACCCGAAGGTTATTTCGAACGCCAGGGGGATTGTCCTGCCCGGGGTCGGCGCCTTCAAGGATTGTATGCGGAACCTGGAGAGGCTGAAGCTCCTCGACGTGATCGCCAGGGAAATCGGGAAGGGAAAGCCGTATCTCGGCATATGTCTCGGCCTCCAGATCCTTTTTTCCGATTCTGAGGAGTTCGGCTTCTGCAGGGGCATGGAGGTGCTCAAGGGGAAGGTGGTCCGCTTCCGGTTTGGACATGAAGAACCGGGCGAAGGGGAGGCGGGCGGCCCCCGTGGGTTGAAGATCCCCCATATGGGGTGGAATACCGCCCGGTTGAGCAGGACCCCTCCGCCGTTCCGCGAGATCCCCGACAATACGTATTTCTATTTCGTCCATTCCTACTACGTGGTTCCTGAAGAAGAGGGCGTGGTCGCTTCCCGGACTGAGTACGGGCTCGATTTCGTCTCCATGGTGTGGAAGGACAATGTGATCGCCACTCAGTTCCACCCTGAGAAGAGCCAGGAGGCGGGGCTGAAAGTCCTCAGGGGGTTCAGCGACATGGTCCGCGGCTCCTCGTGATGAAAAGCGTCATCCTCGGCACTGCCGGACATATAGACCACGGAAAGAGCTCGCTCGTGAAGGCCCTTACGGGCACCGATCCCGACAGGCTCAAGGAGGAAAAGGAACGGGGCATCACCATCGACCTCGGCTTCGCCAATCTCCTGTACCCTGACGGGCTGGCGGTGGGGATCGTGGACGTCCCCGGTCATGAACGCCTCATCAAGAACATGCTCGCGGGGGCGGGGGGAATCGACATCGTCCTCATGGTCGTCGCCGCTGACGAAGGGGTGATGCCCCAAAGCCGGGAGCATCTCGCCATCTGCGAGCTGCTGAAGATCAAGGCGGGCATCGTTGCCGTCACCAAGGCGGACCTCGTGGATGAAGAATGGCTGCACCTGGTGATCGACGACGTGCGCGCCTTCGTAAAGGGGACTTTCCTCGAAAATGCCGCCCTTCTCCCCGTATCGGCGAAATCGGGCCTCAACCTGGAGCTGTTGAAGGAGACGATACGGGAGGCCGCCCTCGGGGTGGAGCCCAAGCTGGTGAAGGGGCTATTCAGGCTGCCTATCGACAGGGTCTTCACCCTTAAGGGGTTCGGCACGGTCGTGACAGGGACCGCCCTGTCGGGGACCATTGCGCTGGATAGTCCGGTAGAGATACTCCCTTCGCACATTACGAGCAAGGTGCGGGGGCTCCAGAGCCACGGGCAGGGAGTGGAGCGCGCCTACGCCGGACAGAGGATCGGGATCAACCTCCAGGGGATCGACCGGGAGCTGCTCAAGCGGGGGGATATGGTGGTGTCCCCCGACCGTTTTACCCCGACCCGTGCGCTGGACGCCAAGCTCGAGATGCTGCAGGACGCACCCCCGGTCAGGAGCAGGAGCCTTGTCCATCTGTATACCGGCACTGCAGAGACGATCGCCCGGATCGTCCTCTACGACAGGGACGAAGTGAAGCCGGGTGAGTCCTGCTATTGCCAGTTCCGGCTGGAAGAGCCGGTGGTGGCCCTCTCCGGGGACCGCTACATCATCAGGCGGTTTTCTCCCCTTGAAACCATCGGGGGCGGCGTGGTCCTCGATCCCCAGCCCGTCAGGCGGAAAAAGGGAGCCGGCACCGCCGATCTCGCGGTCTTCGAGAGGGGGACGATGGAGGAGAGAATAGAGACGAAGGTCGGCAGAGCAGGATACAACGGCAGCACGCTTCCTGAAATCGAGGGGTGGCTGCAGGGCGATGTCCCCGAGATCGACCGCGCCGTGGAGCGGCTGCTCGGGAAGGGCCTCCTGGTGAAGAGCCATGATACGCTGCTGCACCGCGAAAGCTTCCGTGCGTTCGGGGAGGAGCTCCGGACGGTCCTGGGCCGTTTTCACAAGGAAAACCCGCTGAAGCCGGGTATGCCCAAGGAAGAGGTGAAGGCGGGAATCAGGATCGGCCAGAAAGTATTCACCCATCTGGTGGAACAGGTGGCGGAGGTTGCCGTGGACCGGGAAATGCTCCGCCTCCGCGATTTTAAAGTGGCGCTTTCCCGCGTTGACGAGAACACCAAGAGCAGGATAGTGGCTGTCCTCGAAAAAGAGGGGCTGCAGCCTTCATCGAAATCAGAGCTGGCGCAAAAGCTGTCTCTCAGCGAGAAAGAGCTGGGCGACCTCCTCAAGCTCCTCGCAAAGGAGGGCGCACTGGTAAGGCTGAACGACTCCCTCTACATTACGTCTCCCCACCATGAACGGATGCTGGGACTGTTGAAGGATTTCTTCGCGAAGAAGGGCGAAATGACCGTGGCAGAGTTCAGGGATATCCTTGGAACCACACGGAAATACGCTCTCCCCCTCCTCGAGTACCTCGACTCTCACCGGATAACCCTCCGGGTTGGGGATGTCAGAAAATTAATGGTAAAATAGGGTATGAAAAAGCGCTACCTCTGGGTCCCGATCGTCCTCCTCCTCGGCTTTCTCCTCGGCGGAATCACCTACTACCTGCTCAGCAAGACATTCACTCCCTCCCGCATACCGTTCACGCCCCGGGTCACCGGCTCCATTCGTGAAACGTCACGGGCCTTTTCCGAGATAGCGCGCTCCGTCGCTCCTTCCGTGGTCAACATCTCCAGTGTCAAGACAGTGAGGAGGCAGGCCGCCCCCTTCGACGATTTCTTCGACTTCCTCTATCCATTTCCCGACGGACATGGGAGGAAATGGAAGGAGCAGAGCCTCGGCTCCGGGGTTGTCGTCTCGCCCGACGGATATATCGTCACCAATAACCACGTTGTGGAGCAGTCGGACGATATCAAGGTGACGCTGTACGACAGGAGGGCGTTCCGGGCAAAGATCATCGGGGCCGATCCGAAGACCGATATCGCGGTGATCAAAATCGATGCGAAGGGTTTGCCGGGTGTCCCCTGGGGGGATTCGGACAGGCTGCAGGTGGGTGAGTTCGTTCTCGCCATCGGCAGCCCCTTCGGACTGAGCCATACCGTGACCATGGGCATCATCAGCGCCATCGGCAGGGTGGACGTGGGGATAGCGGATTATGAGAACTTCATCCAGACCGACGCCGCCATCAACCCGGGGAACTCCGGCGGCCCCCTGACGAATGTGAAGGGGGAGCTGATCGGGATCAATACCGCCATCTTCTCGAAGACGGGAGGATACCAGGGGATCGGGTTTGCGGTGCCGAGCAATATGGTCAGGCTGGTGATGGACCAATTGGTGAAGAAGGGGAGAGTGACAAGGGGATGGATCGGGGTTGCCATACAGGAGCTCACCCCGGAAATTGCCCAGAAATTCGGCCTCACGGCATCGGAGGGGGCGCTTGTCAGCGATGTGGTCAAAGGGGGGCCCGCAGCGGTCGCCGGAATGACGCGGGGGGACATCATTCTCGAATTCAACGGGAAGCAGGTCAGGGATGTGGGGATGTTCAGAAACATGGTGGCGCAGAGCAGGATCGGGGCCCCGGCCGCGATAAAGATCTTGAGGAAGGACAAGGAAATCGCGGCTGCGGTGACCATAGCGGAGCTCCCCTCCGAGGCGGCGGATACGGCTCCCTCTTCCCCTCAAAACACGGAATCCGAAGAGAATGTCCTCTCCGGCATCGCGGTGGTCGACCTCAACCGCTCTATCGGCAAGCAGCTCGGGATCGACAAGGATGAAAAGGGGGTCGTCATCGTCAGGGTCGAACCGGGTTCTTCAGCGGAGGACGCCGGCATCAAGAAGGGCGATGTGATACAGGAGATCGATCGCCAGAGGATAGGCAACCTGAACGACTTCAACCGGATCGTGTCCAGAGTGAAGCCCGACGATTCCGTTCTCCTCTTCGTCAACCGCAAAGGAAAAAGATTTTACGCTGCTCTCTCCCCGCAATAGCGGCTCCGGGAGGCGGCGGAGAAGCGAAAAAACCGAAGAAAGGAGGTGAGAGAGATGACCCGTCTTGTATCAAGAACGGCAATCGTGCTTATCTTCATTGCCGCAGGTTTTTTGTTCGGTTCGCGCTATGGTTTTGCTGTCTATGGCTTACTTTTCGGATTGTTACTCGGCGCCCTTTCCCTCTTTATCGAGTCGAGACTCCGGGATATTTCCTTCGGCTCCATCCTCGGCGGTCTTCTGGGGTTGGGAATAGGGCTCCTTTCTTCCTTCCTCCTGCTGTATCCTTTCCGCTTCATTGTCAGTGAGGAGGGCTGGAGGGCCTCTTATTTCGTCCTTACCGCAGTGCTCGGCTACGGGGGGCTGTTTGCAGGGCTGTACCGGGGAAAGAACCTTACGGTCCCTGCAATCATGCGCCTGTTCAAGGGGCAGGAACTGGAAGAAGACCTCAAGGTCCTGGATACGAGCGTCATCATCGACGGCCGCATCGCGGATGTGGTCGAGGCGGGCTTCCTGGAAGGGACCTTCGTCATTGCCCAGTTCATCCTTCAGGAGCTCCAGTACGTCGCCGACTCCCCCGATCCCATGAGGAGGGCAAAGGGGAGGCGGGGACTCGACATCCTGCACCGCATCCAGAAGATGTCGCATATCAAGGTCAGGATTGTTGAAGAGGACTTCCCGAAGATCAAGGAGGTCGATGCGAAGCTGATCGCACTGGCGCGCCTCCTGAACGGGAAGATCGTCACCAACGATTTCAACCTGAACAAGGTGGCGCAGGTGCAGGGCGTTTCGGTCCTCAATATCAATGAGCTTGCCAATGTATTGAAGCCGGTGGTGCTGCCCGGCGAGATCATCAACCTTTTTGTCGTGAAGGAGGGCAAGGAATACAACCAGGGCGTTGCGTATCTCGATGACGGGACCATGGTGGTGATCGAGAATGCGCGCAGGCTTATTGGGAAAACGGTGGAAGCCACCGTCACCAGCGTCCTGCAGACCACGGCGGGAAGGATGATCTTTGCCCGTTTGCGCGAAGAAGAATAAGGTGAGCCTTCCCACGGGAGGACCGGTGCAGAAGAAAGTGGCGGCGATCATCCCTGCCGCGGGGCTGGGAAAGAGGTTCGGGAGCCGGGGGGGCAAAACGCTGCATCTCCTCTCCGGGAGGCCCCTGCTTGCCTGGGTTCTCGAGGTGTTCCAGCAATGCGGGATGATCGACGAGATCCTGCCGGTGCTGAAGTCCGAGGACCGGGATGCCGGATGGGCGCTGGTGGAGCGCTACGGGATCACCAAGGTGAGGAGGATCGTTCCCGGGGGCGACGAGAGGCAGGACTCGGTATTCAACGGGATCGAGGCGCTCGGAGAAGAACCTTCCGCGGTGGTGATCCATGACGGGGCCCGGCCGCTGGTGGAAGGTTTTCTTATCGAAAGGGCGCTCGAAGGGCTGAAAGGGTACGACGGCGCCGTGGCGGGCGTACCGGTGAAGGACACGATCAAGGCGGCGAAGCCTTCCTCTCCGGCGCAGGCCGCCCCGGGACAGCACGGAGGAGCGCCGGAGTCGGAGGCCGTGGTGGAGGGAACGCTGGACAGGATGACTCTCTGGGCGATCCAGACCCCCCAGGCGTTTCCTCTCGACAGAATACGGGAGGCGCACCGGCGGGCGCGCGCCGAGGGTTTTTACGGCACCGACGACGCTGCATTGATAGAGCGGTACGGCGGCGCCGTGCGGATCGTTATGGGGTCGTACCGGAATATCAAAGTGACCACGCCGGAAGACATCCTTGTGGCGGAGGCGCTGCTGAAGGGGAGGCCGTGACGGAGGGTGCACACCAGGGTGAGGGGTTCGGGCCTATGATGCGCATAGGAGTAGGATACGATTCGCACCGGCTTGCGGAGGGGCGAAAATTCGTCCTCGGAGGAGTAGAGATCCCCTTCGGGAAAGGGCTCCTCGGCCACTCCGACGGAGACGCCCTCTGCCACGCCATTGCCGATGCGCTGATCGGCGCCCTTGGGGAAGGGGACATCGGCAAACATTTCCCCGATACCGATCCGCAATGGAAGGATGTTTCGAGCATACTCCTCCTGAAGCACATTGTCGGGAGGGTAAAGGAGAGGGGGTTTGCGGTCGCCTGGATCGACTCCGTCGTCATTCTCGAAAGACCGAAAATCGGACCCCATATCGACTCTATGAGGCAGGCCCTCGCCGCTGCGGGGATTCCCCCTTCGCTGGTAAGCATCAAGGCGAAGACGAACGAGGGGATGGGATTCACCGGCCGCGGCGAAGGCGTGGCAGTGCACGCGGTCTGTCTCCTGGCGCCGTCCTCCCCGTGACGCCGCCCTTTCCCGGAATCCGCTGACGAAAAAAAAGGCGGCCCGCGTTGCGGACCGCCTTTTTTACGACGCTTCTCAGCCAGTTAGAAACTGAGGGTCAGCGCATGCACCATCTGGAACGGATCCTTTATGTCGTTGGCAGACGTAAAGGGCGTTCCTGCTGCACCGGTGTTGTAGAAGTCGCCGGCGTTCATCCAGCCGGCGATGACGGAATAGGTGAGGTTCTTGTCGATCTTGTAAGAGAGCTTGACGTCGATTTCCTCACCGATCTGCTTGTCCTGTCCGCCGGAGGTCTTCGAGGCCCTGATGACGAACCCGTCGATGGAGGCGGTCATGTCTTTCATCGGCTCGAAGTCGAGACCCAGCCGGTAGTACGTGGTGTTGGCGATACCCGTGCTGCGGCCGGTGCTGTTCACGCCGCTGCCGGTGCTGCCACCTCCGGAGTGCCCGGTGTCGAGCCACTGCATGTTCGCGGAGGTCCTGAGGGTGTACTCATAGATGAACGCATAGTGGACATCCCGGCCCATGGTGGTCTGGAACTCCTTGTTCTTGCCGTCGGCCATGCCGTCCTTATCGCCGCTTCCGTAGGCGAAGCCCGCCCTGAGGGTCACGGGATTGATCTTATAGCCGAGGTTTGCAAAGATGCCGTAGCCCCTGAAGTCGGTTTCAGCGAATCCCTTGAGGGTCCGGCCGAACTGGGTGTCGAACTCTGCCTCATAGGTCAGCCCGTACAGTACACCGCTTGCATGGAAGCCGAGGTTGTAGAACTTGATACCCTGGTCTTCGTTGATGACCCAGTTGCTGGCAGCAGGAGTGCCGCCGCTTGCGGGAAGCAGGGTGTTGATCGGGGTGTTGTTGCCCTGTGCATAAAACAGGTTGATTCCGACCGCGTTGTCCTTGTTCCAGTTGTACACGGCGAGAACAGCATAGGCGTCGGTGTCGTCGTTCGACTGGCCGGCACTCCCCTCGATGACTTTTGCGGTCACCGCGGCGACATGGAGGTTCTTCATGGGAAACGCGAACAGCAGGACCGCGTCGTCGCCGAACTTGGTGTGGTCGAGGAACTGCCTCTGGCTCAGGGCAAGGGGCATATGGCCGACCTTGATGCCTGCAGGGATCCCAAGGAGGCCGGTGCCGCTGTGCTGGATCCAGGCCTGGAGGATCCTGAGCTGCGAATCGGGCTTATTGTTCTCCGTAGCGCCCACAGCGGTGCCGACGGTGGAAGCCGACGAGACGCTGCCTCTCCCCCAAACGTACGTATCTGAGTTCGTCAGGTCGGAGGTGGAGCCGCCGGTGGTTTCGAGCTGTACGAAACCGGTGGTGTTCTTGGTGACGTCGGCCTGGAGGCTGAGACGTACACGAGCGTCATACCACGCTGCGGACGGAGAATCCACAGGCAGCCAACTGGAGCTGCTCTGGTCGATGTCGGTGCTCATCCATCCTCTGAACCTCAGTTCGCCGCCCAGGGTGATCTGGGTGGAACCTTTGGCTACCGCTGCCTGCGTCTCGGAAGGGATGTCGGCGTGGATGGCAAAAGCGCTTGCCGCGAAGCCGAGGAGAAACAACATGCTCATGAGTAATGCAAAATATTTTTTCACTTCCTAACCCTCCTGTGGTTAGTTCAGTATCTGCCCGCCAAAGGCGGAGCGGTGCTGCCCGATTTCACTTCCGTTCGTTTTTCTGTGGGCGTTCTCACCTCCCTTTTGAGAAAAGAAGAAAAAAATAGAGTATAATCATAACTACATGATGTCATCCGCTCGTTCCCGGAAAGATCGTTGTTTCCGCAAAAGGCGGAGCCAATCAGGTAAGTTGCAACAAGTATGCCAATAAAAAGCCTTTGTAAAACAAGGGGAATTCTTAGGGGGACCCTCTTGTCCGTGTGTTTATATTGCAACAAGGTGTGTCTTTTTAAAACAGTCTCAAAAAGGGGAGGGGAGCGTCTCCCGGGAGGCCGCTTCTCACGGACTGCACTTTCTTTTGCCCCGCCACCACAGGAGGACGTGCATTTCATCCCTCGCTGTGCCTCACTCGGTTGCACAGGAAGCGGCAGGGGATAGCCTATGGCAAAAACATGGAAGTATGATTTCGATATTGCAAAGTTCTCACGGATGATCGACCAGGATCCTCAGGATTACCGGGCCTATAAAGACCGGGGGAACGCGTACCATAAAAAAAAGCGGTACGATCTCGCCATCGCCGACTACACCAGTGCGATCGAACTGAACCCCTCCTATTTCCTTGCCTATAACAACAGGGGAAATATCTATCTCCAGACCGGACAGTACGACCTCGCGCTCGCCGATTACAACAAGGCCATAGAGCTGAGCCCCAGGAACGGCATGCCCTATAACAACAGGGGGTTCATTAATATCCTCATGGGCAGGTTTGAGGAGGCGGAGCGGGATGTCAGGAAGTCCCTTGAGCTGAACGCAAACAATATCTATGCACTGAACAGCATGTCGGAGCTCTTTGCGGCGAGGAGCAATGCGGAAGAGACGTGCAAGTGGCTGAAAAGGGCGATCGAAAAAGGCTATAACAACTGGAACTACCTGAAGACATCAAAAACGTACGATCCTGTCCGCCATGCCCCCTGCTTCAGGAAACTCCTCGCCCGGCAGGAGAAACAGCTCTCAACCCGCTAAAAAAAGCCTTGCGCGCCCGGCGGAGGGATCTTTCCGGCTGCGGGGATCCGTCCTCCTCTCTTCTTATGACGGCCGCGTTCGCTCTCTTCGGAGCAATCATGTGCGGTCTGATGAAGCATGAGGGGAAAATGCGTTGAAAGGAAAAAATGGTAGGCGATGTAGGGATTGAACCTACGACCTCTCCCGTGTGAAGGGAACGCTCTCCCACTGAGCTAATCGCCCGTCCCGTGCAGAATCGACGTTATTAATTTATAACAGATCAGAGCTGTGTAAGTAAAGGCTTCCAGGGAAAACGGTAAATAATAGAGTGATGAAGCGCGGCAGTTCGGTTCACGACAGCGGCACATGAGAGGGATGTCATGATCCTGGGACGCACCGGAGATGCGGGGAGGGACGCGGCGTTGGATGCGGAGCGGTTCCTGGAGGAGAGGATAGCGGCGGCAATGCCGGGATACGAGCTGCGCCGCTCCCAGATAGAGATGCTGCGCGCCTGCTCCGGGCTGATGGAGAACGGAGGCGGCATCCTTCTCGCGGAGGCGGGGACGGGGACAGGCAAAACCTTCGCCTATCTCGTTCCGCTGCTCCTTTCCGGAAAGCGGGCTGTCGTTTCGACCCGGACGATCACCCTGCAGGAGCAGCTCGTTGCGAAAGACCTCTCCTTTCTTTCCTCTTTGCTCGAATTCGACTACGCCATTGCGAAGGGGAGGAGCAACTATCTGTGCCTGCGGCGCCTCCACGCTTACCGGGCGGTCGAAAGAGAGGCTGGCGACTATCAGGCCCTCTGCCAGTGGGCTTCGGAGACGAAGACGGGCGACCGGGAGGACTTCCGTCCGGAGCATCCTGCTCTCTGGGAGAGGGTGTGCTCCGACGCCGATGCATGCCGGGGGCAGCGGTGTTCTTTTTCTCGGCAGTGCTTCTATTTCGCGGCGCGGCAGAGTTGGGGGAGAGTCCGGATCGTGGTGGCAAACCATGCCCTTGTGGGGATCAATGCGCTTCTCCCGGAGGACGCACGGCTCTTGCCGAGAGCGGACGTGCTGATCATCGACGAAGCGCACTCCTTCGACGGCGTGCTCTCCGAAGTCGCCGGCCTCTCCCTTTCCAGCCGGGGTTTCGAGCGCATCCTTTCCCTCCTGCTGAAGCCCGACGAACGAGGGACGTACAGGGGACTCCTGGCGCAGACCCCTTCTCTTTTCCCGGCCATCGATTCTCTCCGCGGTGAAATGTCCCTCTTCTGGGCAGCGGCACGAAGCGCGCTACGCCATCGCGTCTCCCTTGAAGGGGCCTTCCCCCTGAAGGAGCATGCCTCCGTACTGGCCGAATCGATAAAGGTCCTTGCCGAAAAGGCCCGGAATGGTGCCGTGGGGCTTTTTCACGAGGACGACGAGCTGGAGCTGAAGGCAGCGCTGCTGAAGCTGAGAGCGTACGCCCAGGGGTTGGAGGATTTCTCCGCAGGGTGGGGCGGATATGTCCGGTGGGCCGAGATCGAAGAGGGGAGGATCGGCCTCCGTATGGCTCCGGTCTATCCAGCCGATTTCGTGCAGACCCACATTGTTCCCGACTACGGGGCCATGATTCTTACTTCCGCGACGCTGTCCGTAGCGGGCGATTTCGGCGTCACCGCCCGCGTGCTGGGGCTGGAAGGAGCGGCGGCGCTGTCGGTGCCCTCTCCCTTCGATCTCAGGGCGCAGGTGGCACTGGACGTGAAGCGCGGGATCGACCCTGCGGAGGCCGGCAGCGCAGAGAAGCTTGCCGGGGTTATTGTCGAGGAGGCGTCGAGAAAGGACGGAGGAGTGCTGGCGCTCTTTACCTCGAAGGAGATGATGAACAGGGTGTGGGCCCTCTCTGCGGGAGAGCTGAGTGCGCGGGGGTTCACTCCGCTCCTGCAAGGAGGGATTCCCAACAGGGCCATGCTTGAGATCATGAGGGGAAGCAGCGATTGCATCATTTTCGGGCTCGACTCCTTCTGGGAGGGAGTGGATGTGAAGGGAGACGCCCTGAAATGCGTGATCATCACGAAGCTCCCTTTCGAGGTCCCTACCGAACCGGTGGTGCAGGCGAGGACCCGCGAGATCGAGGGAAGGGGAGGGAACGCGTTCCGCGAATACTCCCTGCCCCGTGCGGTCTTGAAGTTCAAGCAGGGTTTCGGCAGGCTTATCCGTTCGAGGGAGGACAGGGGGAGAGTGGTTATCTGCGATGAGAGAATCCGTACGAGATCATACGGCGCCGCTTTTCTGGAAGCCGTATACAGGGACGCGCCTCCTTCCCGGATCCGGGAGACGCGGCGTTTCGGGGGAGGGTCTGAAAAGCAGTAAGGCTACCATGACCGAAGCCATGATAGCCTTTCTCATTTAATCCTTTCTTCTTTGGTGGCGGGGAGAGGATTCGAACCTCTGACCTTCGGGTTATGAGCCCGACGAGCTACCAGGCTGCTCCACCCCGCTGATTTAAGCATACCTGAGACGTCCCGCGAATGTCAACAAATACTGCCTTCCGGCTTCCCGGAGCGGGTGCAGGGTGAGGGGGAGTCAGGGAAAAACCAGTTCCACCGTGCCTTTTTTTGTGATACTATTATGAACAAAAGGGGGGGTGTTCGGCAGGAGGCGTGTCGCTGCGGCAGTCCGGCGACGGACAGGGGCGGACAGGAACGATGACGCACCCACCGGAAGGAGCGAGTATGAAAATCGAGAACCTGAGAAAGATCGGCAGGGAGCTTTTTTTCGAGATCGGCGAAACAAGGCTGCGGCCGTTCTCCTCCGAAGAGATCGGCAAGGGGGCGTCGGGCGACAAGACCTTTCCCATCGATAAAAAGGCTGAAGACATTATCATCAAGCATCTCGAATCCCTGGGAGAGCCGCTCAGCATCGTTTCCGAGGAGCGGGGTCTCGTCGAAACGAACGGGGGAGGAGGCCGGAGGGTCCTCGTCGATCCCGTGGACGGGAGCAAAAACGCCGTCAACGGGATCCCCTTCTACTGCACTTCCCTCGCCGTTGCCGACGGGGATACCATCGGGAGTATTTCCCTGGCGTACGTGCTGAACCTGCTCACCGGAGACGAATTCTGGGCGGAGAGGGGGAAGGGAGCTTTTTTCAACGGGGAGAGGATCTCCGTCCAGAAGGACGATCAGTTCTACCTGGTTGCCTACGAGTCGCAGGCCCCCAGGAGCGACCTTCCCCGCATCATGGGGCTCCTCGGAGAGTCCAGAAGGACCCGTTGTCTCGGCGCCACCGCCCTCGACCTCGCCTATGTAGCCTACGGAGCCGTCAGCGCCTTCGTGTCCCCCTCTCCGTCGCGGAGCTTCGATTTCGCGGGGGGATGGCTCCTGGTGAAGGAGGCAGGCGGAGTATTCACCGATTTGGAGGGGAGTTCTCTCGAAGGGGTGGAAATCGGCCTTGCCCGGAGCGCTCCGCTCCTCGCTGCGGGAAACGGACGCCTGCATGAGCGCGCGCTGGCCCTGCTCATGGCCTATAGCGCAGAGCGGGAGGGTTGAAAGAGGGAGCCGGAAAAAGATACGCTAGGGGGCATGGACGATGCCACCATCTCCTCTGTCTTCGCCTCCGCTGCGCAAACAAACAGGGACCGCACCGCCCTCCGTTATCATGACGGCTCCTGGCGGTCCGTGACGTATGGGGAGCTTCAGGCGCGTGCGGAGCGCATAGCCCGGCTGCTCGCCGGGAAAGGATTTGTCCGGGGCGACCGAGCCGCCCTCATAGCCGAGAACAGGCCGGAGTGGTACGCGTCCTACCTCGCGGTCGTGATGCTCGGCGGCATCGCCGTCCCCCTCGATATGCAGTGGGGCGCCGGAGAGGTCGCGCAGTGTATCGGCGATTCCGCGGCAAAGATCGTCTTCCATTCTTCCATCACCGCGGAGAATGTCCGGGAGGCTCTTGAACGCTTTCCGGCCGGGGGGATCAATTTCGATGCTCCCGGCTTCGCCTGTTCCGTGCGGCCGCCGGATGCGCCCCTCTCCGGGCGGCACGCTTCCCCGGAGGACGTCGCCTCCCTTCTCTATACCTCAGGCACCACCGGGCAGCCGAAGGGGGTCATGCTCACCCACCGCAACATCTGCTCCGACGCCGCTGCGCTGCTTGCTGCAGGGCTGGTCGGACCCGAAGACAATGTCCTGGCGGTCCTGCCCCTCCATCATACCTACCCTTTCATGTGTACCTTCATCGTTCCTTTTTTCGCCGGAGCTTCTGTAACCCTCGGCCCGGGTTTGAAGGGGGCGGAAATCATCTCCGCCGTCAAAGAGAACGGGGTGACGGTTGTTGTCGGGGTCCCGAGGCTCTACGAGATGATGCGCAACGGGATCCTGGCGCGGCTGCGGGAGCGCTCCGCGGTCCTGGAGAAGGCGGTCCGCCTGTGCGGGGCTCTGCGGAGGGGGACGGGGATCAATGCGGGCAAGGCGCTTTTCCGCGCCGTGCACCGGAACTTTCCCGTGCTGAAGTTCTTCGCCAGCGGCGGGGCGCGGCTCGACCCTCCGGTGATGGAAGATCTGGAGGCGCTGGGGTTCACGGTGCTGGAGGGGTACGGACTGACCGAGACGTCGCCGGTGGTCGCCTTCAATCCCGCGCGTCGCAGAAAGCCCGGCTCTGCGGGGCGTCCGCTGCCGGGAGTGGAGCTCGCGGTGAGGGAGGACGGCGAAATCGCGGTGAAGGGCCCCATGGTCATGAAGGGGTACTACCGGAACCCGGAGGCTACCGCAGAGGTGGTGCGGGACGGCTGGTTTCTCACCGGGGACCTGGGCAGCCTTGACGACGAGGGGTATCTCTTCATTACCGGGCGAAAGAAAGAGGTCATCGTCCTGAGCTCCGGCAAGAACGTCTATCCGGAAGATGTGGAGAGGGCCTATCTCTCCCTCCCCCTTATCAAGGAGATATGCGTTGTCGGATCCGGAGGAGCCGGGGCGGAGGACGCGATACAGGCGATCATCGTCCCCGATCTCGACTCCGCAAGGGAGAGGTCCGTCGGGAACATTGCGGAGGCGCTGGACTGGGAAGTGAACAGGGTGTCCGCCCGGCTCCCCGGATATATGCGCATCAAAGGGTACCTGCTGCATCCCGGACCCCTGCCCCGCACTCCCCTGGGGAAGCTCCGCCGCTTCATGGTGCGCGATCTTCTGGTCAACGCCCGGTCTGCGGCACGGTCCGGGAGGGAAGAGGACGGCATCCTTATGGGAGAGGAAACGGGCAGGCGGGTGGCGGAAAATATCAGGCGGCTGCTGGACGAAGACAGGCCTGTCCGCGCTTCCGATACCCTCGAGCTCGATCTTGGCTTTGATTCGTTGAAGAAGGTTGAGCTCGTCTCCTCCCTCGAAGAGGCCTTTTCCGTCAGCCTGCCTGATGCTTTCATCGCAGAGGTGCAGACGGTGGGAGAGATAGTGGCGAAGCTGCAGGAGCTCCGGACCGGCTGGGGGAGTCCGGAAAGGGGCGCGGTCTCGTGGAAGGGCATTCTCGGGAAAGAGCCGCCCCTGTCCGAGGTGCTGAAGACGGGGGTTTCCCACGGCGCCGCGGAGAGGGCGCTTCTCTTCATCCTGTATATGCTTCTGAAAGGCATTTTCCGTCTCCTGTTCCGCCCGCGGGTGGAGGGGCTCGAAAACATTCCGGAGGAGGGCCCTTTCGTCATCACCCCGAACCATACGAGCTATCTCGACGGCTTCATTTTCGGCCTCTCCGTTCCGTTCAGGGTGTTCAGGAAGCTCAATTTCCTCGGCCTGCAGCAGTTTTTCACGGGAGGGTTCACGGCGTGGTTTGCGCGGATGAGCCATGTCGTTCCCATCGATGCGGAGACGTACCTGAGCAAGGCGCTCCAGATGTCCGCATACCTGCTGGCGCAGGGGAGGGGGCTTTGCGTCTTTCCGGAAGGGGGGCGTTCTTTCGACGGGGAGGTGCTGCCTTTTAAAAAGGGCATCGGGGTGCTGGCGGTTGAACGCGGGGTGCCGGTGGTCCCCGCTGCCATCGGAGGGGCTTTCAAGGCTCTCCCCCGGGGCTCGTTCCTCCTCAGGCCGACACGGATAACGGTGCGTTTCGGGGAGGCGCTGCGTCCGGCTTCCGGCGGACCGTCCCGGCATGAGGAGGAGGGGGATCCCTACCAGGCTTTTGCCGACGCGGTGCGGGAGGAAGTGATACGCCTGGCAAGGGGTTCGATAGCGAAAACGCCGGGGGCTGTGGTAAGGTAAAACGAAAAGGAGTTCGTATGGCGGATGTCAGATATAAACAGTACACTGAAGAAGAGGGCAGGATATACGACGCGGCTATCGCGCGGATCAGAGAGGGAATGAAGAACGGACTGAGCTTTCAGGAGGCCTGCATTTCCATCAGGGTGGAGGACGCGGAGCTGAAGAGGCTCATCCTCGACGATGCCCTGAAGATAATGATAGCGGAAATGCATTTCGGCAAGGGGATTCTGCTGCCGCAGGTCGCCGGCATCCTGAAGGTGCCGATGGACACGATTACCGCGGCTGTCGCCGAGATGCTGGACGACGTGGGCATTACCGCTGCTGAGCAGTACCGGCAAAAGAACCCCGACGCCCCGTTCGGGAGTGCGTAAACCCGGAAGCCGCCCGGCCTGAAGCAGGAGGAGGAGCCGCCGTTATGATGTTTGACGAGCTGTTGACGCTGGAAGAGATCAGGAAGGAGCCTTTCATCCTGGAGAACATCCGATGGGACATCGAACCCAGGGATCTCATGGAGCCGCGCCATATAAAGACGGAGGCCGGCATGGAGGTCAAACCTCCGATCAAGGGGTATGTTTTCTATATCGATGTGACTGATGAGCAGCCGGCCCTTTTCCTGCTGCGGCATACCACTGCCGATTACGCGGAGACCCTGGCCCAGATCAAAGAAATCCCCGCAGGGCTCCTGCAAGAGGCCGTCGAGGAGAACAGGGAGCGCATCTATTTCAATATGTCTCCTATCGGCAGGAAGGTGGAGGCTTGGCTCAAAGAGCGGCTCGGGGTCAGGGGATAGGGGATCCGCAGGGAAAAGCTCAGTCCTGGAGCGTAAGCAGTTCCCGGTAGTCCTTCAGAACGGGAAACTCGTGGGTGGCCGCATCCTTCTTTTTCGAATTTGCGCCGATTTTCAGAAAGAGATGTTTGATGCCGAAAGACTTCGCCGTTTTAAGGACCTCCGGGGTATCGTCGATAAAGAGGGTGTTCTCCCTGTCGAATTTCAGGATCTTCTCCACCTTTTCCCAGAACTCGATCATCTCTTTCGGATATCCCATCTCGAACGAAGTGATGCATTTATCGAAATACCTGCCGATCTGGGTCTTTTTCAGCTTGATGTCCAGCACCTTGTAATGGGCATTTGTCAGCATGTACACCCTTTTCTTCTGGTGCCGCATCGCCTTGAGGAAATCCTCCACGTGAGGATGCACCTCGATAAGGTGTCTGATCTGCTCCTTGAGGGCGGGTATGTCCAGGTTCAGCTCCCGGGACCAGAAATCGATATCCGTCCAATTCAGGGTCCCCTCATGAGCCCGGTAGAGGGAGAGGAGCACTTCCTTCGCCTTCCCGAAAGTAATCCCGTGCTTTTCCGCGTACCTCTCGGGGACGAGGTGCTCCCAGAAATAGTCGTCGAAATACTTGTCGAGCAGCGTGCCGTCCATGTCCAGCAGGACGCAGTCAATGGCGCTGAGGGGGATCATTCCTCCCCCCGGTACCAGGAATGGTCGATGTAGTCCTTCGTCCTCCGGTAGACGAGCTCCAGGATCTCTTTCAGTTCTTCGAAGATCTGGTCGAAGAGGTCGCTTTCCATCGCCTCGTCGACCTCGATTGAATAGAGATAGGAAATCTCGTACTCCTTTATGTTGTCCTCGCTGGGGAACATCTCCTTTACGGTCAGCACCGGCTCCGTATCCGGGTACTCTTCGTCTATCTCCTGGAGCAGGGCTTCCACCGTGGGGTAGCCCTGCATGATCGGCAGTTTCAGGGAAAATTCGAGCTCGACCGAGGTGTCCACCTCCGCGTTGGCTTCTTCGGGATTGTCCTCGTACAGGGTCATCCCCGTCTGGAAGGCGTCATAGGTAAACGATACGGTCGCTGAGACGGGGAAAGGGGGGTCAAGAGTAGGAAGGGTGAGGGAGAACCTGCTCTCCCTGTCGAGGGTGAACTGCTCGATGAAGACCTGCATGTTGAATATCTCGAGGTGGCTTTTCGCGGATTCCGCTATCTTCATCTGAACTTCTTCAAACCGTGTCATAGTTCCTCCGTCGTGCATTATGGCATTATAGGGTAGGGCGTTGCGGCGGGGTCCCCTCCTGCCGGAGCTCCGTAAGCGGCGTGCTGTGCGCTATACTAGGGTGTGTATGCAGCTGACTTCTGCTGCGGCCGGCCGCAGGTGCGGATCGTGTGTCTTCACACCCTGACAGATGCTCGTGCGTAAAAGTATGTGAAATTATACCATGAACGGTGTTTTCGTGACGAACAGAGTGGCCGTGGTGACCGGCGGGGCAGGGGGGCTCGGACGGGAAATCGTTCGCGCCTTTTTCGAGAGCGGCTACCGTGTCGTGCTCACCTATCACACCTCCGGCGCCTCGCTCGCAGGCCTCCTCGGGGCGATGGGGGACAGGGTGCTGCCGCTGAAGGCCGACGTGCGGAGCTCCGGCGAGGTCTCCGCCGCGGCGCAGGAGGTGCTCCGGAGGTGGGAGAGAGTGGATGTCCTGGTGAATAATGCGGGCATCACCCGGGATGCCCTCCTCCTGCGCCAGAGAGAGGAAGACTGGGACGCCGTGCTGGCGGTCAACTGCAAAGGGGCGTTCAATACGATACGGGCGTTCGCCCCGCTCATGACGGCGGGGGGGCATATCGTGAATATTTCCTCTTATTCCGGGCTGAAGGGCAAGGAGGGGCAGGCGGCGTACAGCGCTTCCAAAGCCGCCCTGCTGGGCCTCACGAAGACGGCTGCCGCCGAGCTCGCTGAAAAGGACATCCGGGTCAATGCGGTGCTGCCCGGCTATCTGCCCACCGCCATGGGGAGCGGAGCGGCGGGGGCCATGGAAAGGGCGCGGGAGGAGAGCCTCCTGCATGTCCTTTCCGATCCGGGGGAGGCGGCCCGGTTCATCGTCCATATCGCGGGGATGCGCACTCTCACCGGGCAGGTCATCAGTATGGATACCCGGATCCTCTGAGTGCGCGCCGCTGTGCGTAAATCGTGGTACAATCTCCCTATGAGCACGTCGTATCTCGGAAGACTGGAATGTTCCGATCCCCTTTACGAGATCCTCCTCACGCGGGTGTGCCCCGGGGTGAAAGACCCCAGTTTCCTCGTGAGCAGGACCTCCTCCCGCCGCGTGTACAAGTACACGGAGGAAAAGAGCGGGGTCGCCGTCATCGGAAAATTTTTCCGCCCCGACGACCCGCGGCAGGAGAAGGTGAAGCGGCTGAAAGGAGAGTACGACAACCTGGTGAAGATCCGCGGGTACGGCTTCGATTCCTCCCCTCACTACGTCGTCCGCCCCATCACGCGTGAGGAGAGTATCGGGCTCGCCCTCGTGGAGGAGTTCATTCCGGGGAGGAGCCTGGACCATATCCTGCGGAAGGCGATCTTCCACGGGAAGACGGAGGTGCTGAAGGAGCGGCTGTCCTCTCTCGCCTCTTTTCTCCGCCTGCTGCATGCAGCGACGGAGAAAAGGCTGAGGGTCGACCTGGAACCGGTGCAGGAGTATTTCCGCAAGGTGGTCGATACGCTGTCCGCGCAGAGGGTGATCCAGCAGGGAGACAGGGAGCGCTTCCTCCGCCTTATGAATATATGGCTGAGCAGGGAGATAATGCAGGAGACGAAGAGGGTGACCGTCCACGGCGACGCTACTCCGACGAACTTCCTCTTCAGGGAGGAGGGGGATGTGGTCGCCATTGACTTCGAGAGGATGCGGGATAGCGACAGGGCATACGACGTGAGCATGATCTGCGGGGAGCTGAAGCACGCCTTCCTGTGGAGGACGGGAAATCCCCATGCGGCAGAGCCTTTCATCCGCCATTTCATCGCTGCGTACTGCCGCCGCTCCGGGGAGGTGGAGGGGGATTTCCGGGAGCTCACCCTGCGGAACCCCTTTTACATGGCGCTCACCGAGTTGAGGATCGCCCGGAACGGCTACCTCGGCGGGAGCTACCGGAAGAGGCTTGCTGCCGAAGCCCTTGAGTGCCTGCGCGGGGGGCTTGCCCTCGTATGAGAAAGGCGCTTTTTTTCGACCTGTACGGGACCCTGATCGATATAAAAACGGACGAGGGGGATATGCGGGTATACGAGACCCTCGCACGGTATCTTGCCTACCATTCGGCGGCCGTGTCAGCCGAAGAGCTCAAGAGGGCGTACGGTGAGGAAGCGGAGAAGATGCTGCAGCGCAGCAGGGAAGCCTCTCCCGATATCGACGTGTACGAGGTCTTCTCCTCGATCCTGCACCGCTTCGGCAGGGGCGTGTATCCGGAGTGCGTCGTGAAAAATACCGCACTGCTTTTCAGGTCGCTGACCATCCGCCACTTCGGGCTTTTCGAGGGGGTGCGCGAGGTGCTTGCGCGTCTTGCCGAGCAGTATGCAGTCGCCCTCGTCTCCGATGCCCAGTGGACTTTTACCGAACCCGAGATTGCGATGCTGGGTCTGGACCGCTACTTCGCCTGCACGGTGCTCTCTTCGCGCTTCGGCTTCAGAAAACCCGATACGCGCCTCTTTACGTTCGCCATGGAGCGGCTCGGGGTCCTCCCGGAAGGGTCGGTGTACATCGGGGACAATCCGGCGCGGGACATGGTGGGGGCGAAAAGAGCGGGAATGGCCTGCGTCCTCTTCAGATCGGACTGCGTCTCTCTCAACGGGTTCTCCCCTGACGGGCGTTTCCGCCATTATGATGAGCTGGAGGAGGTTCTCCGGAGAATTGGATAGGGGGAGAAGGGGCGTTTTTGTCACCGGCACCGACACGGGAGTGGGAAAGACGATGATATCCGCCGCTCTCCTCCTCGGTTTGCGCGGGCGCGGCAGAGAAGTCGGCGCCATGAAGCCGGTGGAGACCGGCTGCCCTGCCGACGGGAGGGTGCTGGTGCCTTCAGACGGGGTCTTTCTCCGGGAGACGGCGGGGATGGACGACTCCCTCGATCTCATCGCCCCCTCGCGGTTTGCTCCGCCGCTCGCCCCCCTGGTCGCTGCGGAACAGGAAGGGACGTCTGTCGATCTCGACTCGATCATGGATGCCTACCGGAAGCTCTCGGAGAAGTACGACTTCCTCGTGGTGGAGGGGGCTGGAGGATTGCTGGTGCCTCTTCGCGACGGCGCCGTTTCCTGCCCGCCTTCGGCTTTCCGCCGTCCGTCTCCCTACTTCGTCTGCGACCTGATCAGGGAGATGGGGCTCCCTGCCGTGGTAGTGGCGCGGCCGGCGCTCGGGACGATCAACCATACGCTGCTTACGGTCGACCATGCCCTCAGAGAGGGCGTCACGGTCCTCGGTGTCATCGTCAATCAGTGCGGTCCGCCCGGAGACACCCTTGCCGAGAAAACGAATCCCGACGTGCTGCGGAGGCTCTGCCCCGTTCCGGTGCTCGGGACTTTCCCGTATAGCGCCTCTCTCTCGCCGGAAGCCATCAGGGAGGCCGCGGAGCGCTGCATCGATTTCGACCCCTTCTGACGCTTCCCCCTCCGCGGAGTGCGGGAACGCCCTCCCCCCGCCATCGAGCGGGTATGCGGACCCTTTCATCACCCGATTCTTCCTTACTGCTTGACAAGGTATGAACATCTGCTACCATTGAAAGTAGCAGGCTTGTTTTGCTGAAGCAATACGGAGAACCCAGTGGAACAGGGCGCAGGAAAAGTCCTGATACCCCAGGGAAGAGGGATATTTTGATACGGCGTGAGCCTGGAGCGTCCTCCCCCTGCTCTGACGTGCCGGATAGTGGTACCCTTCTCTTCCAACCCTCCCTTCTTGGAGAGAGCGACTGCTCTCTCCCTTTTTTTTGCGTACAGGGCTCCGCGCAGCAGGGGAGGACAGGGGGAGTGCTTCAACGGACGACCCTTTGATTCGCCTGTCTTTCTCTGCGGTGCGCCCCGGAGCACTGTGGGAAAACTTGACGAAAAGGGTTGATTTTTATTATCTTTTATGAGGCAGTGCCGGCGCAGTGTCTGCACCGCCTTCATGCAGGAGCATGCTCCTGCTCATCTGACCCGCGGAAGCGGTCTCTCCCTGCCTATGGGTATCGGGAAAGCAGACTGCAGTGAGGGCGGCGTGCTGCGGCTTCCCTCCCGGAGAGCCGGAGAAAGGGCGTGAAAATGAAGAACAAGGCAAAGGTTTTCGTAATAGACGACGATGCGCTGATTGTCTCAATGATTGCGAGGGCGCTGAAGGGAGAGGGGCATGAGGTGCTGTCGGAGAGCACTGTTTTCAGCGACATCGTCAGGCGGATAAAGGACAGCTCCCCCGATATCGTGCTGCTCGACATCTCCCTTGCCGGGCGGAGCGGCATCGAGATCCTGGAGGAGGTGAAGGGGGAGAGGATCTCGTCGGAGGTGATCATGCTGACCTCCGATGATCGGGTGGAGACGGCGGTCAAATGCATGAAGCTTGGCGCGGTGGACTACCTGACAAAGCCCTTCAACCTCGACGAGCTGAAGATCATCATCAGAAACCTCCTCGAAAAGAAGAAGCTCCGGCACGAGGTCAGCTATCTCCGCAAGGTGTACTCGGAGCTTTTCGATAAGGAGATCATCGGGGGGTCTGCCGCCACCCTGGAACTGAATGCCAAGGCGGCGAGAATCGCCCGGGCCCGCGTTCCCAGCATCCTCATCACGGGGGAAAGCGGGACGGGCAAGGAGCTGGTGGCGCGGTGCATACACGGCATCATGCACGGAGAGTGCAGCAACGGATGCGCGCCCTTTGTCGCGGTGAACTGTACAGCGCTCCCCGAACACCTCCTCGAAAGCGAGCTTTTCGGCCACGAAAAGGGTGCGTTTACCGATGCGAAGAGCGAAAAGAAGGGCCTCTTCGAGCTGGCTGACGGGGGAACGGTGCTCCTGGATGAGATAGGGGACATGCGCCCGAGCCTCCAGAGCAAGCTCCTGAGAGTGCTGGAGGAGAGGACGCTGCGCCGTATCGGGGGGCGCGAAGAGATACCGGTGGAGGTGACGGTGATCGCCACCACGAACAGGGACCTTTCGCGGGCGGTGGATGCGGGAGACTTCCGGCTGGACCTGCTCTACCGGTTGAATACCTTTTCCCTCTCCGTACCGCCCCTCCGCGAAAAGCGGGAGGACATTCCCGCCCTTGCGCGCCACTTTCTCGGGCACTTCGCGAAGCAATACAACAACAGGACCGTCGAGGCTTTTTCTCCCGAAGCGGAGCAGCTCCTCTGCGCCTACGACTGGCCGGGCAATGTCCGGGAGCTGAGGAATGTGATCGAGCGGATCGTAGTGCTCGAAAGCAGCGAGCTGATACAGCCCCAGCATCTGCCGCTGGAAATTGCACACCTGCCGGCCGGGGCCGGCCGGACCTCTTCGCCCTACCGGATCCTCCTCCCCGATACCGGGCTGTCTCTCGAGGAAGTGGAGCGGGAGCTTTTCCAGCAGGCGATGGAAAAGGCGAAGGGGAACAGGACCCTTGCTGCAAAACTGCTGCAGGTGAGCTACGACACCCTGCGGTACCACATTAAAAAATTCAGATTGGACGAGCATTTCGCCTGATGCGTGCCGGCAGCCGGCCGCACCGGACGGTGTTGTCGCATCGCGCGCGGCCCTGCTGGGGAAATTCCCACTTTCACCCCAGGATTTTCCCCAGCCAGGCGGCGCGGCTGTCTCTCTCCCTTTGGACTTTTCCCTCTGTAAGCTTTTGATTTATATTCTTTAAGCAGGAAATTGCCTCGCTATTTCCCCGTGGTATCTTTTTTGCATTTTTCGCTGAGAAATGAGAAAGATACTGATCATCGACGACGAAAGCCTTATCCGCTCCTCCATAGCCCGCGCCTTAAGGAGCGAAGGATATTCAGTTGAAGAGGCGAAAAACGGCGCCGAGGCGCTCGAAAGAGTGAAAAATACCGGCTGCGATCTTGCGGTGGTGGACCTGTACCTGGAGGACGGGATGCACGGGATGGAGCTGATCCGGGAGATCCGCCTGAGGAATCCCGGCGCAAAGGTGATCGTGGTCACCGCCCTCGCCACGGACGACATCAGGGATACCCTGTACCGGGAGGGGATAGACGGCTTTTTCGACAAGCCCTTCGAGATAAAAGAGCTCAGAAATATGGTGAAGCACCTGTTGCAAGGAGAAGGGAATGCCGCTGAAAAAAGCGATGCATGAAAAAGGAGGGGAGAGAGAAAAAAACGGTCCATCGGCTTTTCCGGAGCCTTTATACACGAAAAAAAGGAGGTCAGCAATGCGAAAGCTTTTTCCTTGGGCAACACTATTTCCCGTATTGCTCTGTGTGTTTTTGTCTTGTACGTTTTTTCATGGGTCAGCGGAAGGCGCTGAAGGCTTCGTAGGCGCCACGGTCTGCAAGAACTGTCACGAGCCGTTCTATAACAGCTATATGCAGTCCCTCCACTCAAAGAAGGCGATTCCTGGCAGTCCTGCAAACAAACATGAATGCGAGACCTGCCACGGTCCTGCCGTCAAGCATCTGGAGGCAGGAGGAGGGAGGGGGTCGGGAAGGCTCAACTTCGGAAAGGGGCAGAATGCGGAGCTGAAGTCGGAAAGGTGCCTCGCCTGCCACGGGGACTCCAGGCATCTTGTCTCCTGGAACCTGGGCAAGCACCAGTCCGCGGGGGTTTCCTGCGAAAAGTGCCACGAGGTGCACGGCAACAGCTACAAGAACCTGAGGGCAAGCGAACCGGAGCTCTGCTACGGGTGTCATCGGGAGATCCGGTTCGAGGCAAACAAACAGTCGCACCATCCGATCAGGGAGGGGAAGGTATCTTGCTCCGCCTGCCACAATCCGCACGGCTCCTCAGGCGAGAAGATGATAAAGGCCGATGCGGTGAACGAGCTCTGCTACACGTGCCATGCGGACAAGAGGGGGCCTTTCATGTGGGAGCATCCTCCGGTCGAGGAGAACTGCCTGACCTGCCATACCGCGCACGGGAGCAACCATTCCAAGCTTCTGGTCAGTAAGACGCCGCAGCTCTGCCAGAGCTGCCACGACTGGAGCAGGCACCCGGGAACGCCGTACACGCAGGCGGACTCGTTCACCAACTCCCTGAAGGTGACGCCGTCCAATAAGCTGGTTTCACGCAGCTGCCAGAACTGCCATACGAATATCCACGGAAGCAACGGCCCGGGGACTCATGGGCTGCGCTTCGTGCGCTAAGAGGAGAGGTGAGCTATGAGAATAAAAACACTTTTCTATAGTGCGATGGTGAGCCTTGCCCTGCTCTCTTCCGCCTTTGCGGCCGACACGGCGCTGGAGGGCTCCGTCAGTCTGACCGGCAAGCTCGTCAACGTCAGGGGCAGCGAAGCGAAGTTCGACGAATACCGGGACCTGACCGACGGCATTTACGGGGATGTCAGGCTGGGATATGAATCGGGCGCGTACTATACGCGGCTCAAGGCAGGGGATATCGGGTACGATACCCAGAACTACCAGCTCAACGGAGGGATCTGGGGTAAGTTCAAATACGACCTGTTCTATAATGAGATCCCCCACAATTTCACCTACGGAGCGAAGACATTCTATTCAGGGGCCGGCACCGACACCCTGACCGGTACGAAAAGCACCACGGTAAGCTCCTGGAATACCTTCGACTATTCAATCGAGAGGAAGAACTACGGAGGCGGCCTCAGCTTCGACCTGATGAAGCCTTTTTTCCTCGCTCTTTCCGTCACCAGGGAGGAGAGGAACGGCACTAAGGTGAACAGCGCCGCCACCGGCTCTCCCGGAGGAGGGTTCGTAGAACTCCCCGAACCGGTTGACTACACCACCAACACCTTCACCGTGGAGGGGGGGTATGCAAAAAAACCCTATTTTGCCTCTCTCAGCTATTCCTACACCGATTTTGACAACAGCAACGAATTCCTGTATTTTGAGCATCCGAACTCCCTGGTGACCGACACCCTGACACTCCCTCCGGACAACCAGTACTACAAAGTCGCTTTCAAGGGCGCGGTGGACCTCCCGTGGAAGAGCAGGTTCAATGCCACTGTTTCCTCGGCACGGGCAAAAGCGGATGCAAACCTGCTGACCTCCTATTTTTTCGAGGGCGCCTCGACGGCCACGAACCTGACGCTGAGCGATCAGACCTTCAACGGCGAGGTGAAAACGCAGAATTACGCGTTTGCCCTTACCAGTCAGCCCCTGCCGCTCCTGCACGTGAAGGTGTTCTACAAATACTATGAAAAGGAGAATGAGTCGGACCGGATCACCACAACCCAGGACGCGGAAACTTTTACCAACAAGCTCTTCGACTACCATAAAAACAAGGCCGGGGTGGAGCTGGGGATCAAGCTGCCGGCGCACTTCTACCTTATTCCCGCCTATACGTACGTCAGGACCAACAGGGAGCGGGAGGACATTCCCGAGACGAGGGACAACATCTTCTCGGTGGACCTGAAATGGACCGGGCTTCCCTTCCTGACCGTGAAGGTCGGGTACGAGAGGCTCAACAGGGATGCTGACCACGGCATCCTCGCCCTAGTCGAAGGAGCGCAGAACGAAGCGGACAGCGTCGAGCAGTATGTGCGGAGGTATGATGCCGCCCCGAAAGACCAGGACACCTACCGGGCATCGGTCGAGATCTATCCAACGGACAATTTCGGGGTTAGCCTGGGATACCGGCACAAGGAGGCCGATTACAAGGACACCACCTTCGGCCTGCAGGATTACCGGAGCAACGAGTACCTCCTGGACGCCGACTATTCAATCGGGAGAATCGCGAAGCTGAATGGGTACGTCGATTACGAAAGGATCACGTTCTATCAGTTCGAGCGGAGATACAACAACCTCGACAACGCCAGCCCCGGCGACCCCAACCCCGACGGGACGTCGAACAGCAGCAATTACAACTGGGACGTTACCCAGCGGGAAAGGAGCTACAACTACGGTGCGGGCGCCGACCTGTACATGGTGCCGAAGAAGCTGACCCTGCGGTTCCAGTACGACTTTATCAGGTCCAACGGCAACGCCGATTTTACCTACTACACCGCTTCCGCCCTAACCGGCGGACGTACGAACGACAACATCGACAGCCCCAACTGGGACGATTATCGCAAGAAGGTCTTCATGGCGAAGGCCATGTACACTGCGACGCAGAACCTCTCCCTGACGGCGGGCTATGCGTACGAAATGTACAAGTACAACGACATAGCGTACGACGGCTACCTGTATACCTTCGGCACGGGGAACAATACCAACTACCTGACCGGGGCGTACCAGGACCAGTCGTACACCGCGAACGTCTTCTTCGTGACTGCCGCGTACAAATTCTGACAGCGTACGCCGGAGAGCCTTTCAGTACACACAAAGGGGAGAGCGCGCTGCTCTCCCCTTTGTCGTATGGTGTGGACCCGTGCTGGGGGCGGTGGTCAGGGGGCGATTGGAGCGTTGCCGGCGCCGATCTTGATGATCTTCGGAGAAAAACCTTCGATTTCCCGTTCGGTCAGATAGCAGTACGAGAAGATGATGATCTTGTCCCCCACCATCCCCTTCCGTGCAGTGGGGCCGTTCAGGCAGAACTGACGGGAACCGCGGGGCCCCGGTATGACGTAGGTCTCGAAGCGCTCCCCGTTGTTCACGTTGCTGATCATCACCTGCTCGTAGGGAAGGATCCCCGCCATCTCCATGATCTCGCTATCGACGGTGATGCTCCCCTCGTAGGCGAGGTTCGCCTCTGTCACGGTGGCCATGTGTATCTTTGACTGTAAAAAACATCTGAGCATGATCGTGTCTCTGTTCTATTCTATTATTTTAGGGACCCTGTAGAATTTCCCGGTGGAATCAGGGGTGTTCCCGAGTACTTCCTCCCGGGGAAGGGAGGGGAGCGGCAGGTCGCCCCTCATGACGTTCTGCAAAGGGAGCACGTGGGAAGTGGGTTCGACGCCTTCAGTGTCGAGCCCGTTCAACTGTTCGATATACTCGAGGATGGTGCTTAGCTGGCTGCTGAACGTATCCAGATCCTCTTCGGACAGATGGAGCCGCGAGAGCGTGGCGATATGGCGTACGTCCTCTCTGTTTATTTTCATTTTCCGGTCACTCCGCACCCAGACTGAAAGTATAAAGGGTAGCGGGGAAAACTTTCAAGCCGGGCGCCCTATATCCTTTCGAGATTTGCGTACCTGACGGAAAGGCGCTTCAGGCCGACGCTCGGAAAATTCACCGTCACCTTCGTGTTGTCCCCGTCTCCGCAGCAGTCGCGTATCACCCCGACGCCCCAGGAGGGATGCTTGACCTTGCTCCCCACGACGTACTGGGGCAGGGAGGCATGTGGGGGCGCCACGGCGACAGGGCGCGCAGGGGCCCTCTGGGACATCGCCTTCTCCATGCACTGGCAGCACTCCTTCGGGATGTCGACGAGGAAGCGGGAGGGCTCCTGCTCCTGGAAACGGGAGTAGAGCTTTCTCCTCCTCGATCCGGTCAGGCAGAGGACCTCCTTTGCCCTCGTCATGCCCACATAGAAGAGCCTCCGTTCCTCCTGCATCTCGGTCGGATCGTCAATAGCCTTGAAGTAGGGAAGGACGCCCTCTTCGAGCCCGATGATGAAGATCACCGGAAACTCGAGGCCCTTTGCGCTGTGCAGGGTCATGAGGGACACGGCCGATTTCTTTGCGGTGTTGTTGGCGGAGGCGGAGGCAAGGGCCACCCTCTCGGAGAAGTCTTTGACGGAAAGGCCTTCCGTGGAGGATATCAGCTCCATGATGTTCTGCAGCCTTTCCTCCTCGATGTCTTCGATATATCCGGTCCTCTCCACAATGTCCTTCAGCATCTCCGCGGCGTTTTTGTACGGCGCTGAGGAGAGGGCGTTCATGGTTTTTGCAAAGTCCTGCAGCTTTTCCTTGAGGGTCGCCGCCACATTGTTCGCCTTGAGCAGGGAGTTGATGGCGGCAAAGAGGCTCAGGGAGTGTTTTTTTGCCTCCTGCTCAATCTTCGTCAGTGTGGAGGCCCCGATCCCGCGGGGGGGACTGTTGATGATCCTGCGCAGGCTGACGTTGTCGTTATGGTTCAGGGCGAGCCTCATATAGGAGAGGATGTCCTTTATCTCCCTGCGGTGATAGAAGCTTATCCCGCTTATCACATTGTAGGGAATGCCCTCTTCCCGGAGCGCGTCCTCGATGGCCCTGGCCTGGAGGTTGACCCGGTAAAGAATGGCAAAGCTGCTGTATTCGTAATTATTTTTCAGGTAGAGGTCCTTGATGCCGCGTGCGACGTACTTTGCCTCCTCGTCCTCGGAATTGAGCCTGCAATAATAGACCTTCTCTCCGCAGCCCCTGTCGGTCCAGAGCTCTTTCGGCTTCCGGTAGGGGTTCCGTGCGATAACGGCGCCGGATACGTTCAGGATATTCTGCGTGGAGCGGTAGTTCTGCTCAAGTTTGATGACCTTCGCCTCGGGGAAGTCATTTTCGAAATTCAGGATATTGCTGACGTCCGCCCCTCTGAACTTATAGATGCTCTGGTCGTCGTCTCCCACCGCACAGAGGTTCCGGTGCGAGGAGGAGAGGAGCTGGAGCAGCCGGTATTGGGCAGGGTTCGTATCCTGGAACTCGTCCACGAGGAGATAGGGGAACATCCCCGTATATTTCTCGAGTATTTTCGGGTGCTCCCTGAAGAGCCTGACGGTGAGCATGATGAGGTCGTCGAAGTCGAGGGCGTTGCACCGTTTCAATTCGTCCTGGTATTTGAGATACACCCTTCCCAGCTTCTCGTCGAAGCTGAATCCGTCTCCCTGTGAGAGGAATTCCTCAGGGGAGATCAGGGACGCCTTCAGGATGCTGATCCGGGAGGCGACGCCTTTGTAGAGCGCCTCGTACATATTGAATTCCTTGAGGATGTGGCGCACGAGGTTGCATTGGTCATCCTCGTCGTAGATGGAAAAATCCGTTTTGAATCCGAGGGCCTTTATTTCCCTGCGCAGGATCTTGTTGCATTGGGAATGGAAGGTGCCGATCCATGCGTTTCTGATCTCTCCCTCGATGAACCGGGCGATGCGTTCTCTCATCTCGTCTGCGGCTTTGTTGGTGAAGGTGACGGTAAAAATGGAGTGCGGGGCCAAGCTTTTCTTTTTGATGAGATAGGCAAACTTCTGGGTGATCACCCGCGTCTTGCCGCTCCCTGCGCCCGCCAGGACTAGCAGGGGACCCTTCGTATGAAGAATTGCCTCCCGCTGCTGGGGATTGAGATCCTCTAATAAGACTTCCTTTGCCATTTTGTCTCCTTCGATTATAACATATTACGACTGATTCGACTGCTCAGAGGCCAAGAAAAACAAAATAATGCAGATGCGCAGACGCGAAACCCTCCCCCCGCCGCCCTTGCCGCTCCGGCATGCATGCCGCCGCTGCTATTCAACCGTAACGCTCTTCGCAAGGTTTCGCGGTTGGTCCACATCGCACCCCCTCAGGACGGCGATATGGTACGCTAGGAGCTGCAGCGGAATCGTCAGGAAGATGGTGTTCAGGTAGCTGTTGCTCTCCCTGACGAGGAGTGAGTAGCGCGCAAGGCGCCGCACCTCCTCGCTCTCGCGCGTCGAGAGCGCGATGAGGGTGCCTCCCCGGCTCCGCACCTCCTCCATATTGGAGACTACCTTTTCAAAGAGCTTCCCCGAAGGGGCGAGGACCACGACGGGGAGGTCCTCGTCGATGAGGGCGATGGGGCCGTGCTTCATCTCACCCGCGGCGTACCCCTCGGCATGGATATAGGAAATCTCCTTCAGCTTCAGGGCGCCTTCGAGGGCGATGGGGTAGCAGACGCCCCTCCCGAGATAGAGGAAGTCCTTTGTCTTGCAGAGGTCTCGCGCGATCGCGCCGATCTCGCCGTCCAGGCCCAGGACCTCCTCCACTTTTGCGGGCAGGTAGAGCAGGTCTTCGATAAGCCGCGCCGCGTCCTCCCCGGAAAGGGAGCCCCGTGTTTTCCCCAGGGCTATTGCGAGGAGATAGAGGGCGACGATCTGGGTGGTGAAGGCCTTTGTCGAGGCGACGCCGATTTCGGGGCCCGAATGGGTATGGAAGACGAAGTCCGATTCACGGGACGCGGTGCTGCCGATCACATTGCAGATGCTCAGGACCTTTGCGCCGAGCCGCTTCACCTCACGGGAGGCGGCGAGGGTGTCCGCCGTCTCCCCCGACTGGGTAATGGCGACGAAGAGGGTGGAGGGCGTGATGATCGGGTTCCGGTAGCGGAATTCGGAGGCGATGTCCACCTCAACGGGGATCCGCGCCATCTCCTCGATCATGTATTTCCCCACCAGTCCTGCATGGTAGGAGGTCCCGCAGGCGACGATAAAGACCCTGTCGATGTTCCTGATCGCCTTGGGGGTAAGGCCGAACTCCTCGAGGGCCACCTCTCCCTTTTCGGGAAAGACCCGCCCCCGGATGGTGTCCGCGATGGCCCGCGGCTGTTCGTAGATCTCCTTCAGCATGAAATGGCGGTAGCCGCCCTTTTCCGCCATGGAGGGGCTCCAGGAAATGGTGGAAACGGTCTTGCTCAGGGGCCGCCCCTCCAGGTCGGTGATGATGACCCCGTCCCGGTGCAGGACGGCCATTTCGTTATTATCGAGGAAGATGACCTCTTTCGACCGGCTGAGGAAGGCGGGGATATCGGACGCCAGGAAGTATTCCCCCTCGCCCAGCCCGATGACGAGGGGGCTTTCCTTTCTCACCGCGACGATCTTGTCCGGCTCCTGCTCGTTGATGACGGCGAAGGCATAGGCGCCGTTCACTTCCCCCATCGCGGCCCTGACCGCGTCTTCCAACGGCCGTCCGGACGCATAGCGGCGTATCAGGTGGCAGAGTACTTCGGTGTCGGTATCCGAGGCGAAAACGAACCCCTCCTCCTGGAGGCGGTGCTTGAGCTCCACGTAGTTTTCGATGATCCCGTTATGGACCACCACGATCCCGCCGGAGCGGTGGGGATGTGCGTTCCTGTCGGAGGGCTTGCCGTGGGTCGCCCAGCGCGTGTGGCCGATGGCGAGGGTGCTGGTAACCTCCAGACCGTTGACGATGTCCTCCAGGGAGCTTATCTTGCCTTTGCACCGCTGGACCTCGATGGCGGCGTCACTGTTGAAAAAGGCGATGCCGGCGGAATCGTATCCCCTGTATTCGAGGCGCTTCAACCCGTCCATTACGATAGGAATCGCGTTATGACAGCCTATGTAGCCGATTATTCCGCACATCTCTTATTCCTCCTTCGCATGTCCGCGGGCCGCCGTCCTGCGGGCGCCCTTCCGGTTCCCGTTCCGTGAGGTTTTCCGCGCAGAGGCGCCGTGCTGTTTCCGCAGCGCCCAGTTCTCGATGTGCTTCTGCGCCGTCCTGCTGAGGGCGAGGGAGAGGGACGGCACCTCCTTCGTGATGGTGGACCCCGCTCCCACGTAGGCTCCCCTTCCCACCCTGACCGGCGCCACCAGCTGCGTATCGCTGCCGATGAACACTCCGTCCTCAATGATGGTTTTGTGCTTCTTCTGTCCGTCGTAGTTGCAGGTGATGGTCCCCGCCCCGATGTTCACCCCGCTCCCGATTTCCGCATCGCCGAGATAGCTGAGGTGGGACGCCTTGGTGCCTTCCCCGATGACGGACTGCTTGACCTCCACGAAGTTCCCGATCTTCGCCGAGGGGCCGATGACGGAGCCCGGCCTCAGGTGGGCGAAGGGGCCCACCCCTGCTCCGTCCTTGACGGCCGACGATTCGATGAGGGTGGAATCCTTGACCACCACCCCGTTCCCGAGGACGCTGTCGGTGATCCGGCAGTTGGGGTAGAGCACGCACCCGCTGCCGATGATCGTTTTCCCCTCGATATGGACGTTGGGATAGATGACCGTGTCCTCCCCGATCACGACGTCGGGATGGATGAAGACGGAGCTCTTGTCCATGAAGGTGACTCCCCTGTCGGACAGGCGGGCAAGGACCCTGTCCCTGAGATAGATTCCCGCCCGGCAGAGGTCGTCCCGCGTGTTGATCCCGGTAAGCTCTGTTTCGTTCCCCAGGGGATGGGCGCCTGCGCGGAACCCCTTTCCGACCGCGATATGGACCAGATCGGTCAGATAATATTCGCCTTTGCGGTCGTTGAGCCGTATCTCCCCCAGGAGCCTCACCAGGGGCGCTTCGAGGGCGTAGACCCCGCTGTTCACTTCCCTTATTTCTTTCTGTTCAGCGTCCGCGTCCCTGTCCTCGACAATGGCCGCAAACGAGGAGCCGTTCCTGACGATCCGGCCGTAGGCATGGGGGCCTCCCGCGATGAAGGAGAGGACCGAGATGTCCTCCTTCCTGCGCCGGTGGAGGCGGAGGAACTCATGGAGCGTCTCCGCGGTGACGAGGGGCGTGTCTCCGCTCACCACCAGGAGGGTGCCCTCGAACTTCTTCAGCACCCGCGCCGCCGCCTTGAGGGCGTCTCCGGTGCCCCTCGGCTCTTTTTGTACGGCGAAGCGCACCGGAAAGCCCGAGAGGGCGTGCCGTATCCCTTCGCTTCCGGGTCCCACGACGACGACTGAAGAGGCGGGTTTCAGGGTCTGGACCGTCTCGAGCACCTGCTGCACCATGGGCTTCCCTCCCACAGGGTGGAGCACCTTGGGAAGCTTCGACTTCATCCGGGTGCCCAGACCCGCTGCAAGGACTACCGCTGCCAGTTTCATGCTATGCGCTCCTTTTTGCCGCGGGCCCGCTTCCGGGGATCTGCAGGAGCGGGTCCCCCGATTCCGTTATTTTCGAAGGCGCAGCAATGCCTCCCGACAGAATGATCCTGATGCCCTCTTCGATGGGAATGTCGGTATAGATGATGCTGGCATCGTCGAGGAGGACCACCTCGCCGAGATAGAGGTTGTTGGTGGGGATATAGATGGCCCGCAGACAGGACTCGTCGCTCCGGCAGCGTATCACGCACTCCTTGGTCAGAAAGCCGAAAGCGTACGCCCCGCACCGCGGGTATTCCACAATGACGAATTTCTTGAAGGAGCTGTTGTTCTCGGGGGAGAAGGCGTCCACCAGTTGTTTGATGGCTGTATAGATGCTCTTGAAAACCGGGATATGCAGAAAAATCCTTTCCACATAGCCCAGCATCCTTTTCCCGAACACGTTCGTCGAGATGATGCCGATGAGAAAGACGCTGATGATCGCGGCGATGAACCCCAGCCCCGCGATGTGGTGGTCGAGAAGGGCGTCGAAGAAAGGGCTCAGGATGCCGTCGACGAATTTGAAAAGGCTCACGAGCACGAGAACGGTGAAAACAACGGGAATGGTGATGATCAGTCCTGCCAGGAATTTTCTCTTGAAGGTGATGCGAATGGATTCGCCCATATAGCTCCTTAGGAAGTGGGGGGCACGACGCCGTTCCTTCTCCAAAGCCCGCTACGCATGCTGCGTCGTGTGTCCCTTACGCCATCTCGAAATTGCTGTAAACGTTCTGGACGTCGTCGTTATCCTCGAGCGCATCTATCAGACGGACCATCTGGTCGGAGGTGCTCCCTTCGAGGGGTACGTAGGTTTTGGGGAGCATGGTCGTTTCGGCCAGGGCGACGGGGATCCGCCCTTTTTCAAGCGCCTCCTTCACTGAGGCAAGGTTCTCCGGGGCGGTGATAATCTCGTAGCTGTCCTCTGCCGGATCGTTTTTCAGGTCTTCCGCACCCGCGTCGAGGACGAGAGTCATAAGGGTGTCTTCGTCGGCCCTGGACTTTTCGACGAGGAGGTAGCCTTTTTTCTCGAACATCCACGAGACGCAGCCCGCCTCGCCGAGATTGCCCCCGTTTTTCGAGAGGAGGTGCCTGACTTCCGAGACGGTCCTGTTTTTGTTGTCGGTGAGGGTTTCGATGAGGAGGGCCGCTCCGCCGGGACCGTAGCCTTCGTAGGTGCTCTCTTCGTAGGTGGTCCCCGGCAGCTCCCCGGTCCCTTTCATGATCGCCTTCTTTACGTTGTCGGAAGGCATATTCGCTTCCTTCGCCTTTTCTATGGCGAGCCGCAGCCGGGGGTTGCCGTCGGGGTCTCCGCCGCCCATCCGCGCAGCGACGGAAATCTCCTTGACGATTTTGGTGAATGCCTTGCCTCTCTTCGCGTCGGTATGAGCTTTCTTATGCTTAATCTGAGCCCATTTGGAATGACCTGCCATGTAGAAGACCCCCGTTTAGTATCATGAAACACCCGGTAGCAGTTGAGGATGCTTCCCGCCGGGACCGGAGTGAACGCACCTTTTTATGATAATAGGATTGTTGCTGTACTGTCAAGGAAACGAAGGAATGGTGCGGGTTGCGGAAGCAGGGCCGGCGGGGAGGCGCCGCTAGAGGCAGGAGTCCTGAAGGGCATCCTTGCAGGCGCAGGTTCGGGAGGAGGGAAGGCGGAGGAGGACGCTGCCGAGGAGGGACTGAAGCGCCTCCAGGGAGCCCCGCATCGTCTCCACCACCTCGTTGGTGGTCAGTTTGCCTCCGGATATCCCCGCGGCACGGTTGGTGACCACCGCGATCCCCGCGAGACAGAGCTCCGCCTCGCGGGCAAGAGACGCCTCCGGCATGGCGGTCATGCCCACCACGTCGGCGCCGATGGAAGCGAAGAATTCTATTTCCTTCGCCGTTTCCAGGCGGGGGCCGTTGACGCAGACATAGGTCCCCTTCTCCACGAGCGGGAGCCCGGCGGTACGCGAGGCGGCCAGGATGCTTTCCCGCATCCCCGCGCAGTAGGGCTCGGTGAAGTCCACATGGACGACCCTGTCCTCCTCATAAAAGGTGGACGGCCGGGCGCCATAGGTCATATCGACGATCTGGTCGAGGAGGACAAGGGAGCCGGGGGGCATGTCCCTGTTGATGCCGCCCACGGCGCTCACGGCGATGATCCTTTCCACTCCGAGGGACTTGAACCCCCAGATGTTCGCCCGGTAATTGACCCGATGGGGGGGGAAGCGGTGGGGGTTTCCGTGCCGGGCCAGGAAGGCGACCTCGCTCCCGCCGAAGGTCCCTATCCGGTAGGGAGCGGAGGGCTCTCCGAAGGGGGTGGAAAGGGAGACCTCCCGGAGCGGGGAGAGTCCTTCCATCTCATAAAGGCCGCTGCCGCCTATCAGCCCGATCATCATGCCTCTTATTGTAGGATAGCGGAACGTTTCGCGCAAGTGCGGACCGCGGGGCCTCCTACCGGGCGAACGCATCGAAATGGTCGGTACGTATCCTCTTGCGATTGCTTCGCTCCGCTCGCAATGACAAAGATTCTCTGTCATTGCGAGCGGAGCGAAGCAATCTTGCCGTTCTCTCTCGCATCGTTCTTTTGATGCGATTACCCGGGGGCTTCCTATTCACGGGGGCGCAGCACGACGATGCCCGGCTTGCCCCTGAGATAGTCCCTGAAGTCCTGGTCGACGACTTTCCGCACCCCCTGCGCCGACGAGGCGTGGCGCAGGCAGATCATGCTCTCCGTCCGGATGAAGATCCCCACATGCGACACGTCCAGCTCCGGCGCCCCTGAATAGATTCCGAGGTAGTCTCCGGTCTTCAGCGCGCCGACCACTCCCTCGTCCACCGCCCCGGACGGGATGAAAGAGACGGTCCGGTCCCGTGTCGGTATGCCGGGCAGGAGCAGCGCTCCGTCCTCCCTCTCGTTCAGCCTCTTCTGAACGGTGACGGTCCGGCGCTCCCCGATGAGCGGTGTGGCGTCGGCGATATGCTCCGCATTGCTTTCGGGCCAGTCGGTGAAGAAGTGGTTCCGGGAGGCGTAGGAGACGAGTCCTGCACGGTAGCGCACCCGTTCCAGCGTCCGCGCGAACTCTTGAAAGGAAGAGGACAGCCGCATGGCTTCGACGGAATCGATGAAAGTGAAACAGTCCATTTCTTCCAGGTTGATGGTGAGCTCCTCAGCGGCGGCGCCGGGCGGGCTCAGCGTCGCCTCCCGGTAAGCGGCGCCTAAAAAACTACCAGACAGAAAGGCGATGCGCCTCCCTGCACCGGAGATGCCCGCAGCTGCCCGGAGCAGGGCATCCAGCCTGTCTTCACTCCATTTCCCCCACCTGATCAAGGTCCCTCCGGAAAAAAGCGGTTAGAAAAACTATACCAGAGCCGGCGGTCTCTTGCAAAAAAAGCGGGTATGCTGCAGCCGCTCCGCGCAGCCGCCGGAAATGCTTTGATTGATATTTTGGTCTGCGCGGGGCATAATGTATTTTACGGGCGAACCCGCCGGAACAAACAGCGCCGGTACGGAAGCGGCCGGTGCATCTTTCATTACTCCGCCAGAGGGGAGGGCCTGAAATCCGTGTATTCCGATGCAGGGAGCAGCGAGAAAGGCACGGCATGAGCGACGCAAGGTTGATGGAGAGCCTGCTCTTCGAGGTGAAGCGCGGGGTCGTCGGCCAGGACCACTTCCTCGAGCGCGTGCTGGTGGCGATCCTCGCGGAGGGGCACCTGCTCGTCGAGGGCGTGCCCGGGCTCGCCAAGACGCTGACGGTGAACACGCTCGCGCGCACCATGCGCGGCTCGTTCAAGCGCATCCAGTTCACGCCCGACCTGCTGCCCGCCGACCTCGTGGGCACGCGCATGTACAACCAGAAGACGGGCGACTTCAGCACCGTGCTCGGGCCGGTGT
>JAXLZK010000012.1:0-32390 GCA_046350935.1 Thermodesulfovibrionales bacterium
TAGCACCGGACATTTCTACTTTGCCCATATAGGACATTATCATTTTGCTGTTACAACAGGAGTGAGCCGGGAGCCTTTTTCCCCGTCGTCTGCCGTCCTCCGCGCCGCAGTGCACGGCGGGTCCGGAATCAGGAGAAAACGGAGAAAGGCATGCGCCGTTCAAAGGCTCACCAAAAAAAGGAGGGCGGCAAGCGCCGCCCTCCCCGAAGCCGAAGAAAATAAGTGGAAAGTAAAGGTTAGAAGAAAATTTTCTGGTTGATAAGAAGACCCAGCGAAACCAGCAACGCATAAATCGCCAACGACTCGATCATCGCAAGACCGATAATGAGTGTTGTAGTAACTTTACCGGACGCTCCGGGATTCCTGGCTACTCCCTCGCACGCTTTTCCCAGACCGATTCCCTGGCCGATACCGGCGCCGAGAGCGGCAATGCCGATCGCCAGAGCGGCGCCGAGAGCGGCGATCGCCTTGACGTTGGAGCCCGCTGCCGCAGGAGCCGCAGCTTCCTCAGCAAGGGCGAGGGGGGCCAGTACGCCGACAAGGGCAAGTACAAGCAGTATAACAGAGATGTTCCTCTTCATCGCTTTTCCTCCTTTCCTCGAGATTTTTATTTAATGCCCTTCCTCGACGGCACCGGCAAGGTACAACGTCGTCAGAAGGACGAAGACATACGCCTGAATAAGACTGACAAGGGTGCCGAGGCCCAGGATCAGGGTCGGCACAAGAAGCGGCGCCAGGGTTGCGAGAACACCAAGAATGATATGCTTCGCGATCATATTTCCAAAGAGCCTGACGGAAAGGGTGACCGGCCGCACCAGATGACCGATGAGCTCGATGAAAAACATCATGATCATGAGGGGCAGGGCATAGACGGACCGGATGGGACCCAGGAAGTGATTCAGGTACTTGATCCCGTGCACCTTGATTCCGTAGTAATGGGTGGCCAGGAAGACGGGAATAGCCATGGACGCCGTCATGTTGATATTGCTGGTAGGCGATTCGAAACCGGGAATAAGCCCGAAAAAGTTCGAGACCAGGATATAGAGGCCGAGGGTGCCGATGAGCGGATAGAACGCCTCGCCCCAATGGTGGCCGATGCTGCTATTGGACAGGTTGAGAAAGAAATCCGCCAGGGTCTCCATGAAATTCTGGAGTCCCGAGGGAACGAGCCGCAGGTTTCTCCGCATCACGAGGGCGGGGATGATCAGGAGCGCCATCGCAAGCCAGGAATACGAGACGTACGGCGGAACAGTCGGGAGCAGCATATGCAAAAAGGTGGGTGTTTCCACAGGGATCCTCCTTTTAGTGATACATCCATTGGCGCATCGGCGGCTCAGTGAGGAGCAATACCTCAGACCATACGATTTCCTGCCGGATTTAGTGCGTTATCATGAGGTTGCGAGACTATCCGTTATCTTAATTTTTCATTCCGTGAAATGTCAAGATTTTCGCCGTCACCTGCTCCCCGCAGCGTATACGCTTCCGGAAGCCTGCCCGGGGAGGCGCTCCCTGCACGGCTCTCCACCGCGCACCAGGAGCATGGCCCCTTTCGCAACCCCCAGGTCCTGCGAAAGCACATCGCACTTGGACTGCAGGAGGAAGAAGATCTCCTTTCCCGGATAGCGGTCCCTCTCCGGGGAGAAAAGGGTCTCGAAGTTGCCCTGTCCCTTGCTGATAACGAAAGCGGATCTCTCGAACTCCCGGTTGAATTCCGGTGAGGTGAGCTCCAGGATGGTGCCGATGCAGTCCGAACCGTTATCGACTATCACACACTTGTCCGCGAGCCCGACCTCCGAGGCGTCCCCGGCAGTGGCGTCGTTCAGGACCGGAGCGCCCTTCACCACGGCCCGGACCCGCTTTCCCATGCCGGCAAGCACCTCGATCAGGAGCATATCGAAAACGATTTCGCCCGCGTTGTCGAGCAGATACAGCACCTCGTCATGGCGGGCCAGCGCCCCGCGGAACGCTGCGTATCCGTCCACGGCAAGGGGGGTATGCAGCGCCCGCTCGATGGTCCCGGCAATATCGACAGAGGTAAAGATGCCGAAGTCGATGACATTGCCCGCAATGGCGAGACGTGAGGCGGTCCAGAGGGGGTCCTCGCTCTGCTCCACCCGCGCCTTCAGTGCAGGGTACAGGCTAAGGGCGATCCGGTTGTACTCGGACTTGATCTCCGCAAAAGGGTCCTTGCCCAGCATGCTGCGTATCTTCCGGTGCAGAAAGGTGGTCGAGTGTGCGGGAGGCTTCGACATATCCGTGGTCCTGATCTCTTCGGTCACCCCCTTCAGCACCTCCGCCTGCAGGGCCTCGTCCTTTGTCCCGAGCCGCACGGCAATGAGCGTCTGCCTGAAAAAACAAGGGAAACAATCCAGATGCACCTTCATCGCCGTCCCTTTACCCGGGGAGAACCCGCACTGCGCACTCCCGGCTCCCTCTTCTCCATCCCCGCTCCTCCCTCATCTTTTCAGGGCCTTGTCGGCAATGTCCTTCCGGTAGTGCATCCCGTCAAAACAGAGCTTGCCCACCGCCTCGTAGGCCTTTGCCTTTGCAGCCCTGATGTCCTGCCCCCAGCCGGTCACCCCCAGCACCCTTCCCCCGTTCGTCACGATATCGCTGTTCGAGAAAGAGGTGCCGGCGTGGAAGACAACGGCATTTTCGACCTCCTTTGCAGCGTCGAAGCCGGTAATCACCTTTTCCTTTTCATAGGGGCCGGGGTAGCCCTTCGACGCAATGACGACGCAAACAGCCGCCTCCTCTTTCCAGGCGATCTCGACATCCGAAAGCTTTTCGTCCGCTATCGCCATCAGGATATCCATGAGGTCGGTATCCAGCCGCGCGAGGACCGGCTGCGTTTCCGGGTCCCCCAGCCTGCAGTTGAACTCCAGGACCCACGGGAAGCCGTCCCTGATCATCAGGCCGGCATAGAGGATGCCCTTGTACTTTATCCCCTCGGAACGGAGGCCCTCCACCGTGGGCAGCATCACCTTCTCCATGACCAGCTCCTGAAGCTCCGGCGTCACGACCGGCGCGGGGCTGTAGGCGCCCATCCCTCCGGTGTTCGGCCCCTCATCATTGTCGAAGATCCGCTTATGGTCCTGGGAGCTCACCATGGGGACAATGGTCTTCCCGTCGGTAAAGGCCATGAACGAGGCCTCCTCCCCTTGCAGACATTCCTCAACGATCACCCTGTTTCCGGCCTCCCCGAACTCCTTGTCCTTCATGATGCGCTTGATGGCGTCGATCGCTTCGTCCACCGTGGAGGCGACGATGACCCCCTTTCCCGCCGCGAGCCCGTCTGCCTTGACGACAATGGGAGCACCCTTCATCCGCACGTAGTCCTCCGCATGGAGATGGGAAGTAAAGACCTTGTATTCAGCGGAGGGGATGCGGTGCCGCCGCATGAAGTCCTTGGAAAAGACCTTGCTCGCCTCGAGCTGGGCCGCAGCCTTCGTGGGTCCCACTATCCTCCGCCCCTCCTTCTCGAAGGCGTCCACGATACCCCGGGAAAGGGGCTCTTCGGGCCCGACAATAGTGAGGTCGATCCATTCGTACCGGACCAGGTTTATCAGCTCGTCGAAATTGCCGGCGGCGACGTCGAGACACTCCGCCATTTCAGCGATACCGGCATTCCCCGGAACGCAATAGATTTTGTCCACATGCCGCGACTGCGACAGCTTCCAGACAAGAGCATGCTCCCGTCCTCCTCCTCCGATGACAAGTACTTTCATATATCCCCTCCGAAAAGCATTTTCCGCTCTGTCACAAGAACCGGGGGCCGCTGCGACCCTCCCCCGCTCTGCTTCCGTACGATGCGCAGCCCCTGCCTATGCACTTTCCGCAATGACCCTCTTCAGATAATCGGCTATAAGTGTATCATACCGGGAAGTATGGGCGAACACCTTCTGGGCAAGCACGAGCTTCGTCTTCCTACTCACTTCCCCGCCGGACGCCTTCAGCTCTTCGAGCACCTTCCCGTAGTCTTCGGGATCGACCACCACCACCACATCCTCGAAATTCTTGGAGGCGGCCCTGAGCATCGCCGGCCCCCCGATATCGATGTTCTCGACGGCGTCGTCGAAAGTCACGCCCGGCTTCGCAATCGTCGCTTCAAATGGATAGAGGTTCACCACTACCATATCGATCGCGCCGATGCCCTGCTTCACCAGGTCCTCCCTGTCCTTCGGGTTGCCCCGCCGCGCCAGCAGGCCGCCGTGGATCTTCGGATGGAGCGTTTTCACCCTTCCGTCCATCATTTCGGGGAAGCCGGTATACTCGGAAACCTCCCTCACCGGCACACCCGCTTCGCGGAGGGCCTTCGCCGTTCCCCCTGTGGAGAGGATCTCGACTCCCCGCTCCGCCACCGCCCGGGCGAATTCCACAAGCCCCTTCTTATCGGAGACACTCATCAGCGCCCTCTTCACCATGCTCTTGTCCTCCTTATCGATTCATCGCTTCTGGCGCAGGGCGTTCAGGAGCGGTTGTCCCGGCGGGTCCCCGCCGTCGCCCCTGCGCTGTCGGCGACTACAGGATTCCCCTCTCCTTCAGGCTCACATATCTCCCGTCGCCGATGATGACGTGGTCGAGCAGGGGGATTCCCATGATCTCGCCGGCTCCCTTCAGCCTCTCGGTGACGGCGAGATCGTCCCTGCTCGGCGCAGGGTCGCCGCTGGGGTGGTTATGTACAAAAATGACCGAGGCAGCCGATTCCTTCACCGCCTCTTTGAATGCCTCCCGAGGATGGATCAGGGAGTTGGTGAGGGTCCCCTCCGAGATCTTGCATTCCCGAAGGAGCCGGTTCTTTGCGTCCAGAAGGACGCCGATGAAGTACTCTTTCTTGAGATTTTTGAAACGAGGCGCGAAATAAGTGTACAGGGCATGACTTGAAGAGAAAGAGGGCTTGCCCTCCGAGGATTCGCTCATCAGCCGCTTGCCCAGCTCGAAAGCAGCCTTGAGCTGGGCTATCTTGGCAGTCCCGAGCCCCTTCAGTGCTCTCAATTCGGCCAAAGAGGCGGCATCGATGCTCCTCAGCATGTGGAACCTCTCAAGAAGGGACAGGGCAAGGCTCAATACGCCCCCCTCCCCGCTGCCGGTCCTGAGGAGGATAGCGAGGAGGTGCGCATCGGAGAGGCTCTCCGCCCCATGCTTGAGAAGCCTTTCCCTCGGCCTTTCACTCTCGGGCCAATGCTTGATTTTGTTTCTTTCCGGGTTTTCCGCCATGTTCCGCCTTCCGCCCTTTCTCCTCGTGCTTGATGAAAGTCTATATCATAGCACTTTTCCCTTTTGCCGTGTAAGATACGCTCTACAGGAGAGGGCCGGCTGTTTCGATCAGGATACCACGGAAGCCCTGAGTGCGGTCAGTCCTGCACACAGGGGCAGACCGTGACGGATTCAGGAATCTCCGGTCGGCGGGCAGAAAGGCCGCTCGTGAGCGGCGCAAAAAAGAAAGAGGCCATCAGGGTAGGGAGAGAGGATACCCCGGATGGCCCGCCGATACAACACTACGCTGTCGTGCGTGTCACAAGAACACCCTACTCCTCCTCGGCTCCTTCAAAGCCGGTCATCGCAAACCATTTATCCTCGCTCCCGGCAAGTATCATGATCAGGGGGGCGACACAGGGGCGGGGAAGCTCAATGTCGGCGTTAATAAATGAGTCGCCTTCCGTTGTCGCAGGAAAGCCCTGTGTAGTCACATTTTTTGTCACTACGGAACCGTTTTCCTCGGTCAGACAACTGACAAGCCCCCGAAACTCCGTCTCGTCGTTTATTCCTCTGAGCTCGGCCGGCACCGAGGGATCATCCTTGAAGACCAGGCCCTTCACCAAAATCTCGAGGTGGCCTATCGTGTTCAGCTTGCCCCATACGAACTGTATCTCCCAAGGGAGCTCGTCGCCGACTACCTCCCGCACTGGGTTTTCCTCTTTCACAAAGAGCCCGTCCACACCAGACATCGTATGGAAGATAAGGATTCTCTTTCTCTCCTTGAGGTCCGGATTCTCAGTACCTGCGACAGCCACGGCCGCAAAAGCGATCGCAGCACAAAACGCAATCACCATCACTATCTTTCTCATAGCTCACCTCTTTCGTCTTCATGTCCTTTTGCAAAAACCTCTCCCCCTGAGAGATGATCCATCCCTCTTCTCCCTTTTTAGTTAAATGCTACCAAATTGTAATTGTCTGTCAAGAGATGCAGTCCGCCTGGACTCAGAAGGAAGGATGAGGAAGAAAGGGGTATCCCGTCGCAAAGACAGAGGCAGGGAGAGGGAGAGAAACAGAAGAGAAAAAAAGAGGGAGACGGAGAGAGTGGGGGTACAAGGCACCCTCACCAGAGGAGAGCTGTTCTGAAGCACCCAGAAGGAAGAAGGTACCCTTCCCTCCGGATTACTTGATCCTCGCCCCCGGTTTCACTTCCCTGTCGAGGGAGAGAAGGGAAAGGGTCCCCTCGTCATCCGTTGCCGCGAGAAGCATCCCCTGGGACTCCACTCCCATCAGCTTCGCGGGCCTGAGGTTCGCCACCACGACGATCAGTCTCCCGACCAGGGACTCGGGGTCGTACGCTTTTCCGATCCCCGCCACGATCTGCCGCTCTTCGCCGGTATCCACCCTGAGCTTGATCAGCTTCTCCGACTTCTCCACCCGTTCGGCGCTGACCACCCTGCCCACCTTCAACTCCACCTTCGCAAAGTCCTCTATGCCGATCAGCTCTTTCACACCCTGTTCCGTCATCGCCGGCTTCTCCTTTTTCTTATCCGTCTTTTGGAGCTTTTCTTCTTTTTTCACGGGAGTCTCGATACGGGGGAAGAGCTGCTCTCCCGTGACGACCTTAACGGGATAGTCCGGTATCCATTCGCCCCACTTGAACAGGGGATTTTCGTACCAGGGTCCCGACTCCATGAGGCTCTGTTTCACCACATCGACAAGAGAGCCAAGACCGAGCTGGAGCCATACCTTCTCCGCCGTTCCGGGCATGAAGGGATACAGGGCCAGCGCAGCGAGCCGCAGGGATTCCCAGAGATCGTACATGACCGTTTTCAGCCTGTCCGGGTCGTTCTTGGCGAGCTTCCACGGCTCTTCGCGGGCGATGTAGTTGTTCCCTGCCCCGATCACGTCCCAAATCCTTTCGAGAATGAGGTTGAAGTGCAGCCGGGACCAGTATTCTTCCCGATAGGCCCCTGAAAGTGCGTTGATACATTCAGCGGCAAATCCGTTTTCAAACCGCACCGGCGAGTACGACGACGGGCGCTCGATGACGCTCCCGAAATACTTCTCCGCCATGGTGAGAAACCTGCTCAGGAGATTGCCGAGGTCGTTGGCGAGGTCGGTGTTGATGCGCCGCACCAGGGCATCCTCCGAAAAGTCCCCGTCGAGCCCGAAGGGCACCTCCCTGAAGAGGAAGTACCGGAAGGCGTCCACCCCGTACCGGTCCGCCATGGCGTTCGGGTCCACCACGTTGCCGACGGACTTCGACATCTTCTGCCCGTTGACGGTCCACCAGCCGTGCGCAAAGAGGGTATGCGGCAGGGGGAGCCCCAGCGCCATGAGCATAGTGGACCAGTACACCGCGTGGGTGGTGAGGATGTCCTTGCCGATGAGGTGGCAGTCGGCCGGCCACCACTTCCCCGCATCGCCGCCCCCCGGCGCAAGGTACTGCGTCGCTGAATAGTAGTTCACCAGGGCGTCGCACCAGACATACGTCGTATACTCCTCGTCGAAGGGGAGCGGGACTCCCCAGGCGAGCCGCTGCTTCGGACGCGATATGCAGAGGTCCCCCAGGGGCTGACTCCTGAGAAAGCCCAGGACCTCGTTCCTCCTCGTCTCTGGCAGAATGTACGTATTTTTCTCGATGTGCTCTATAAGGGCGTCCCGGTACCGGGACATCAGGAAAAAATAGTTGCTCTCCTCGATGGGCTCAACGGGCCTCCCGCAATCCGGGCACTTGCCCTCCAGCAGGTCTTTTGCGGTCCAGAACCGCTCGCAGGGAGTGCAGTACATGCCGGAGTAGGTGCGCCTCTCGATTTCCCCTTTATCCCACAACCGCTGCAGCAGCTCCCGCACGATTTTTACATGCTGTCCGTCGGTGGTCCTGATAAAGGCGTCGTTGCTGATCTGCAATTTTTCCCAGAGCGCCCTGAAGTTCCCCACCATGCTGTCCGCATGCTCCTTGGGAGATTTGCCCCTCTCCCGCGCGGCCTTCTCCACCTTCTGCCCGTGCTCGTCCGTTCCGGTGAGGAAAAAGACGTCATCGCCCTGCATCCGGCGGTGGCGGGCAAGGATGTCCGCCGCCACCGTGGTATAGGCATGGCCGATATGGGGGATATCGTTCACATAATAAATGGGCGTCGTTACATAATAGTCCTTTCTCTCCGTCGTCATTTCTTGAAGCGTCTCCTCTTCCTGTAGTGCTCGCGCTTTCTCTCCTGCTGCTGTTCAGCCGGGACCCCGCTGCCCGGTGAGGCGGAAGGGGCTGCAGGGGGCGCAGGGGCGGAAGAGGCCGCGGGAGGAGCGGGAACCGCAGGACGCGCGTTCGCTTCCCTGCCCCTCTCCCTGTCCCGTTCCCGGTGGCGCTCGGCGCCTTTTCCCTGCGGCGCATGCCTCCGCGGGCATTCGGGCTTCGGCCGGGTGGTCGAAATCTTCTCCTCGACCGCCTCCAGGGGTGTTTCTTCGACTCCCATGGGGATCTCGTCGTCCGAGGCGATGCTCTCCAGGTCCCCTTCGTACTCGTAGCGGAGGCAGCACATGAGCCGGCTGCAGAGTCCCGAGAGCTTGCCCACATTGAGGACCAGCTCCTGTCTCTTCGCCATCTTGATCGAGACGGGATCGAAGGAGGTGAGGAAGGTGGTGCAGCAGAGCTCCCTGCCGCAGATCCCGAAACCGCCGAGGAGCTTCGCCTCATCCCGCACCCCGATCTGCCTCATTTCGATCCGGGTCCGGAAGCGTGCGGCCAGGTCCTTTACCAGCTCCCGGAAATCGATCCTGCCGTCCGCAGTGAAGTAAAAGATGATGCGCTTCCTGTCCAGGGTCGCCTCAGCCCCCACCAATTTCATGGGCAGGCCCCGCGCCATGATCCTTTCGAGGCAAAAAGCCCTGGCGTCCTTCTCGATCTTCTTGTTCTCCTCCTGCGCCTTCAGGTCCTCTTCGGTCACCAAACGCAGGACCTTCTTCAGCTCCCTTTCCGGGGCGTCGATGGAGCGCATCTCCCGCACCGTCGTTCCGATGCTGAGACCGAAATCGGACTCCACCACCACGGAATCCCCTTCCTTTACCTTTAAGCCGTTTACTTCAAAATCGTAGATTTTCCCGCACGGCTTGAACCGTATTCCGACTACATCCGGCATGTATTTCCTCCGCATTCGCTCAGTGCAGACACGCACCTTTCACGGCTCATCAACCGGGGGCGGCGATGCAATTCCGTCCGCTCCCGCCTCCTGAAGCCTCCGGCACGGAGACCTTCCCACGGACCTGCTCCTCTTCAGACGTGGGCGCTGCGCCGTTGATCAGGAGCGATGAGCCGTCAGTGATCTCATTATCTGCGCGGCATAATTCCATGATATGGACTTGTTGAGATTAAAATCAAGGAGGGCGCGGAGCGAAAGCAGTTGACGGTAGGCCTCGAAGGCCGCCCTCAGGAGCCGGTCCGTCTGCCCGCCGGCCGGCCCACCTCCCCTCCCCTCCCCAGGGACCGCTGCGGGGAGAAAACCCTCCGGTTCCTCCCCGAACAAGAGGTCGGCTCCGCTCCCGGTCACCGCGAAAACCACCCTGTCCCGCAGAAAGAGGGTCGCCTGGTCCAGCCAGGACCTCATCGCGTTCTTATCCTCCCACACCTCCCGCGCGTCGCCCTGCACCATGCTGTGGAGCAGCTTCAGGAACCACGCCCGCTCCTCAGCAAGGTCCCCGGAGAGCGCAAGCCCGGGTCTCCCCATGGAGAGCCTGAGAACGGCATCGAGGGCGCCGCCCTCCACCGCACCGGAAAGCACCCTCCTGCACTCCTCATCGGAAAGAGGATAGAACCGGACACTAGTGCACCGCGAGCGGATGGTGTCCGGAAGGCCGTCGGGATTGGAGGCGACGAGGAGGAGAAGGCTGTCGCGGGGAGGCTCTTCGAGGGTCTTGAGAAAGGCATTGGCCGCATTGAGGTTCATCGCGTCGGCATCATCGATAATGACCACCTTTCTCCTGCCCTCGAAGGGCTTCAGGGAAAGGGCCTCCTCCAGCCTGCGTATCGCGTCTATCCTGATTTCCCCGTCTTCGGGAAGCAGGGTGATGACATCAGGGTGCGCGCCGGCATCGGTCTTCCTGCACGAAGCGCAGCGGTCGCAGCAGTCGTCCTCCACCGGGCTCAGGCAGTTGACGGCCTTCGCGTAATTGACCGCGGCGCGCATCTTCCCGATCCCCGTATCGCCGGACAAAAGCACGGCGGAAGGGACCCGGCCCCTCCTGAGGGTTCCGAAGAGGATCCGCAGCGCCTTTTCCTGCCCTATGATATCCAGCAGGGCCATTTATCCGGGAGCCCCACTCCCGGTGCGGCTCCGCATCTCTTCAGCAACGAGCTCCCCTACGCGGGCGCTCACCTCTTCGGGGGGCAGCGACGCATCCACGATCCTGATACGCCGCGGCTCCGCACCGGCGATCCGGAGGTATCCCTCCCGCACCTTCCGGTGGAACGCGAGGTCCTCCAGCTCGAACCTGTCGATCTTATTGATTTGTTTATTGCGCCGCAGCCCCGCTTCCGGATCGAGGTCGAGGAGGATGGTGATGTCCGGCATCACCCCGCCGGCAGCGACGGCATCGATGGCTTCGACCAGCGCCGCGTCGATCCCCCGCGCATAGCACTGGTAGGCAACGGTCGAGTCGGTATACCGGTCGGTGATGACGATCTTCCCCTGCTCCAGGGAGGGCACGATCTTCTCGGCCAGATGCTGCGCCCGCGCGGCGTTGTAGAGGAGCAGCTCCGTAAGAGAAGACATTTCCCGATGCTCGGGCAGAAGGAGAATATCCCTGATGCGGCTCCCGATAACGGTCCCCCCCGGCTCGAACGTCAGAACGACCGCGCGCCCCTCCGCCGACAGGCGCTCTGCCAGGAGCCGGGCCTGCGTCGTTTTGCCGGAGCCCTCGATTCCTTCAAATGATATGAAAGTGCCTGTCCGTCTTTTCATTCGTCGCTCAAAAGGTGAGGAGGGAGAGGAGACGTGCCCCGCCGCTATCCCATCGCCTCTTTCAGCCGCATCAGCACCTGGAAGATCTTCGTGGTCTCCTCGACGCTCCGGGAGCCGGTGCCGCAGGACGGCGTCAGGAGGATGCGCGACCGCACCAGCTCGGAGGGCACCTGACCGCCCAGCTTGCCGAGATTCCTCTGGAGCAGAGCGGCGACCTGCCGCTCGCCCACCGAGGCGATGCTGTCGGAGGTCGGGACAATGCCCCAGGCGAGGTAGCCCCCGTCGAGGAGAAACCGGGAGACCTCTTCGGGGTAGAGGGCAAGGGAGCCGAAATATTCGAAGGCGTCGAAATTGACGACCTGGACGCCGCTCTTCATCACCAGGGGCCAGTCCGCCCTCCCGCAGCAGTGGATGCCCGGGACGCCCCCGGCTTCCCTGACGGCGGACGCCATGTCCTGCAGGAGGCGCAGCGCTTCCTCCGTGTCCACTCCCAGATAGGCGGAGCTCCCCAGCGCCGAAAGGATGGGCTCGTCGATAAAAATAATGACCGTGTCCGCATGCTGCCGCAGCATATCGATCTGCCAGCGCACCTTTGCCTTGAGCAGCATGGAAGAGACCTCCCGCAGCTCCTCGTCGAAGAAAACGAACCGTCCGCAGTTGTCCTTCAGCCCCAGCGTGAAGGTCAGGGGGCCGGTCACATGCCCCTTGAGGGCGGGGAACCTCCTTCCCTTTATCTTCTTCAGAAAGGCGTGGAGCCCCGCGGCATAGTCCTGGGAAATCGCGATCCGCGCCGTGTCCGTGCAGGCCTCGTAGAACCGGTCAAGCTCGTCGCTCGCGTCCCGCATGAGCCACACCACCTCGTCCGCCTCGTTCACCTTGAGGAAGGGCATGCCCTCTGAATACTGGAGGAGCATGGATTCCTTGAAGGAAACCTTCGGCAGCTGCGGCCAGAAGGGGATATCCACGGACCGGAGCACCAGCTCACAGGCGTCCTCGGCGCGCATATGGGGAAGGCTCCCGATCCCTGTAGTGGAGAAAGGTTTGATTTCAGTCATATCAGGCATAGTTTTTATTATAGCAAATGAGAAAACGAAAAAGGTAAAATACGGCGCCGTACGGCAGGCGCAGCAAGAGGGCGTTTCAACAGGGAAAAGGAGGAGGAGAAGGCATCGTGGCACGCAGTATCCTGCTTTTCCTCCTGTTTGGGCTCCTGCTCGTCCGGCTGCTCGCTGCGGGACCTGCCTCCTGTCTCACCCCCGAAGAGCTCGGCTCTCTCCAGACAACCCTGAAAAACAGCCCCGTGGGGGAGAAAATCGCCCTCCTTGCCGAAAAATTCGTCGGCACCCCCTATGATCCCGACCCGCAGGGGACCTATGTCACCCGGGAGGCGGTCGTGGCGGACGACAGGGTGGACTGCATGTACCTGGTCTTCAGAGTGGTGGAGCTGGCCCTGAGCAGCACCCCTGAGGAGGCGGTCGCGGTGGCGCTGGACAAGCGCTTCCCTGCGGCAGGCATCCTCGCGGAGGGCCGGGTGCGCAATTACGCAGACCGCTTCCGGTACGGCGAAGACATGATCGAAAGCGGCAAATGGGGGAAGGATATCACGGCGGAGATCGGCAGGACGGTCCGCGTCAGAAAAGTGCGGGACGGCGGCTCCGCAGACGTCCTCCTCCCCCGGGAGCTCCTCGGCGGAATGGAGAAGCTGCGGAACGGCGACATCCTCTTTTTCACCAAAGCCCCGGGAAAGGAGAAGGCAGGGGAGCTGGTGGGGCATCTCGGCATCATCGCAACGGAAAAGCTCCCTCGCCCCGAGGTTTATTTGATACACGCAAGCGGGGAAAAAGGCAAAGGAGGCAGGGTAAAGAAAGTCTCACTGAAAGAGTATCTCAGGAGAATGCCCTTTGCCGGGGTGAAGATAACACGCTTCTGACCGTCTCACCTTTTTGTGAGGATTTCCGGGTACTGTGTCTTGAATTCGGGGTGCACCCGCCCCAGAAAGATTTTCAGCGCCTTCAGTTCCGTCTTCAGATCGTCCATTTCCCTCAGGGACGTCTCCAGCGTGATCACTTTATCGGCAACGGTCTTCAGCTCCTTTTCCAGGAGATCCATACGGTCCCGTAAAAGATTGATATCTTTCATCGGCAGCTCCCCTTATTTCCTCCGCTGAGACCTGGTCTGTTTGCGAAGTTTCTTGTGTTTGTGTTTGCGCATCTTCTTCTTGCGCCACTTGACGACGTTCCCCACACCATCACCTCCTTCGTAAAAATTAGCCCTTCTCGCCTACTTATTCGTCACCGTCTCCATGAACGCTTCCAACTGCAGCATGGTGGCGGGAGATTCCGTTCCGTCGAACGGGATGCTGATACAGGGGATGCCGTACTCCTTGCTCACCCTCTTCAGCAGCGCGGTCACAATGGTCCCCGGCATGCACCCGAAAGGCATCGTGTTGATGATGCCCGCGGCCCCCTGCTCGATGAAGTCGACCGTCTTGCCCATGCTCAGCACCGTCTCCCCTTCGAAGGAGTCGGGCACATACGGCGAGGCCTTTTTGAGGGTCTCTTCAGTGGTGGGCTCGCGCAGGGTCTTGAGGAAGCCCTTGAAATGCTTTCCGTATTTATGCTCTACCCTTCTCTGCAGGAACCTCTTCACAAAGATATTCATCATATCAGACCTGTTCTTTTTTATCAAGGCCTTCCTCAACGCCATCGTATTCACATAATATACCCATTCTTCAATAGGTGCAAGCCATACCTCGCCGCCGAGGGACTCGATCTTCTTCACCAGATCCTCGTTGGAGAACTGGTGGCACCGCACGAATATCTCGCCGACGATGCCCACCAGCGGACGCCTCTCCTCAGTGCGGGAGAGCGCGCTGAAATCCTTCCGCATCCCTTCCAGGACCGACTCCATGGCGCCGTTCCTCGACTGCAGGGCGAGGCCTATCTTCTCGTGGTATGCCCGGTACAGGGCTTCCGCATCCCCCGCGTTTTTCTCGTAGGGCCGCGTCTCGTGGAGGCACTTCGTCAGGAGCTCGTAGGCGATGATGCCTTTCCACGCCGTCATGGAAAATTCGCTGCCCGCGACGCCGAGGTCCTGGTAGAACTCCACATCCTGGTTGGGGGCGAAAATGGGGACCTCCTCCAGCCCGATCTTCTTGAGGACCAGCCGGTGGGAGACGTTATACTGTCCGAACCGGCAGGGGCCGCTGCCCGAGGGCATGAAGAAGGCGGATTTCGCCGGATCGAAGTCCGGGGAGTTGACCTTCTTGAGCATATCGCCGGTGGTGACCAGATAGGGATAGCATTCCTTCCCCGAAACATGCCTTCTGCCCCGGTCCACGGAGTCCCTGTCCGACGGCGGCAACACTTCCGCGGTGATGCCGCAGCGCTCGAAAGCCGCCTTGAGGGCGAAGGCGTGGTCCGCCATCCGGGGGATGTAAACTGTCCTCTCCTTCAGCGGAGAGCTCCCGTTCCCTCGGGTCAGCGGCACAGAGACGAGCAGGTCCCGCTCTCCTCCGCCCCCCGTCTTTCCGGCCTCCGTCGCCCCCGCACGCCCGCGCTGCTGCCCGATACTGTCGAGAAACGCCTCGCACCGCGTCACGGCGCCTGCGTCCGCGCTGTGCTCGTCGATCTCGATATGCAGGAAGGGCTTCCCCTTCATCTCCTCATTGAAGAATTTCAGGATAAAGGAGTCCGGGCCGCACGAGAAACTGCCGATATAGATCGCATAGAGCTCCGGTGTGTCCCTGATGATCCGCGCCGCCTGCAGGATCCTCCTGCCCGACCTCCAGTACATGTTCCATGCGTCGTGCACTTCCCTCTCCCCCAGCGGCAGCATGTCCATGGGAAGGGAAAACACGTCGATGGCGGCGAGCTTGCGGGGGATGTCCAGGTTCATGCTCGAATCGAAGGAGTTATAGGCCCTCCCCACGACCACCACCGCCGGAGAGTGCTGCCGCACCGCCTGCTCCAGGGCTTCCCGCCCCCTCTCGCGGACCGCCAGGGAAAAGCCGTCCTGGGCAGCCTGGGCCTTTTCCATCGCCCGTACGATAGCCTTCCTGCCGATCCCGTAGCTGCCGAAGGCCCGCTGCAGCTCCTTTGCGAGGTGCTCCGGCCCCCGGCTCAGGTCTACCACGGGGGAGACCATCCGCACCCCCTTGATCGCGGCCGTCGCGAGATACGGGATGGTCTGCGTGTACGGGCAGGCGAGCCCGCCCGAGCCGTTCCCGCCGTTGCCCCCGGTCCCGGTATTGACAAAGCTGGGGAGGAAGACCGCCTCGACGCCCGCATCGGTGAGGTATTTTATATGGCCATGCGCGACCTTCACCGGGAAACAGGCCTCGGAGAGGACGTTCTCCACCCCGAGGGTGACGATCTGCCGGTTCGTCTTCGGGGAGACTTCGACGGCAAAGCCCAGCTCCCAGAGAAGCGTCGACCAGTAGGGAAGATAGTCGTGCATGAAGAAAATATACGGGATCCCGAGCGGGATGCGCGACGCCCCGCGGACGGAAGACGGAGCGCCCCCCGCATTCTCCCCTCTCTCCGCCGGGGAGAATCTGTTCAGGTACTCCCGATGCTCCTTCCAGAGCATCTCCTCCCTGAAGGCGAAGAGGTCGGGAGGCGCCGTCTCACGAGAGCGGCGCACGTCGTACTTTTCGCAGCGCCCCCCGTAGAAGAGGTATCCCTCCTCGCCCTCGACTTTCACCCTGTTGATTTCGCACACGTTCGGACAGCTCTTGCACGCGAAAGAGCTGATTGCATAGGGTCTCTTCGACATCTCGAACCCCTTGAAGGCGGTAGCGCGCACCGGGGGGACAGGAGAGCCGGCAGCGGATTCCGCCGCAGTTTTGGCCCCGTTCCCGGGAACCGGCAGCAGGGCATGGCCGGTCATATGCCGCATCGCGATGAGGGCCATGCCGAGGGCGCCCGTGACATCGTGGTGAGGCGGGACCGTGATCTTCCTGCCCAGGTATTCCTCGAAGGCGGCCACCACCGCCTTGTTGAAGGCCACGCCTCCCTGGAAGAAGACGCGCCGGCCGACAGGCTTCGCCGCCACCACCCTGTTGATATAGTTCTGCACGATTGAATAGGCGAGCCCCGCAAGGAGATTATCCTTCTCAACGCCCTTCTGGAGGTTCGCCATCAGGGAGTTTTCCATGAAGACCGTGCAGCGCTCGCCCAGCCTGCAGGGCTGGGGGGCGCGGAAGGCGGACCGGGCGAACTCCTCCTTCACGGAGATATCGAGCTTCTCCGCCTGCTCCTCGATAAAGGAGCCGGTCCCCGCGGCACAGGCCTTGTTCATTTCGAAATCGACGATCACGCCGTCGCGGAGCGAAATATACTTCGAGTCCTGCCCCCCGATCTCGAAAATGGTGTCCACCCCGGGGTCGATGAAGATCGCGGCGGTGGCCTGGGCGGTGATCTCGTTCTTCACGATATCGGCCCCCACGTAATCCGCGATCATATACCTGCCCGATCCGGTGGTCCCCACCCCCGCTATCTCGACCCTGTCTCCCACTTCCGCGTGGATCTCTTCGAGGCCCTGCCGCACCGCATCGATAGGCCGCCCAGCGGTCATGAGATAGCGCTTGGCAAGGAGGTTCCCGCTGCCGTCGATCACCGCGAGATTGGTGCTGATCGAGCCGATGTCGATGCCGAGATAGGCAGGGATGCGCGAGAGGGCCGGAGCCGCTGGTGCGGACACGGCGCAGGTCGCGTCCCCGCGCGCCCCCGCCGCCGCGAGCAGGGGGCTGCAGCCCTTGCCGTGGCGTGCGAGGAAGTCCTCCCTGTCCGAAGCAAGGGCGGCATATCCCTCCTCCTCCGGCTGGAGCGTGGAGCAGGCGGCCTCCAGCGCCGCCGGATCGAAGGCGACGGCCAGCCCCTCCTCTCTTCCTTTCAGGGCCGCACCCAGCGCCCCCATCAGGGCGAAGTCCTCAGGAATGAGCAGCTCCTGCAGCTCGAACACCTCACGGAACGCCCGCGCCATACCCTTGTTGGCGGCAACACCCCCCTGGAAAGAGACCGGGAGATGCAGCTCCCTTCCCCGGGCGATGGTGCCCTTGAAGTTCCTCGCCACGGCAAAACAGAGCCCGGCGACGATATCCTCCACCGGGGTCGCGATCTGCTGGAGGTGGATCATGTCCGACTTGGCGAAAACGCTGCACCTTCCCGCTATCTTGGAGGGCCTGTTCGAGCGCTCCGCCATGTCGCCGAACTCCTCGATGCTGAGCCGGAGCCGCTCCGCCTGCTGCTCCAGGAAAGACCCGGTCCCCGCGGCACAGACGGAGTTCATGGAGAAGTCCTTCACCTTCCCCTCGTCAAGAAGGATCAGCTTCGAGTCCTCGCCCCCGAGCTCGATGACGGTCCTCACCTGGGGGTAAAGCTTCTTGACTGAATACGATTGCGCCACCACTTCGTTGACGGGCCTGACCCCCAGGGCGGCGGCAAGCACCCGCGTCGCAGAGCCGGTGAGGGTGAGGACGCTCTCGGGCCAGCGCTCCTTTATTTCTTTGAGAAGCTGCAGGGAGACGCGGATGGGATGCCCGTAATGCCTCCGGTACTGCCCTTCTTTCTTCCCGCCGTTTTCATCGAGAACCACTATCTTTACCGCAACCGACCCCGCGTCCAAACCGACGAAATGCATAGACTCCTCCCCGGGAAAACACCTGAATAGTAATTAAAGATGGTTCAAATATAACAATAAATGCCTGTAGAGTCAACCGTATCCGGGGCGGGTGACCATTTCCTTTTTCTTCCCCAGTCGGTTAATATACCCTCGGTCGGTGTGTGCAGCATACGACGCGGCATGCCCCCCCGTTATCCCATGCACAGGAGGAGAACACGCTCCGGACGACGTTTCCGCTGAAAGGCGGCGTTTCCGGCCATGCGCGAAAGAACCTATGACGCCCTCGGCCCAGAAGACCTTTGTTTTCGATACCAGCGTTTTCATCCATGACCCCCACGCGCTGAAGAGGTTCCAGGACAACCACCTGGTGATCCCCATCGCCGTAATCGAAGAGCTGGACAAGCTGAAAAAAGAGAACTATACGGCGAGGGAAACCCTGCGGCAGATCGACCACTTCTGCGAACAGGGCGACATCCATAAGGGGGTCCCCCTGCCCGAGGGGGGAACCATCCGCATCGATGTGCGGTTCAAGGAGTCGCTGTCCAACAGGCGCTCCGCGGACGACCGGATCGTCGAGACCGCGCTGAGGATCAAACAGGAGGCTGAAGAGGGCCATCCGGTGATCATCGTCTCGAAAGACACGTCGGTCCGGATCAAGGCGGAGGCGCAGAAGGTGAAGGCGCAGGACTACCGGAGCGACAAGACCACCCTCTACCACGATTTCGGGAAGCTCCTGGCGTGCGACGGAGACTGCAGGGACAGCGTCGAATCGGTGCGCTACCTGGTCGAGGGGGATGCCATCACCCGGGTCACCGGGAAGGATACCCGCACCGCGGTGGTGCGGAGGGAAAAGATCTACGGTCTCTCTTTCAAGAACATCGAGCAGGAGTGCGCCACCGACGCCCTCCTCACCGATGCCGTTTCGGTGGTCGCCCTGACCGGCACCGCGGGGGCGGGAAAGACGCTTCTCGCCCTGGCCGCAGGCCTCCACCTCTACGAAAAGAAGAGGTTCGAGCAGGTGATCGTGGCGCGGCCCATCATCCCCATGGGAAAAGACCTCGGGTTCCTCCCCGGAGACGTTGAGGAAAAACTGCACCCCTGGATGCAGCCCATCTTCGACAACCTGGAGGTGCTGGTCTACACGCCGCGTGAGGAAAAGGACAGCAGGAAGGTAAAGTACAACAACGTGAAATACCTCATCGATTCAGGGGCCGTCCATATAGAGCCCCTCACGTACATCAGGGGGCGGAGCCTTCCCCGGCGCTATATCATCATCGACGAGGCGCAGAACCTGAGGCCCATCGACACCCTGACCATAGCGACCCGCGCGGGCGAGGGGACGAAGCTGATCTTCACCGGTGACCTGACGCAGATCGACTCTCCCTACCTGGACGCCGAAAGCAACGGGCTCGCCTTTCTCATCAGCAGGTTCATCAACGAGCCCGACTTCTGCTACCTGCACCTCTCGCGGAGCGCGCGTTCGCACCTTGCGGAAAGGGCATCGGAGCTGCTGAAGCTGCGTTAGGGGCTGCGTCAGGGCGTGTTCAGGGTGTGCATACACACCCGCATTACCGCCCTTTGTAGCCGGGGCAGGCCTCAAAGCCGCTGCAGCCCTTCTCTTTCTTCAGCTTGCATTCCTTATTGAAACAGGCGGAGGAGTGCTTCTCCGCGGGGGGCTTGGCCTTTTCAGCCTGCTTTTTCCTCTTCTCTTTCATCCCCTCCTATTTACCCTGCGCCTTGTATGCGGCGATTACGCTCTTGATCTCCTCCGCATCCTTCGACACCGTCCGCGCCCGTCCGCCCCGCTCATAGACCCCTTCGTACACGTCCCAGTCTCCGTGCTGATTCGCCACATACTTCACGCCGCTGCGCTCGTAGCACGTAACAAGGAGACCGTTGTAAAAAGACTTCACATACGACATCGTCACCATAATTTTCCCGCTCCTTTCCGATCCGAAAGATGTCAGCCTTTACCTGCTCAGTCTCACTGCCCCTCGCACCACTCCCGGGCGTTCTGGAACATCTTCAGCCAAGGGGAGGCCTTAAGGTTTCTCTTCATCTCCCCGGGCATCCAGGCCCACTGCCATTTCAGGAAGGCCCTTTCCGGATGGGGCATGACAGCGAGATGCCGTCCGTCGGGGGTGCAGAGAGCCGCAATCCCCCGGGGCGAGCCGTTGGGGTTGAGGGGATACTTCTCGGTGCACTCTCCCCTGTCGTCCACGTACCGGACAGGCGCCAGCCCCTTCGCAAGCACCTCGTCGAGGATCTTCCCGTCGGGGAAATAGGCCTGTCCCTCGCCGTGGGCGACCCAGATCCCGAGCACGGAGCCCTCCATGCCCTGCAGCATCACCGCGGGGCTCTCGAGTATCCTGACCGTGGAAAAGCGCGACTCGAACCTTCCCGATTTATTGTGGATAAACCGGGGCTGGCGGTCGTCTTCGATCCCCTCCCAGGGCACCCAGCCGAGAAGCGCCGCCAACTGGCACCCGTTGCACACGCCGAGGCTGAACGTATCGGGCCTCCGGTAGAAGCCGCGGAACTGCTCGGAGAGAGCCTTGCTGAACCGTATGGTCCCTGCCCAGCCCTTTGCCGAATCGAGGACGTCCGCATAGCTGAAGCCCCCGACGAAAACGACCCCCTTGAACCGGGAGAGAGAGATCCGCTCCTGCAGCAGGTCGGTCATGGTCACATCCCAGGGCTCGAAGCCCGCCTGGAAGAAAGCCGCGGTCATTTCCCGGTCGCCGTTGCTCCCCTCCTCCCGAACAACCGCCACCGCCGGCTTTACCTGCCTCTTCAGGATGATCTCGGGAGTCGGCTCGGGGCTGAAGGGGACGAGAAAGGACGGCCCCGGCCTGTCGTAGCTCACCTCCCGCTCTTCCCGGGCGCATTCGGGGTTCACCTGGAGCAGCTCCAGCTGATGGCTGGTCTCTTCCCACACCCCCCGCAGCACCTCCATCGGCTCGTCCAGGACCGCCTCTTCATTGTAGTAGACGCGTATTCTCTTTTCGGACAAACCGGCACCGATGCAGGTGCAGGGCACACCGTACTCCCGGAGCACGGCCATGATCTCCCCCTCTTTTTCGGGCAGGTACTCCGCCACCAGCCCCAGCTCCTCGGAGAAGAGGGTGGAGAGCGCCCCCTCATGGCCCTTCAGCCGCACCTCCATGCCGCAGTTCCCGGCGAAAGCCATTTCGAGAAGAGTGGTGACGAGCCCGCCGTCGCTCCTGTCGTGGCCGGCGGTCACAAGCTCCTTCGCCACAAGGACCTGGACCGCGTTGAAGGCGTCTTTCAGGAGTGCAGTGCTCTCCACATCGGGGGATTCATGCCCGACCTGCTTATAGCACTGGGCCAGGGCGGTCCCTCCCATCCTGCTCTTCCCGTTCCCGAGGTCGATGAGGAGCAGCCTGCCTCTTCCGGGGGCCTTCAGATCGGGGGTGACCACCCTGGTAATATCGGGGCAGGAGGCATACGCGGAGATGACCAGCGTGCCGGGGGACTTCACCATCTCGCTCCAGCCGTCGGGAAGAGGCACCCGGGCGGCCATCGAAAGACTGTCTTTCCCCCCGTCTACCGCGATCCCCAGCTCCAGCATAATGTCCCGCATGGCGAGGGCGGCATCGTAGAGAGGGGCGCCTTCCCCCGTGAGCTTGGGCGCCCACATCCAGTTGGCCGAGCACCGTATATCGCGGAGGGAGCTTATCTTCGCCCATACCATGTTGGTCAGGGCCTCTCCCACGCTCATCCGCGCCATGGCAGCGGGGTCGATAAGCCCCTTGATGGGCTGCTCCCCGATGGAGAGAGCCGCCCCGGTCACTCCGGTATGGCTTTGGGCGATGACCGCCACATCGGAAACGGTCAGGTGAAGGGGGCCTGCGCATTGCTGCCGCGCGATCAGGCCGGTGACCGACCGGTCCGCCTTATTGGTGAGGAACCTCTTGGACCCCACCGACACCAGCCGGAGCACCCGGTCGAGGGCCTCCGCCACGCTCAGGTCGTCCGGGAGGTGCAGGGGCTGGGTAGAGGAGGGGATCCGATCAAGCTCGTAGGTCTTCTGCGGCATAGCGCCGAGGACCTTGTCGAGGCTGAGGTTCTCCACAACCGATTTCCCGAAGTCGGCGACCGCCCCGTCGTAGACGACAATATACCCGTCTCCGGTGATCTCTCCGATTACCGCCACCGGGACCTTCTCCCGCGCACAGAGCCCGCAGAACAGGCCGGTGTCCTCAGCCCTGACAAGGAGAGCGTCCTGCTCCTGGTACTCGGCCCCCCAGATCTCGAGGACCGAGAGGGTGTTGTCCCCCACGATAACCTTCCTGATATCGATCCGGGCGCCGGCGGGGTGGATGATCTCCTTCACCACGTTGCAGTTCCCCCCCGCGCCCTGGTCATGGATGCTCACGATGGGATTCGCGTCCTCCAGCTCGACACAGGCCCGTATCACCCTGTTCAGCTTCTGTTCCATCTCCGCATCCCCGCGCTGGACCGCGTTGAAATCGAGCTCCGCCGCGTTCTCGCCCTGGATCATGCTCGACGCGGCGCCGCCCCCCATGCCGATCCGGTACGCGGGGCCGCCGACTTTTACCACCGCCATGCCCTTTTCCGGCTCCCCTTTTTCCGTATGGCGCGCATCGATCTGGCCGACGCCGCCCGTAAACATGATGGGCTTTATCCATTCCCTCCGCTCCCCGTCGGGGAGGCGCAGGCCGAAGGAGCGGGTGAAGCCCTGGATCAGCGGCTCGCCGAACTTGTTCCCGTAATCAGAGGCGCCGTTGCTCGCCTCGATCTCTATCCGGAGCGGGGAGGCGAGATTTCCGGGGTAGATGAAGGAGCCGTGCTCCCAAGGGAGAGGGTACCCCGGTATCTGGAGGTTTCCCACGCAGTAGGCCGCAGTCCCCGCAACGAAGAGGCTCCCCCTGCCGGTGGCATGGACGTCCCGCAGCCTTCCCCCGGTCCCGGTCTCGGCCCCGGGGAAGGGAGCGACCCCCGACGGGAAATTATGGGTCTCGGCGGTAAAGAGGAGATGATACTCGACCGTCTTCTCATGGAAGGGAGAGGGCGCCCCCGCCTTTTCGGGCAGCAGGACGGCGGTGCGGTATCCCCGTATGGCGCTGGAATTGTCCTTGAAAGCGATGATGCTGTTGTTCGGGTTCCTCAGGTAGGGCTCCTTGACGATCTGCATCAGGGTTTCGGAGACCTCCCTGCCGCCGACACTAAGCTTTCCCCGGAAGAACCAGTGGCGTGAATGCTCGCTGTTGGACTGGCTCAGGTCGAAGCACTCCACGTTGGTGGGGTTTCTCCCGAGGTCCTTCGCGAACAGGCGAAAGTAATAGTCGATGTCCCATTCATCGAAACCCAGCCCCATCTCCCGGTTGATCCGCGCAAGGGCGTCCCTCCCCTCCTCGATGAGGGGGACCACCATGACAGGCTCGGGGGACACCCCTGTTGCAAAGGTCGCAAGGGGTTCCGGGTAGAGGCATTCCGTCATGCGGTCGTACAGGAGCGGCAGAAGCTCCGGCAGGTCCTCCCCGCCGACGACCGGATTCCGACAGCCGGACACGCGGTATCTCCGCGAACGCTCGATGCGTCTGATCTTGGTCAGACCGCACGCATGGCAGATGGAGACCGCGTTGGCGGACCATGCGGTGGTGAAAGTCATCCGCGGCCCCACCTCGAAGATCCGGGCATCCCCCGAAGACGGGATGCGGGCCAGGAAGCTCTCCGGGGAGAAATTCCCCGGCTCGAAGGTCTCGGCGAGGAGCCATCCGAGGGTGGCGAGCTCCTCCTCGGAGAGCGGTGCGGAGGCATCTATATTGAAGCAGTATTCCGTCTCGATGTCTTCGACATCCGGCCCGATCTTCTCCCTGATCGCACGGAGCAGGACATCCTTCCGGTAGGCGGACAGGGCGGGGTACCGGTACCTGCGCATAAGTTTTTCTGGCGGCATTCGTTTCTCCTTGACTACCGGGATATACCCGCACATCCCGGGGCACTCTGACATTTTACCATAAAGGACGGAGGGCAATGCGCGGCGCAGAGAGGAACGTTCCTTTTATTACAATGCCTTTCGTGCAGGAGAACAGGATGCCGCTTCTCGCGGCCCTCGAAAAAAAGAGTGGAAATACGTTTTTTTTCGGGCGTATAATTAATCCGGTTGGCGCGCGCGGAGGCTGCAAAAGGGGGAAAGAACAATGAGCGAAAAGAGAGAGAGCTGCATCTTCGGCAGGGAATCGCTCCAGCACGCTTTCGGGAAGCTCTCGCTGCACGAACACCTCTGCCTGCTCTACGAAACTCCTGAGGAGCAGGCAGAGGCAGTCATTCCCTTTCTGCAGGCAGGACTGGAAAAGGGGGAGAAGTGCCTCTACGTGGCCGACGATGCCGCACTACCGGATATTCTCGAAGCCTTCCGGAGGGGCGGGATCGATACGGAGCAGGCCCTCGCCTCGGGGAGGCTTACCGTCGTGTCAAAGCATGCTGTCTATCTGGAGAACGGCCGTTTCGATCCGGACAGTGTGGTCCGCTCCCTCGAAAAGGCGGTGGAAACGGCAAAGGCCGACGGCTTCCCCGCCCTGCGCGTTGCAGCGGAAATGACCTGGGTGCTGGGGGGAGAGGCCGGGACAGAGCGCCTCATGGAATACGAGGCAAAGCTCAACAACCATTTGCCGCACCTCGCTCTGACGGGGCTCTGTCAGTACCGGCGCTCGCGGTTCTCCCCGGAAATCGTCAGAGATGTCGTCTATACCCATCCCCTGGTTGTCCACAAAGGCAGGGTGTTACGGAATTTTCATTATATTCCCCCTGAGGAATTCCTGAAGCCGGACCCGGCTCAGGAGGTGTAGCGCCTGCTGCACACCCTTACCTTCGAGGACAGGATACTAAAAACGCTCTCCGGCGAAAACAGGCAGCGCAGAAGGACGGAGGAGCGCCTTATCCAGGCCAGGGAGGAGTGGGAGAGGACCTTCGACGCCCTCCCCGATATGGTGATGCTGCTGGATACCCGCTACCGGATCATGCGGGTAAACAGGGCCATGGCGGACTTCGTGCAGAGCTCGCCGCACGGGATGGCAGGCCACCCCTGCTACACCCTGTGCCACAAGCAGGAAGCGCCCGTGCAATGCTGCCCTCATGTCCAGCTCCTGAAGGACGGGCAGGAGCACACCTCCGAGGTATTCGATGCGAAGACCGGAAAGTATCACCTCGTCACGGTGTCGCCTATCAGAGACTCAAAAGGGGTCATGACGGGGGCCGTCCATATCGCCCGCGACATTACGGAACGCAAGCGAGCGGAGCAGAGGATCGAGAGACTGAACAGGACACTCGAAAAGAGGATCAGCGCGGAGGTGGCCCACAACCGCGAAAAAGACCATCTCATGATCCAGCAGAGCCGCCTGGCTGCCTTGGGAGAGATGATCGGCAACATAGCCCACCAGTGGAGGCAGCCCCTGAATGCAGTGGGGCTGATCGTACAGAGCCTGCTCGACCCCCTCGACAACGAGGGGCCCGACAGGGAGCAGCTTGCCCAAAGCGTCGGCCAGGCCATGGAGATCATCCAGCATATGTCCCAGACCATCGACGACTTCAGGGGCTTCTTCAAGCCGGAGAAGGAGAGCTGCGCGTTCAGCCTGTCCGACGTGATCAGGAAAGCGGTCTCCCTGGTCGAGGCAGGCTTCAGAAGCAATGCGGTGGCCGTCACGCTGGACCTGAAGGAGGACGTCCGGATCGTCGGGTACCCCAACGAATACGCCCAGGTGCTCCTGAACCTCCTCCACAACGCGAAGGACATCGCGATCGAGAGGCGGATTCGGAACCCGTGGGTGAAGATCCGGCTGCGCAGCAAGGGCGGCAGGTCGGTGGTGACCGTCAGCGACAACGCGGGAGGGATCCCCGCTTCAGTCAGAGACAGGATTTTCGAGCCTTACTTTTCCACCAGGGAGCAGGGGAAAGGGACCGGAATCGGCCTTTATATGTCGAAGAGCATCATCGAAAAGAGCATGGGAGGGAGGCTGCTGGCCCGGAGCAGGGCCGGCGGCGCCGAATTTATCATCGAGGTGTAAGATGAAGACAGAGACATGGGACATAACGGCCCTGTATGTGGAAGACGAGCCGACCACCCGGGAAGTCGTGGCGGCGATGCTGAAGAGAAAAGTCCGCACCCTCTATGTGGCCGCGGACGGAGAGAAAGGGGCCGGGATCTACCGCCTTCACCGGCCCGATCTCGTGGTGACGGATATCATGATGCCGGTGCGGGACGGGATCAGCATGGCGCGGGAGATCAAGGAGGAGGACAGGGAGACCCCGGTGATCGTCACCAGTGCATACAGCGAGACCTCGTATCTCCTCGATTCCATTGATGCCGGCATCGACCACTATGTACTGAAGCCCATCGACAGGGACAAGCTTTACGCCGCCTTCGACCGGTATGCCGGGCTCGTGCTGCTGCGCAGGAAAGTACAGCAACAGCACGAGGAGAGGGAGAGGCTCATCCGCGAGCTTCAGGACGCCCTCGACAAGGTGAAGAAACTGAGCGGCCTGATACCCATCTGCTCCTGCTGCAAAAAGATACGTGACGACAGCGGGTATTGGAACCAGATTGAAGCCTTTATCCGGGAGCATTCCGGGGCGGAGTTCACCCACGGCCTCTGCCCGGACTGCGCAAAGAAGCTCTATCCCGGCTACTACCGGGAGCCGTGAGAAACACCCGTGCGTCTCTGCGCCAGGGCCGACGGCTGCCCGTACGCGCGCAGGGGTGACCATTTCGTCTTTGGGGGGAAGCGTGACAGATCAGTTCGGAGAGAGCAAGGACAGGATTATCGTGAGAGTGGACCCGGAAATCGCGGACATCGTCCCCGGCTTCCTCGAAAACAGGCAGAGGGACGTGGGGTCTCTCCGCAACGCCCTCGCGCAGGGCGACTATACAACAGTGCAGATCGCCGGGCACGGCATGAAAGGGTCCGGGAGCGGCTACGGGTTCGACGCCGTTACCGAGATCGGGCGCAACATCGAAGAGGCGGCGAAGCGCAGGGACGCTGAAGAGGCGGAGCGCTGGATCGGCGCCCTCGAAGAATATCTGGCACGGGTGGAAGTGGTGTACGAATGACCGCGGGGGCAGGAGAGGGGCGTCGGACGAAGAACTCCCTTCCGGCGCCCTGCACCGGCTCACTGCAGGGCGCCGGAAGAAATCGTACGGCCGGAAGGGATCATACGAAAGACCCGCTCACCGTCTCCGTGACCATTTCGGCACTCCCTGCTCATCACGCAGGGAGATCACCGTGCCGCCCTTCTTCACCTCTGCGGCAACGATCGCCGGTTTTCCCCCCTGTGTGACCCGCGAGCCTTTCACTTCCACCGTATCGCCCTTTTCGATCTTCGTATCGAGTTTTTCAATGTACCAGCCGGGACCGAGGTCGATGGGTATCGTCTCCTTGTCTGTCTTCAGAGTGAGATGTATCCCGTACCGTCCGCCTTTCCCGGAGGGCACCTTTTCCACAGACTCGACCGTCCCGGTCACCGTCTCCACGGTCGCCGGGTTGTACATCCTCTGCTTTGAGCCCGTTCCTTTCGTCGTCTGGCCGAAAGACAGCCCCAAAGAGACCAGCACGACAGTCAGCACCACTGCGATCATCCCTCTCGTCATGCTCTTCGGTTTCATGTCCGCCTCCTGAGCCGGTTATTCCTCTGCTTCAATTATAGCTCCTTCCGTCCTTCAGCGACAGGGACAGGGAGAGAGAGGAGGCTGCCTGTGCAGATTCAGACAATTGCGGCGGGGGGAAAAGGGTATGGTACAATACCACTCACGAAGCGCGGTACTGAACACTCCATGGAAAAAATAATGGGGCGGCCGGAACACTTCCCGCACCAGCCCCAGGCGAGGAGCGCTCCCATGAACATACGTCTGACGTCCGATGAAACCGTACCTCTCAAGGAAGGAGAAGACCTTTATACGGCCCTGAAGAGGGCGGGAATCTATCTTGTCGCCTCCTGCGGCGGCAAGGGCACCTGCGGCAAATGCACGGTGAAGATCGTGGAGGGGGAGCACAAGATCCTCTCCCACGGAAAGCTCACTGCGAGAGAGCGGGAAGAGGGGATCGTCCTCGCCTGCAAGACCGTTCCGAAAGGCGACGTCCTCATCGATATCCCCAAGGAGTCGCGCCTCGTGGTGGGCGACAAGATCGCCCTCGCCAAGACAAAGGATCTCGCCGGGTACCTCCTCTCGTACGGGGTCTCCCTCAACCCGCCCGTGAAGAGGATCGCGCTCGAGCTGCCCCCCCCGACCATCAGCGACAATATCAGCGACCTCGAAAGGCTGAAGAGGGCGCTGGACGAGAGGGGGCTCGGGACGATGCGCTTCTCGCACGGCTTCGTGGCCGGCATGGCGAAGACCCTCCGGGAGGCGGGCTGGAAAGTGGAGCTCACCTACGTCCCCGGCGGCGGGCTCTGCGGAGAGGCGATCTTCCTCACCTCACCCGAGCTCTGCAGCAGGCGCTACGGGATCTGCGTGGATATCGGCACCACCACCGTGGTGGTGTACCTCGTGAACCTGCTTACCGGGGAGATCGTGGATGTCGGGTCCACCTACAATTCCCAGATGCGGTACGGGGACGACGTCATCACCCGGATCGTCCATGCCACGGAGGGAGGGGGCCTGCACGAGCTGCGGGATGCCGTGGTCGCCGACATCAACACCATCGTACAGTCCCTGACGGACCGGCACGACATCGTCTCCTGCGAGGTCGATTCCGCCACTGTCGCGGGGAATACGACGATGGCGCACCTCTTCTGGGACATGGACCCCGGCTCCATCCGGGAGGAGCCCTACATCCCGACGCTGAATGTCTTTCCGCTCTGGAAGGCGGGATCGGCCCGCCTGAGCATCAACCCCCAGGCCCCGGTCCACACCGTCCCCTGTATCGCAAGCTATGTCGGGGGGGACATCGTGGCAGGGGTCCTGGCCTCGAAGATGCACCGCAATGCCGAGACCGCCCTCTTCATGGATATCGGGACCAACGGCGAGATCGCCATCGGAAACAACGAGTGGCTCATGACCGCGGCCTGCTCAGCCGGGCCGTGCTTCGAGGGAAGCGGCATACGGAACGGGATGCGGGCGACCGCGGGGGCCATCGAGGCGGTGAAGATAGACCCGTCCACCTTCGAGCCTGAGATCAGGGTCATCGGGGGGGGAGTGCCGATGGGCATCTGCGGCTCGGGCATGATCGACGCGGTATCCGAGATGTTCCTGACCGGCGTCCTCGACCTCAAGGGCAAGTTCACCGCCGGAAAAACCGGGAGGGTGCGGACGGGCGAGGACGGTCCGGAATTCGTCTTCTACCGGGGTGACGGCCGCCTGCACAGGGACGTCGTGCTGACCGAGGTGGATATCGAAAACCTTCTCAGGGCAAAGGCCGCCATCTATGCAGGGGTGACCACTCTCCTCGGCGAAGTGGGCTTCCCTCTCGACACCATCGAGAAGGTGTATATTGCAGGCGGCTTCGGCAACTACATCAATGTGGAGAGGGCCGTTACCCTCGGGATGCTCCCGGACATCCCCAAGGAGAGGTTCGTCTTCATGGGGAACACTTCCATTACGGGCGCGTATCTCTGCCTCCTGTCCGAGGAGCTGAGGAAAGAGGCGGAGGAGATCGCGGCGAAGATGACCTACGTCGAGCTGTCCGTATCGAGGAACTTCATGGACGAGTATATGTCCGCCCTCTTCCTGCCGCATACGGACCTGAACCAGTTCCCCACCGTTGCGGAGCTGATGAAAAAAGCGCGCTAAGGGCGGGGGATTGGACTGGCAAAAGCGCTTCTGAGACGCTCCCTTCTGAATACGCATCTTCTGGTGAGGGGCCTTATGAATACGCGTCCTCTGGCATGGGACTGGGGGGACCGCTCTTTCTTTGCGAGCGAATTCCTCCTTCAGCGCAGAGGAACCTCTCTTTTTGATAATGATCCGTCTTCCCTCCAAGCATACGTGGGGACAGGACGTTACCTGTCCCCTACTGATATTCCAGACGCTCGCTCAACAAGGGATCCCCCTCAGCCCCCACATCTCTCTTTGTGCAGGGGAGCCCTGCTTTCTCTTTGCTTTTTTCTCTCTCCCTCAACCTTTCCCTGTTTTTCCCTCTGTTTTAGGAATCCGTCACCCCGGCAGATCCCGGACTGGGCCGGAACAAGAGCCGGGGTCCTTCACAGCCGTCACCCCGGCGGAAGCCGAGTCCAGTTCTTTCAAAGAAAGACTGGCTCCCGGCTTCCGCCGGGATGACGACAGAAACACACGACACCTTTCTCTCTCATGAAAGAATGCGTGTTGAAGGAGTCCGAGGAAAGAGAGGGGGAGGGACGGGAGTGCTCCCCTTACCTGCGACTCCTTGAAGTATTTCCTCAAAGACACAGGCCATGAGTCGGCAAAAGAGAGATCCTTCCCTCTCCTTTTCTGCCGCTACCCGGAGGAGACGAGAGTCTGAAACAGACATCCGCGAGGGAATACAATAATCCTGTCGCATTGCAAGGACATCGAATCCCATTCCCCGACTCCTTCGAGAAGAGAGAGCATTGTATACACCCCAAAAAGAGCACAGATTAATTCCTTTCTCCCCACTCCATGAATTATAATTTAGAGATGGGTTTCCTGCAGGCGATAAAGAGGGATTGGCGCGCGGTCTTCGAGAGGGACCCGGCGGCCCGGAACGCCCTCGAAGTCCTCATCACCTACCCGGGACTGCATGCCATCCTCCTGCACCGCATCAGCCACGCCCTGTGGAAGCGGAAAGTCCCCTTTATCCCGCGCCTCTTTTCCCACATCGCCCGCTTCTTTACCGGCATCGAGATCCATCCCGGCGCGGAGATAGGCCCCGGCTTCTTCATCGACCACGGGATGGGCGTCGTCATCGGAGAGACCACGGAGATTGGCGAAGACTGCCTCCTGTACCAGGGGGTCACACTGGGCGGCACCGGGAAGGACGTCGGCAAGAGGCATCCGACCCTGGGGAACAACGTGGTGGTGGGCGCGGGAGCAAAGGTCCTGGGACCGATACGCATCGGCGATTATGTTAAGATAGGGGCTAATTCCGTTGTCCTGAAACCCGTGTCCGACTATTCAATCGTGGTGGGAGTCCCGGGCAGGGTCATCAAGAAAAAAATCATGCGGATCGAGGAGCGTGGGCTGGTGGAATCCCTGGATCACGTCCGGCTGCCCGACCCCGTCGAGGAGAGGCTCGACGAGATCATGGAGCACATTGCGCGCCTCGAAACGAAGATAGGAAAGCTGGAGGGAAAAGGAGGGAGCATGAAGGTATTCAACACGATGGCAGGCAGGAAGGAGGACTTCACCCCCCTCGCCAGGGGCAGGGTGGGGATCTATGCCTGCGGCGTTACGGTATACGACTACTGCCACATCGGACATGCGCGGAGCGCCATTGTGTTCGACGTAATAAAGAGATACCTGCGGTACAAGGGTTTCGATGTTACCTATGTCAGGAACTTCACGGACATCGACGACAAGATCATCAGGCGCGCCCAGGAGGAGCAGACCACCTGGGATGCCGTAGCGCACAAGTATATCGATGAATACTACGCCGATATGGACAGGCTCGGCGTCGCGCGGGCGGACGTGGAGCCCAAGGCGACGGAGCACATCCCGGAGATGATCGAGGTGATCAGGGTGCTCATCGGAAAAGAGCATGCTTACGAGTCCGCCGAGAACGGGAACAAGAGCGTGTACTTCTCCGTGGAGTCCTTCCCGGAATACGGAAAGCTTTCGGGAAAGGAGCAGAAGGATCTCCTCGCCGGCGCCCGCGTGGACGTGGAGGAGAAAAAGAGAAACCCTTCAGACTTCGCCCTCTGGAAGGCCTCGAAGGAAGGGGAGCCCTGGTGGGAAAGCCCCTGGGGAAAAGGAAGGCCGGGATGGCACATCGAATGCACGGCCATGGCCATCAAGCACCTGGGGCAGTCCGTCGACATCCACGGGGGCGGGGCCGACCTCATCTTTCCGCACCACGAGAACGAGATCGCTCAGTCGGAGGCCTACACCGGCAGGGTGTTCGCCAAATACTGGGTCCATAACGGGTTCATCACCATCGACAAGGAGAAGATGTCCAAGTCGCTGGGGAACTTCTTCACCATCCGGGAGATCCTCGACAAGTACGATCCCGAGGTGGTGCGCCTCTTCATCCTTTCGAGCCACTACCGCAGCCCCATCGAGTTCTCCCACGAGCAGCTGCGGGACGCCGAAGCATCCCTGGACAGATACTACAGCACGCGGGCCCGGATCGACGAATGCCTGTCGAGCATCGCCTGCTCACCGCCGAAGGCCTCGAAGAGCACCGCCCCGGCAGCGGAGCTTGAAGAGGTGCTCAACGCCTTCAAAGAAAAATTCGAGGAAGCGATGGACGACGATTTCAACACCGCCCTCACCGTCGGGCATATCTTCGAGCTCATCAGGGAGACGAACAAGTTCCTCGACACCCGGCCCTTCGGGGAGGCGGCGCAGATGCTGGTGGAGAGGGCGAAGAACGCCCTGCAGAGCGCGGGCGGGGTGCTGAACCTCTTCGACAGGACCCCCGCGCAGTGGAATGTCGCCCTCCTGGCGAACAAGAGGATCCCCCTGTCCGAAGCGGAGATAGA
>JAXLZK010000012.1:32400-86091 GCA_046350935.1 Thermodesulfovibrionales bacterium
AACAGAAGATCCTCGACAGGAAAGCCGCGCGGGGAAACAAGGAGTGGGCCCTGGCGGACTCCATCCGGCAGGAGCTGGAGGGCAAGGGAATCCTCCTCGAAGACAGGCGGGACGGGCTCACCACCTGGAAAGTGAAGATCGCCTGAAGCGATGAGACACGACTCCCGCACTGCTGAAAAGGACCTCTGGATCTACGGGATCAACCCGGTGGGCGAGGCGCTCCGGTCGGGGCGCCGGATCATAACGCTCTACATCCTCGCGCAGAAGGGCCATGCGCAGGACATCGTCGGGGCGGCGCGGACAAAGGGCATCCCGGTGAAGGCGGTGGACAGGAAGTTCTTCGACGAACGCTTCCCCAAGGGGCATCAGGGCATCGCCGCGGTCGTGGAGAAGAAAAAGACGATCGGCATCGAGGAGCTCCTTGAGATGCCCGGACAAAAAGGGGAAGTCCCCTTCTTCCTCATCCTCGACCTCATCGAGGACCCGCGCAATTTCGGTGCGCTCCTCCGGGTGGCGGACTCCGCGGGCATGCACGGGGTGGTCTTCCAGTCCCACCGCTCCGCAGGGCTTACCCCGCTGGTTGCGAAGGCCTCCGCCGGCGCGCTTGAGCATGTACACCTGGTCGAAATGCCGAACATAAAGCATGCCATGGAAAAGATGCGGCGTGCGGACATCGCCCTCATCGGGGCGGAAGCGGGCGCGGAGAGGACGTTGTGGGACACCGACATGCGCCTCCCTCTCGCGCTGGTGGTCGGCTCCGAGGGGGAGGGGCTCCGGCGCACCGTGCGGGAGCTGTGCGATGCGGTGGTCACCCTGCCCCAGCAGGGGGCGGTCAATTCCCTCAATGTCTCGGTGGCGGCGGGAATCCTCGCCTATGAGGTGCTACGGCAGCGGCGGGCGTAAGCCTGTACCCCGAACGGGGCATACCCGTGAGATTGCTTCGCTCCGCTCGCAATGACAGGGGGAGAGAGATCTCTTTCCTCTGTCTTTCTTCTGTCTCTCTCTGCCTCACTCTGCCTTATTCTGTCTCTCTCTTGTCTTTGTCATTGCGAAGGGTTGTATCCTGAAGCAATCCGCTGTTTTCCCTTGCATCGTTCTTTTGATGCCTTTGCCCCCGGGCCGCGGGGAATACGCCGCCGCACTCACTCCGCTACGTACTGATTTTCTGCCTTATGAGGGTATCGATCGACTGCAGCGTCGTCTCGAGCTTTTCGAGATCGCCCGTACCGCCCTGGGCCATCTCCGCCTTGCCGCCGCCGCTCCCCCCGGAAAGGGAGGCGATGTCCTTCATAAGCTCTCCGGCATTGAACCGGCCGGTCAGGTCGGCCGTCACCATGGTAAGGATCGAGGCATGGCTGTTTTTGGCGGAGGCGAGGCAGATGATGCCGGAGCCAAGCCTCTCCCGCAGGGTGTCGGCGAGGCCCCGGAGGTCCTTGATGTCGAGGCCGTCGAGCTGGCACGCAAGGACCGGTACGCCGTCGATGGAGCGGGTCTTCTCGAGCAGGGAGGCGGAGTCCTGTACGGCGGCCCGCGCCTTGAACGCTTCGAGCTCCTTCTCCAGAGCCTTCATCTCCGCTGCCATCTTTTCGACGCGCGCATACGCCGCATCCGTCTTCAGCAGGGTCTGGATCCTCTTCAGCTCGGAGCCCTTTTCCTCCCGGTAGCGGAACGCTTCGTTCCCCGTCAGCGCCTCGATTCTCCTGATGCCCGATGCAACGCTGCCCTCCGAAGTGATGACAAAGGAGCCTATCTCTCCCGTAGACCGGCAGTGCGTGCCGCCGCAAAGCTCCGCGCTCACGTCCGGGATCACCACCACCCGCACCGCGTCCCCGTACTTCTCACCGAAAAGGGCGGTGGCGCCTGAATCAAGGGCGGACTGCGTGTCCATGACCGCGGTCGTCACCGGCAGGTTCTCCAGCACATTCTCGTTCAGGATTCTCCCGACTGAGGAAAGCTCGGCGTCGGAGAGGGCGGAGAAGTGGGTAAAGTCGAAACGAAGCCTCTCCGGTGAAACCGAAGAACCCGCCTGCTTGATGTGGTCACCCACGACGGCCCGGAGGGCCGCCTGGAGGAGATGGGTCGCGGTATGGTTCCTCATGGTGGACTTCCTCCGCTCCCGGTCGATCCTGCACCGCACCCGGTCCCCTACCGAGAGCGTCCCCTTCACGACCTTTACGTGGTGGACACGCACTCCTTCAAGAGGTTTTTTCGTGTCGGTCACGAGCGCGCTGAGGCCCTCCCCGTCCAGCTCTCCGCTGTCGCCGACCTGGCCCCCCGATTCGCCGTAGAACGGGGTCCTGTCGAGAACTACCTCCCCCTCCTCTCCTTCGCGCACTGTCTGCACCCTCTTTCCGGCCGACAGGAGCGCCGTGACGACCGACTCGGCCTCGTGGGCGTCGTAGCCCACAAAATCCGTCGCGCCGATCAGGGAGGCCACATCTCGGTAGAGGGAGGGGACCGCCTCCTCCTCTCCCGCCCATGAAGCGCGGGCCCTTTTCTTCTGGGCATCCATCTCTTTCTGGAACCCCTCTTCGTCGAGGGAGAGGCGGTGGTCGGAAGCAATGTCCCTCGCCAGGTCGACAGGAAACCCGTAGGTGTCGTAGAGCCGGAAAATCTCGCTTCCGGGTATTTCGTTCCGCCCGCTCTTTTTGACCGCGCCGACCAGGTCGTCCATGATCCGCATCCCCTGTTCGAGGGTCTTTGCGAAGCGCTCCTCTTCGAATTTCAGGACTTTCGCGGCGCGGCTTCTCTCGGTAACGGTCTCCGGGTAGATATCTCCCATGGCAGAGGCGACGGAGTCGACAAGACGGTAGAGCACCGGACGGGTGACGCCCAGGAGGCGGGCATGCCGCGCAGCCCTCCGGATAATGCGCCGGAGGACATATCCCCTCCACTCGTTCGAAGGCATGACGCCGTCGGCAAGGAGCAGCGTTACCGAACGGATATGGTCGGCAATCACCCGCATCGAAACGTCCGTCCCGGGGCTTTTCAGGTAGCCGACCCCGGTATGCTCCGCTATCGAAGAGAGGAGGGGAGCGAAAATGTCGGTGTCGAAATTATTGTATTTCCCCTGCAAAACTGAGGAGACCCTTTCGAGGCCCATCCCGGTATCGATGCTCGGCCGGGGAAGAGGGGTGAGGTTCCCTTCGCTATCCCTGTTGAACTGCATGAAGACGAGATTCCAGAGCTCGAGGAACCTGTCGCAGTCGCAGCCCACTTTGCAGTCGGGCCTGCCGCAGCCCACCTCCTCGCCCTGGTCGATCAGGATTTCGGAGCAGGGGCCGCAGGGGCCGGTGTCCCCCATCTGCCAGAAGTTGTCTTTCGCCCCCATGCGCACGATCCGCTCCCGGGGGACGCCGGCGAGCTCGACCCAGAGGTCTTCCGCCTCGTCGTCGTTCTCGAAAACAGTGACCCAGAGCTTCTCTTTCGGGAGGCGGTAGTGCTCGGTCAAAAGCTCCCAGGCAAAGAGGATGGCGTCCCGCTTGAAGTAATCCCCGAAGGAGAAGTTGCCGAGCATCTCAAAAAAGGTATGATGCCGCGCCGTATGGCCGACATTCTCTATGTCGCTGCTCTTTCCGCCCGCACGCACGCATTTCTGGCAGGTGGTGGCCCGTGAATAGGCCCTCGACTCCTCCCCGAGGAAGAGGGATTTGAACTGCACCATCCCGGCGGTGGTGAACAGCAGCGTGGGATCGCTCGTCGGAATGAGCGAGGAGCTCTTTACCAGCTCGTGCTGCTTCGACCGGAAAAAATCGAGGAACGCGTTCCTGATCTCACTACTTTTCATGGCTTTTCTTTTCCTTTCCTGTCCTTTTGTTTGCCTGCACAGGGGTGTGTGTCCGTACTCCCCTCCCCGCGAAAGACCGTCACGGGACGGTACACTACAGCAGCGCTCCGGAGGAGCAAGCGCATTCCGCCCCTCCCTTGCACGACGGCTTTCCCCTGAATAGGCAAAAAAGGGGGAGGGATGGCAGATATCCCTCCCCAGGGGAGGCTGGCACTTTTATATCGGTAGACAAGATGTCTCTCTATTCTCTCCTTCCTGCTCCTTCCGGCAAGACTTTCAACACTACAGTAAAGATAAGCAACTTTGATGCCATTGGGGCCGGACCGGACGAAAAAAACGGCATCAGCCACAGGATCTGCGCATTATCCTTAAAATTCAGGCTGCCGGCCGCCTTACAGCGGGCGACAAGAGAAATTTCCGGACGTAGGGAACGGCAAAAACATTGCAAAATACACGCCAATTCCCGTTCCATTGGGGTTTACAAGGGTAACCCTTTAATAAAGCAGACAATTCTTCCTCTAACCGGGAGTGTGCAAAGTGCTAGTATGGCGCGGCCTTCTTCCTCTTCCCCCAGGGGCAGACAGACATGCAGACCCCGCATATCGGGTACCCAACCCCCGGTATGTTCTTGAACTCAAGCCAGAGAGTGTCCCTGCAGCGGGCAAAGTCGAGGACCTCCTCACGTGCGGGGGGAACTCCCTCGAATGTCAGACCGCGTATCGCCTGAGTGGGACAGGCCTCGACACATTCCGTGCAGGCGCCGCACCTGCTTTTGAGAGGTGCATCCGGGGTCAGAGGCATGTTGGTGATGACGGAAGCGTGGCGAAATCTCGGGCCTATTTCGGGATTGACGATGAGCAGACTCTTTCCGAACCAGCCCAGCCCGGCAGCCCGTGCCACCGCCTTGCTCGGCAGCGTGGAGGAGGTCAGCGGGTCCCAGTCGAGGGAGTCCTTCCCCTTCGTATCGAGCTTCTCCGCAAGAACGGCCGCTTCCGATGCAGGCACCGCCACCGCGTCGTACCCTTCCCTGATGATGGAGGCGGCAAGATGGAACGTTATCTGGTCCAGCAGCAGGTTCGCCACCCGGTGGGAATGGGCATACAGGGGAATGGGCGCGTCGGTGATCATGTCCAGAGCGGTGTCGTTCAGGCGGACGCCGACGCTGACCGCCCTCGTGAAACGCTCCAGGAGCCCGTCGGGCTTGGTGCGGATTCCCCTGATGCGCTCCAGATCGGCGATCCCCACGAGGTCGGCCCCCCACTCTGTCGCACGCCTTTTTATTTCATCGCTCGGTATTGCCTGCATCGCTCTTTATCCCTTTTTATTGTAGCCGGTTAATTATGACTTCGCGAAAGCCTAAGCATTGGAGGGTTCGAGGCTGCCGAAGGAGATGATATCCTGGATGGCGTCCACGATGTCGCTCAGCTCCCTGATCTCCCTGACCCGCACGCGCGGCAGGGTTTCCAGGGCATCCACACAGGTGTCCCCGATGGCGGTCGCCTTGTTCGGAAAATAGAGCACCTCCAGCTGGGGCAGCCGGCTCGCCCTCTCCAGCGGATCGGCTCCCACCGTGGGGATCGCGTCGCTGATCATGATGCAGATCCCCTCGGCCCCCGCTGCCGTGGCATCGAGCTGACGGCTCACCTCTGAAAACGCCTCCTCCAGGTTCGTCGCCCCGCTGCACTGCACATTTAAGATCTCCTCAAGGATGTCGCTCTCCTCCTTGAAGTCCCCCACTGCCTTCAGGGCCCTGATCCGGTCGTCAAAGAGCAGCACCGCATAGTCCTCATACCGGAGAGCCTCGCAAGGATGCTGACCAAGGGCCACATAGTCAATAGTCGGCCCCAGGCTGTTGCTCTTGTCCGCTAGGATGACGAAGCAGCGCTTCGTGCGCACCACTCTTCTGCTCAGGATGTCCTCATAGGCGGGGGTGCTGCAGTGGCCCTGCGCCACCATCCTCTCCAGGGTGGACTCAAGCTCCCACTCCGTGCCCGGCACATAGTGGCACAAGGCGGTCTTCCTCGTGACGATGCCCCCCTTGGAGGCGATGCTCTTTCCCTCCCGCATCAGTACCTCCACGGTACGGTTTAACAGCATGCGCCGTACTTTCGGGCTTACTTTAGCGCCCTTCCTCCGGTAGGTCTGCACCAGGGGCAGGCAGGGGGCATTGGGGTTAAAGAGCCAGGAGCACGCCTCCTCTTCGCTCTCCTCCTCCTCCCCGCTACAGGCCTCCTCAGCGGTGAAGGACGGACTCACGACCTTAGGACGAAGAGGGCTGCCCTTCAGGCCGTCTTTTTTTTTTCGCTGCTGATCCCCAGCACCCGGTTGACGATGTCCTCCACCACTTGCTCTTCAGACAGCTCGCTGTTGTACCGCAGCCGGATCTTCTTGGTCAGGGCGCTCTTTGCGATCTCCTTTAAGGCCACCTCCCCGCAGGGATCCTCCCCCTGCACACGGACTGAGGAGGCGAGCTTGACCATGAAGATGGCCGCTCGAATGGAGCCCCCCTTGACCACGTCGGGGTGCTTCCGCGAGCCTTCCGTGATCCGGCACATGAGCTGCACCAGCTCCCGGTCCTCCTCCCCCGTCCTTAAATGCACCACCTCCATGGCCTGCTCAAGCGGCAGGTGCTCCAGCTGCAGCCAGACACACCGGTCAAAAAAGGCCTGGGGCAGAGGGTTCGTCCCCACCCGGTCAAGGGGATTACAGGTGAAGACGCACCCAAATGCAGGCTCCGCCGTGATGGTGCCCAGCCGCGGAATGGTGATCATCCGCTCGTCAAGGGCCGTCAGCACCGCGTTGATCGTCTCTGAGGGCGCCCGGTTGACTTCGTTAAAGAAGAAGATCCCCCCCTGCAGCATCGCCTGGCTCAGCGGCCCCGGTAAAAAAGAGTCCCACGAATACCCCTTGCTCAGCACCATCGGGGGATCAAACCACCCCTGTATCTTCAATGAGGAGAGCTCCTGGTCTCCGTCTACGCGCTGCAGCTGCCTCTTGAGCAGCTTCGCCGCTTCCTTCGCCATCTCGGTCTTCCCAGTCCCCGCTTCCCCCTCCAGGATCACCGGGATCCCCTTCCCCAGGGCGCGCACCATCAGCGCAAACTCCCTCTCATGCCCGATTATCATCGCTTTTACTCCTCAGCAGGTTTCCGTTTCCTGCAGCAGCATCGCCTTAAGGCTTTCGGTAGGCGTACCCGGAGGGATAGAGCAGCCGGGTGCGATAACATTATAGCCGTCTTCCACCGCCTTGAGGGTGGAGGCCTTCACTATGTCTGCGTTCCCGAAGAAGAGGTCCTGCATCGTGGTGATGCCGCCGATGATCGCGACCTGCTTCCCTTCTTCCTGGATAGCCTGTTTCACGGCGGCCACGTCCGTTTTCGGCTCGAAGCTCAGTGCAGCGGCTCCGGTGGAGATCATGTGCTTGACGATCGGGTTCACCCTGCCGCAGATGTGCAGGATGACGGGGGCAGGGGCTATCCTGCTGATCAGCTCCTCTTCCCAGGGCCACGCCAGCTCTTTGTACACCTTGGGGCTGATCATGTCCATGGAAGCCAGCATGTCTTCGACGCAGATTGCGTCGGCTCCGGCGTTCAAAAGGGCCTGCGCCAGCTGGGTCGCCGCTTTCGTGGCGACGCGCAGGAACTCGTGCAGCATCTTCGGATGCTTGAGCGTCGCGATCAGGAAATTGTTGATGCCGATCAGCTCTCCCACGATCGTGAAAGGGCCGATGACGCCTCCGATGACGGCCACCTCGTTTCCCACCTCTTCCTTCACCTTCTTCAGCGCCTTGCACAGCACGGGGATTCTGCCCCGGGTAAGGTAGTCTTCGGGGAAATGCGGCGTCATGGCGATGTCGTACGGATGCGATGCGATGCTCGGCAGGTTCTTCTCGTCGCCGATGAGCACGCCGCACCCCAGTGCTTCCTCTTCGATGGTCTGACAAAAAGGAACGCGGACCGCGTCGAAATCAAGGATAGTGTGGGCCCCGATCGCGAGTCCGGCCATCAGGTCGGCGTCAAAATTCGAATCGGGCCACTTTATGCCAAGTGCTGCCATTTGTTCGTAGGTTCCGGTCTGGTTTACACATGCTACCGACGGACGCTCCGTAGCTTCGCCGCGGATAGCCTTTAAAAAAATCTCACGTTTTCCGTTCCTCATCATCATCTCCTAAAAATTAAGTTTGCCTTGCTGGAAATCCTTCTTCCCTGCCGGCTGACGAGCTCAATGACGTACGCTTTCCGCAGCTCACTTTTCCCTACCGGCCCACCGGGTGGGTGCTTCCGTCCGTACGGCCAGAGAATCGGGGGTGAGGCCCTGCACCCTGCAAAGGGCCGGGGCAGGGCCTCACCCCGCTTGGTTTATGACATCATCTCGCGGAGAGATTAATCAATGGGCAGGCCCATTCCCCGCAGTTCGCTCTTGACCTTCTCATAGATGGCCAGATACTCAGGCTTCGGCTGCACCGTCTTGAGGTCGTACACGGTCCTGAAATCTCCGCCTTTCTTGTGGAGGTTTCTCGCATCGATCCCCGGCTGGTACTTGGGGAAGATCTGGAGCATCAGCTCGTTTGCCTTTTTCCGGGTCAGACGGGCTTTACCCACTGCGCGTCCCACCTCGGCGGCAAACCGTGCGCCGAGTCCGCAGGCCTGGTCGAGACCGCCGCTCTGATGCCCCGTTCCTCCCGAGGTGCAGAAGCCGAGGGTCGTGCTGCCGATGGCGCCGCACGCGGTCTCCCAGAAATACTCCTCGCTCCCGATGCCGGCGGTCATCTGCCAGCCGCCGCCGAGCAGGGCAGGATATTTCACATGCCGCTGGAAGGCTGCGCCGCAGAAGTTGTCGACATAGAGGGCGTATTTGCTGGTGTTGGTGAAGTAGAGGGCGTCGCTCGACCAGAGGCCGCACACCGTCGGCTCATACAGCATCTGGTAGGCGATGAGGTCCGCCATACCGTTGACCGCAGAGGTGGCGGGGCCGCCGGGGAGACCGCCGACAAAGGACTGCAGAATACCCCAGGTGTTTGCCCCGTACTCGTCCCAGAAGTACTTGCGGCACATCTGGTCGTAGTCGGTCCTCATGTGGGGCATGACATAGACGTGGCGCACATCGCCCTTCTTGACGCCCCATGTCTGGGCAGCGCTCATCTCCGCCTGTGTCGTAACCGGCATGCTCGCTCCGTCCGACAGGCCCGGCCTGCCGGCGCGGCGGCATACGTCCTTTACAATGGCAACCCTCTTCTGCTCGGAAGCGAGCTCAAAGGGAGAAAACGGCTTGACCGCAGTACCGTTGATCTCGAACACGACGCCCTGGAAATGGACGAAGTCGATGAGGGGCTCCTGCGCGTAGCTCCAGCAGACCTTCTCGTAGATGTCCTCGGAAATAGGACCCAGGATACGGCCCAGTGCTCCGATAGGGTTCATCCCCTCGTCGTAGCTTTCCGGCGCCCTCCACTTAAGGGTGCATGCCTCTTTGCCCTCGCCGAGGATGGTCTCCCGGTGGACATTTTCGAGGACCTTCTTCACTTCCTGCTCCTGGAACAGGATCAAACGCTCCGTACTGACATTCAGGATACCGCACTCAAGGAAAAATTCCATTCCCGCATTCCACAGCGCATCGAGCTCGGAGTCGTCCGTGGGGCAGATATGATTGGGATTGTATTCGATCTTGTACTTCTTCGTAATCGCCTTCAGAAGCGGCCAAAATCTCTTTGTATCGAATTCGGTATTGAAGCAGACAGGTCCGGATTCTCCCCGGGACCACACTTCCATTAATCTCCCTTTTGAACCAGTGTTAGACATTTCTCTCCTCCTTATACGCCCGGACGTCAGGCACTTTTTAATAAAAGCTCGTTACCCTCCCTTGGCAGGGATAGTTATGCGGTCAGCTTCTTGGCGATCTCCACGCCCTCGATGGCATCCTGACCATACCCGTCGGCACCGATTCTCTCCGCCCACTCTTTCGTGGCGACGCCGCCGCCGACCATGACTTTGAACTGCTGACGCACGTTCTTTGCGTTGAGGAAGTCGATAAGGTCTTTCTGCACCGGCAGGGTGGTGGACATAAGAGCGGAAGCCGCAATGATGGTTGCGGACAGCTCCTTCGCCTTGTCGAGGAAAGCGGAAGGAGACACGTCGTGCCCGAGGTCCACTACGTCGAAACCCTGCGTCATCATCATGGTGGCAACCATGTCCTTGCCGACGGTGTGGACGTCGCCCTTCACCGTCCCGATGATAACGATCGGGCGCTTCTTCCCTCCCTGGCCGCTTGCGGCCAGCTCAACGATCTTGGGCTGGAGGATCTTCATCGCCTCTTTCAATGCACCGGAGGCCATGACGATCTCAGGAAGGAAGACTTCCATTTTCTCGAACCCTTTCCCCAGTTCGGACATGGCATCTCCCATGACCTCTACCGCCTTGAGGACATCTCCTCCCGTCTTTACCAGCTCTTCGGCGCCGCTCTTCGCCTCATCCTCGCTGAAATTCATAATGGCGTCGTGCAGCTTGCTCATAACTGCGTCTTTGTCTTGCTTGCCCATCTCTTTCCTCCTTCTACTCGTTAATCCTTCTTAGTGGTTGACTGCTTGCTGCGCTTAACGGTTGCTTTTCCCTACCTGCGTGCTCCGCAGGGCACACCTCCTTTCTTCCAGATTCAGCATTGTGCTCATCTAAATACCAAACAGCATCCTTCATGCCAGGGATCGCAAGGTTACCGGTACTCTTCCAGCGGTTGCATGGAACTATTGAGCCTCTCCCTCATCCCGGGCGAGCCGGACACAATCCGGCAGTGGGAAATGAATCTCCTGAGACCCAAAATACTTAGCAATTTCCGTACCACGAGTGCGAGCTTCTACAGGGGTGAAAGCAGTCGGCGAAAGGGGCTGCCGCCCCCTTCCGCCCTCCCGCCACAATACGGCAGAAGGGCTACGAGGGCTGCTCTCCGGGCGCCGCGATTCTTCTGCACTCGGCGAGCATTTCCTCCAGGAGCGCGGTCGTCCCGACGGTCTTATCGAGCTCCAAATTGAAATCATTGCAGAATTCCTCTGACCTCGCAATATAGTGGTCGTTGTTGCCTACGCCGGTATCGATATAGAGCCCCCGCTTGTAGTTGGTGAAGAGGGTCTTCGCCACCTTGTAGGGGTCCTTTCCGTACTTCCGCACGCGGTCCAGGTGCAGCTCCTTGATGAGCATCTCGGTGCCGAGCTCCGCCCATCCGGGGGACAGGAAATAGGTGCCGGGCTCTTTTTCGATCTCACGGGCACGCTCCTCAGGGGTCATGAGGATCGAAATGCAGTCGTCGCACCGGGCCATGACGACGGGGATGTCGAGCTCTTTTTCTATTCCTTCCAGAGACTTGCAATAGCCATAGCCCAGGAAGACCACATCGACGTCGTTCCGTATCGCGTTGATCTTCTCCTTGATAGTTTCCTTCATTTTTTGAGGCTCCGTATGTAACGCATACTCCAGGTACGTCTTTACCGTCACCTCGGCAGCCCCGTCCAACACCTTTTCAAGCTCGCGCTGCATTACATCGCACGCAATAACCCCGATCCTCATGGAAGCCTCCTTTACGCCTCTTTTGAGCGCCACCTCTCCATAAGTCATAAGTATAGACCATTATGGTAGTACTGACCAGGCAAATATCGTTCCTGCCGCACGGCACGGCAGCGGGGAGGCGCACCCCTCCTTTTCATGGGTCCGCCCTGCCCGTCCCCCCCCTGCTCCGGGATGCTCACGAACCTTACCGGGAAATGCATTGCACGAAACTTTCGGGATAAATTCTTTCAATACAACCATATTCACCTTCAAACTCTCTTTTTTTTCAAATTCCCCCGAGGGGTGTCGTATTATGCAATTTATTCTGAGTTCTTTCATTTCAATATGTTTTAACGCTTTCCGAAACGGCCTGCAGCGATACCGCGGTATTTTGCAATACTTTTTCTCTTCAGGCCCTGACTTTTCAAAAGTGCGTTTACGATTTTTTAGCGGGCGGCCCGAGAGAAGGGTATCGGGCGCCTGACTGCACGTTTCTTTTTTTTGACAATGGCACGACAATTGCTCTATGATACCATCCCTCCCCGTACGTGAACGGACACAGTAGCCGTGCATCACGGGGCGTGAGGATGCGTACACCATTCACTAAGGAGGAAGAGATGGCAAAGAGTTCGGCAGCAGCGACTTCGATCAACGATGTAAACCTGGAGGCGTTCAACGCCACGGTAGAGGCGGTCAAGAAGGACCCGAAGAACGGCGCCACCGCCTGGGCCGTCAAGACCAAGTGGAAGGGCGGCTTCAAGACCGAGGCGAAGCTCAGGGGCTTTTCGATCAGCTTTGACGAGCCCGAGCCGGTGGGCGGCTCCGACACCACGGTGAGCCCGCACGAGACGGTGCTGGCCTGCTATGGGGCCTGTCTTACGGTGGGGCTTTCCCTGAATTCCGCTCTGAAGGGCATCAAGCTCAAGAGCGTCGAGGTGGAGCTGGAGGGGCATATCGACCTGCCCGGCTTCCTCGGGCTGGCAGGCGTAGAGGGACTGAAGGACCTGCCCGGCTACCATACCGTGATCGCCACGGTAAAGATCAAGAGCGATGCAAAGAAAGAGGAGATCGAAAAGATATTCGACAGAGTCGTCAAATACTCGCCCGTGGGCCTTACCCTCTCCAGGCCCGTGGACGTCAAAACACGCCTCGAATACTCCAAGTAGCTTCCGCAACTCCCCCTCCCCCCTTTCGGGCAGGAGGGGGAGTGCTCTTTCCGCACGACAGACCGGAGGTCTCTTCTACTTCACCTGGGCGGAAGGACCGCCCGGGATGGCGCATTCCTTCTCTACCTGGTGGAGCCGCTTGACGAGCCGTCGCCGTATCTCGTTCTTGTCCCTGATATCCGAAAAATAGCAGACGGTAATCCCGACCGTGGCAACGAGGGCGGACAGGGGGCCCAGATAGAGGTACCCTGGCCCAACTCCGTACAGCCCCACAATGATCGCGGCGGAAAGCCCTGCGATCGCGGCGCCGATAGCCGCCGACCAGGGGCTATCCCGCACGGTCTCGTCGGTGACGATCTTCTGGTCCTCCTCGTTCAGGCTCCTTGTCAACTGGACTTCCTCGATACTGCCCTTGAAGGCGATAAAGGCGAAGAGTATCGCCAGAGCAAATAGAATGATGCCGATTGTCAGCACCCCTGCAAACGTGAACATGGGATCTCCCTCCTGAATTTGTGCGTTAGTACTCCTGAATCCGTCATCCTGCTCCTCCTAATGCTTAAGGTCCTGCACATTTCTGAGGTAACTTTCATGAAAGGTATCCGGCTTCGCCGAGCTCCAAATAAGGGGAACGATAAGACTGATCAGGAGGATGGTGAGCGTCCCGAAGAATTCACCCTTCGTGAAGTAAATGGGCATACCGATCACAATTGAAAGGATGATCCCCCAGAGAGTGCCCTGCCCGTTCGTTTTTTTCCAGAAGACCGCCAGGATCAACGGGATAAGGACGGATGTCTTCAGCGCATACGTAACCAGGACGATGGTGACGAAATCCACCCCGGTCAGGATGATCAGGATGGCGAGAATACCGACGAGAGCCACGGCAAGACGGGTGTAGGCGAGGAGCTTCTTATCGGATACGTTGGGGTTGATCCTTTTCACGATATCGACGCTCACTACGGAACTGGTGCCGATAAAAGCGGCGTCGATGGTGGAAAGACAGGCGGACATGATGGCGATGGAGTAAAGGATAATCAGCCATCCGGGCAGCCCGAGGTGGGAAACCACAAAGGGGCCGACTGCTGCGGCATCACCGCCCAACTGGGTCTTCACATCGAGCCCCATCGCCGCCCCGACCAGGCCCAGCAGACCGAAGCAGATGGGAATCCCGTAAAACCAGGTACCGCCCCACAGGAAGATTTTGCCCACGTATTTGGATTTTACCGCCCAGATCCTCTCCCAGAAGGTCTGGTCGCTCACCGTGTTGGACAGCAATCCGAGGGCGAGCGTGACGCCGAAAGCGATAGCCGTGTTCGGGTCGCTCCACTGCAGGAACTCGGGTGCCTTGGATTTGGTGAGGGCATCCAGAACGGGAACAGGGCCGCCGACCTTCTCAAAAACGGCGACTACCACCACCGCGGCGGGAACGGTAATGAGGAACGTCTGAATCGCGGCGGTCACCGCCGAATTCCACATCCCCCCGATGCTGACGTAGACAATTACCACGATTCCGGCAATGATGGGGACGACCCGCCAGTCGATCCCGTAGATGTTCGACATTACGACGGAGGTGCCCTTCAGGTTGATCAGGGCCATGATGAAGCAGCCGAACAGCATGGAAGCGATAAAGACATTATAAAGGGCTTTGTGACCGGGAAAACGGACGGAAATGTACTGGCTCAGCGTATACCCGTGGGGCATATGCTTCCGCAGGTAGATGCCGAACGGGATGACCAGAATGACCGCTATGCCGTTCGGGATGGTAAACCACCAGAGCCCTGAAACACCAAAGGTATACGTCTGGGCCGAAGACATCATCACCGCCATCGCCCATGTCCAGGAAGCGATGACGGAACTGACTCCCAGGCCCAATCCGATCCTCCGGCCCGCAACGAGAAAATCGTGGGTACTTCGGACGAAAATAGCTCTGATCACCAGAGCGATGCCGATAAACAGAACGGCAAGTCCAAGGAAAACGAGGTAAGCATGCTGCGGCTGCAACCCCGACTGCACCAAACGGACATCCAACATACACAACCTCCCTCTTGTTGCGGTATGTTAAACTACCATTCTGCCTTGCCCCTGCTGCCCGGGAGAGATCGAGGAGGTAGATCTTTTTCAGAAAAAACCAAGTCAGCTGACTATCGGGGAAGCTGGGTTTCCGGGCCTGACCGCATCCCCTGCACCATACGTAAGGTAGAAGCTCGGCAAGTTTCCCTTTCCTGGAATCGATCTTACAACATCCTGGGCGAAAATACTACCTGCTCAGGCAAGGCGGTAGGCGAATTGGCGCTTCCGGAGGTGGTACCGTTTTGTCTCACGGAAACTCATGGGCCCCTTCCCGCTCATCCCCAGGTACGCCTCCTTTACCTCCTGGTTGGCGCTCAGCTCCCCGGCGTTCCCGGACATGACCACGCGGCCCCTCTCGAGAATGCTGCCATAATCGGCGTAGCGCAGCGCCACCGCGGTGTTCTGCTCCGCAACGAGGAAGCTCACCGCTTCCTTGCGGTTCAGGTCGCGCACGATCTCGAAGATCTCTTCTACCACCTGCGGCGCCAACCCCATCGAGGGCTCGTCCAGCAGGATAAGGGAGGGTCGGGACATGAGAGCGCGCCCGATGGCGACCATCTGCTGCTCGCCTCCGGAAGTATACCCGGCCTGGCTCGAGCGGCGTTCTTTCAGGCGCGGAAAGTACGCGTAGATCCTTTCCAGCTCCTGTTTGACCCGGGAGCGGGCGACTTTCCGGACATATGCGGGCACCAGCAGGTTCTCCTCAACCGTCAGATGAGGGAACACAAAGCGTCCTTCCAGGACCTGGATCAGGCCGCTGCGGACCAGGTGGAAAGGGGACTGCGCCGTGATGTCATGCCCCTGAAATTTAATGTTGCCTTTTGTTATCTCACCCCGCTCCGTCGTGATGATCCTGGATATGGCCTTCAGGGTGGACGATTTGCCGGCGCCGTTCGCACCCAGCAACGCTACAATCCCTCGTTCCGGCACCGTCAGGGAAACCCCTTTTACAGCGAGAATAACCGAGTCGTACACGACTTCGATATTGTTCACCGCCAGAAGGGCAGTTGCCGGTTCATTTACCTCTTTCATGCTCTCCTCCCTCCGTTACCCTCATACACAAAAAGTGCGGACAGACAGGGCGGGACCCTTCGTCCCGCCCTGTCTGCAGCGTGTCTCTTACTTCTTGACGTCTGCCAAGTCGTACAGCACGTCTTTCGGGTTGTTGCAATCGCGGGGAGTGATGTTATTCTCCTTCGCATACTTCTCAGACCGCTCGTGGATAAGGCCCCAGATCTGGTCCTCGTCCGCCTCGATCCACTTGTCCGTGATCGTCTTGAACTGCTTGCCGTCCCACTGCGTGAACTTTGCCCTGTGTCCGCCGGTGTGGTCCTTGCAAGAGGTCTTTACGTTCTGCATCATACCGAGCACGCCGTATTCCTTCAACTTGTCATCGGTAAAGTTGAGGTTTTCAAGCCCGTAGCGCTTGTATTGGCCGTTCAGCGGGATATCATTCCCGAACTTCGCCATTGCAACCCTCATGGCTTCCACATGGAAGATACCGGCGACCACGCCAAGGTTGTAGTAAACGCTCCCGACCTTTTCCTTGTCCGCCATGTTCCCTTCGTTCTTCCCGCCGGTGAGCTTGCCCTCATACAGGTCCTTCCAAAGCTGAGTAATCAGCGGCCACTGCCTGCCCGGAGCCTGGGTGTTGATGCAGACATAGCCCTTCGCTGCAGCCCCTGCCGGGACAACGTCCGCTTCCGAGTTGCTCCAGATGTTTCCGATCAGCTTGCTGTTCGGATAGCCGACCTTCGCTGCGGTCTTGATCGCAACAGGGACCATGACGCCCCATCCGCGCAGGAAGACGAAGTCGGGGTTCCACCGCTTCACGTTCAGCCAGATCGCCATCTGCTCGTTGCCGGGATGGGCCACTTCGATCTGCTGGATCTCATATCCGTACTGCTTCGCCATGGTGTTGTGGAAGTTGATCGTCTCCCTGCCGTAGGCGGAGCCGTGATAGAGGACGGCGATCTTCTTGCCTTTGAGCTTGTCCATCCCTCCGAGCTTCTGTCCTGCGTACTTGACCATAATGTTGGCCTCGTCGTAGGGAGTGATCTCGAGCGGGAACTGGTACGGGAAAATCCGGCCGTCCTGGGAGGCCGTATTGCCGTGGTTCGGGGTGATGCTGGGAATCTTGTCAGCCTGGGTCTTCTCCTGCAGCGCGTAGGCGATACCCACGCTCAGGGGATCGTTAGCGGTCGCGCCGTACGGGCCTTTGTTCTTGTACCGCTCATAGCACTCGACGCCGCGGGGGGTGTCCCACTCGGTTTCGCACTCATCCCACACTATCGGAACGCCGTTGATACCTCCGTACTTCAGGTTGATCCACTTGAAAAGGTCGATCTCGCCGCCGTAGTATCCGGTGCCGCCGGCCGCATACGGTCCGACCCGGTAGCTCGCGAGGGGAGTATAAATGATCCTCTTCAAATTGACGTTGTTGTGATCCGTAAAAGGCTTGCCCTTGGGCATCTTGAGCTCGACATCGGCGAGAACCGCCGTCGACAGCATCATGACAGCAACTACGACGCACAACCCGATTGTTTTCCATCCACCGAAAACCGTTCTTCCTAATGATCCCTTCATCACTGCTCTCCTCCTCTGATTAGGAATTTGGGGTCCACTATACTTTTTGATTTCACCGTCAAGCGTGGTGGTCAGTGACGGCGTCGTTTCCTCCCTGCAACGTCAGAACACTACTCCTCCTGGAACACCTCCTTTCCGGTAAGGCCCGTCTGTTTCCTCCAGCGGCACCGGACGCTGAAAGCATATGCGGCCGCCCAGTCTCTATTAATAGGGAAACGGCCACTTCCTGAGCTTGTCCTTCGCCCTCATCCACAAGCGCGCGAGCCCGTTCGGCTCGACGATCAGCAGCAGAATAACGAGGGTTCCGAAGATCATCTTCGAAATATTCTGTATCTGTGACGGGTCGATGCCGTATTTTCCGAAAGTGGCATTCATCCAGATGGGAAGCAGGAAGATGAACGCCGCCCCGATAAAGGCGCCCATGATCGTCCCCATGCCGCCCACGACAACCATGAACACCGTGGCAAACGCCAGCTCGATACTGTATGTTTTCGTATCGAGCAGATGCATGTAGCAATTGACATACAGCGAACCGGCAATACCGCAATAGAAAGAGCTGATTGCGAAAGCAAGCAGCTTTGTCCGTCCGATGGAAATTCCCATAACGCTGGCGGCGACCTCCATGTCGCGGACAGCCATCATCCGTCTGCCGGTGGTGCTGCGCATCATGTTCTTTGCGAGAACCGTAAGGATGATGACGAAAACCAACGCCAGCAAATAGAGGCTTTCAGGGCTTGTGAAAACATAGTCGAAAATCTTGAACGGGGGAGGCTTCACCTCTCCCTGCGGGTTGTTCCGCTTGAACCATTTGACCGTGTCGAAAAGCCACTGCACGAAGAAATGCGCCGCCAGCGTCGATACAACCAGGTAAAAGCCCTTGATCCGCAGACTGGGCAGACCCACGAGCACGCCCGCCAGCCCTGCGACGACCCCCGACAGGATCATGCTGATCGGAAACGGTATTTCGGGAATGCGCATCACCAGGTTGTACGTGGCGAAACCGCCGATCGACATGAACGCGGCGGTCCCGAGCGAGAGCTGGCCGCAGTAGCCCGTCAGAATATTCAGGCCGAGTGCGGCCAACGCCAGGCTCAGGGTGGGAATGAGGACCGCGATGAGCCAGTAGTCGTTCGCAATGTACGGAATGAGAAAAATCGCCGCCAGCAGGAGCACCGCGATGATCAGGCGGTCCTGGCGGATCGCGAAGACCTGCTGGTCGGCGGCATAGCTGGTTTTATATTGTCCGATTTCGCGATAGAACATGCTTATACCCTCACCACTGTCTTTTCGCCGAAGAGACCGGAAGGCCTGATCAGGAGGACGAGGAGAGCGAATGCATAGGGCACCCAGTTCTGGATGCCCCCTCCGATGATGCCTCCGATATAGATCTCGCCCAGGTTTTCCACCGCGCCGACGAGCAGGCCGCCGATGATCGCCCCGGTAATGGAGGTAAAGCCGCCGAGGACGAACACCGGGAGAGCCTTCATCGCCACGACGCTGAGGGTAAACTGCACGCCCAGACGCGCTCCCCACATCATCCCCGCCACCAGGGCCACCACGCCCGCAGTCGCCCACACCACCGCCAGCATCCTGCTCATCGGAACGCCGACCGACAGGGCGGCCACGGGTCCGTCTGCGATCGAGCGCAGGTACAGTCCGGTCCGCGTCTTATTAAAAAACAACGCCAGCCCGGTAACCAGAATCGTCGCTATTCCCGCAGCGAACAGGTCGAACTTGCTCACCGTGAAGCTGCCCACGATATCGAGCGCATCGTCCGGTATGCCGAGCTCCAGTCCGTGCACCTCGCCGCCCCACACAAACTGAGCAAGACCTTCGACAATGGAGCTCAAGCCGACAGTAGCCATGAACAGCGTGATAAGCGAGGTATTTACCAGGTGCCGCAGCGCCACGCGCTCCACGAGGATGCCGAGCAGTATCATCACCACCAGCGTCAACCCTAACGCTACCGGGAACCCGAGGTCCATTTCCCGGAAGCTGACAAAGGTAAGCGCCGCGGCAAGAACCATCGACCCCTGGGCGAAATTGAACACCCCTGATGCTTTGTATATGAGCACAAAACCTATCGCGACAAGCGAATACATCAAACCGGTCAAGAGACCGCTCACGAACACTTGCAGGAAAAATTCCATAATACCTCCCCGCCTGCTTTCCCCAGACTAATTATGGCTGATGAAATCAGCCACTGCACACTGCGTTGATATTCCCGTCTTATCGGCTTTCGTGCCGAGATACGCCGCGATGACCTCTTCGTTGCACGCGATTTGCTTCGGCGGACCGTCCGCAATCTTGCGGCCGTAATCGAGCACGACGATGTGGTCGGAAATGTCCATAACGACTCCGATGTCGTGCTCGATGAGCACCACGGTCATGCCGAACTCGCTGTGCAGCTCCATGATAAAGGCGACCATGTCCTGTTTTTCTTCGACGCTCATTCCGGCCATCGGCTCGTCCAGCAGCAGGAGCGTGGGCTCAGCGGCGAGCGCCCTGCCCAGTTCGACGCGCTTCTGGAGGCCGTAGGGCAGCTTTCCGACAAGCGTTTTCCTGATCGCCTGTATCTGCAGGAACTCGATGATCTCTTCCGCCTTCTGGCGGTTCTCCCGCTCCTCCTGCCTGGCCCTCTTCAACCAGAGCGCCTGCTCCAGGAACGTGGACTTCATCTTCAGCGTACGCCCGGTAATGATGTTGTCAAGGACCGTCATCCCTTTGAACAGCGCGATATTCTGAAACGTACGCGCGATTCCCTGGATAGCGGCGTCCCGCGGCTTCATATGCCTGTGCCGCTGCCCCTTGAAAACTACGGAGCCTTCCTGGGGGTGGTAGACGCCGTTGATCACGTTCAGCAGCGAGCTCTTACCCGCGCCATTGGGTCCGATAATGGAGCAGATCTCGCCTTTTGCAACGGCAAAACCGATATTAGTCAGTGCCTTAACACCGCCGAAGCTTAACGAAATCCCCTCCAATTCGAGGATTATCTCTCCGCTTTTCTTCCCGTTTGTCATAGGGGGACCTCCGAACTCGTCTTTCTCTCGACAACCTGCACATCGCGAATTTTTACCCCCGCGGGGAACTCCAGGGTCTGCGTGCTCCGTATGACATCGGGGTGAGCCTCCGGAATGCGCCGGTCTTCCTCAAACGTATAGAACATATTGATAAGATCGCCATAACGCTGGACGACCACGTCCCTGCATACGTCCCCGTCGTGGTTCAGCGCGCCGTTGTCGATTTCCTTCGGGAGGACCAGGAAGCGCCTCACCTGCAGCCTGCCCTGCCCGGAGTCGCACAACTTGGCGTTCGTCTCCTCGACGCACGACTTGATGAGACCGTAGACAGCCTCCTGCTGCGTCAGGTCGGCGTAGCCCGCATAGATGACGTTGTTCCGGTCCGCCCAGTGGGTGACAACCTCGCCGTCGATGGTGATGCACGCGGTGACAAAGGGCTTTTCGTGCCCGAAGACCACCGCCTCCTTGATATAGGGGAAGGACTTAAGCATGCACTCCACCACGGCGGGAGAGACGGGGGTCCCGTCGGCAAGCCTGCATTGGTCCGCCAACGCCCCCAGAACGGTGAGATCTCCCTGCTGGTCGAGACGGCCCATCACGCCGGTCTTCACCCATCCTCCCGCAGCTCCGGCGGCGGTCGCTCCGCATCCGTAGTAGCCCTGGAATACGCTCGGACCGCGGAAGGCGATCTCTCCCGAATCCGCAACCTCGATCTGGACCCCTTTTACCGCGGTCCCGACACTGGCGGGCCTCACCTGGCCGTCCCGCTGAAGGGCGATGAAGGAGCACCCCTCGGGCGGACCGTAGAACTGCTTCAGGTTAATGCCCATGGCGCGGTACAGGCCGAGTATTTCCGGGCTGGTGCTGTTGCCGCTCGCCAATGCCAGCCGGATGCGGCCGAGTCCCAGTATGTTTTTAAGGGGCGTAAAGATCAGCAGCCGGCCCATCGCGTACAGGAAGCGCTGCACAACGGAAACCGGCCTGCCGTCGAGCAGGGCGGGCCCTGTCCGGCGGGCGACGCCCATAAAGTAGCGGAACAAGCCGCGCTTGAGCACACCGGCATCCTCCATCCGGAGCGTAATCAGGTTAAACAGGCTCTTGTACACCTGCGGGGAGGCGAAATAAAAAGAAGGCCCGATTTCCCGCATGTCGGTCACCACGGTCTCGTAGCTTTCGGGGAAATTGACGCAGAAGCCCGCCACGTAAGGCTGCGCAAAGAAGAAGAGGAGGCTCGCGTTCAGCGTCATCGGCAGGAAGGCCAGGACCTCTTCGTCTCCGCGCAAGCGCAGCTCTTCGATGCTGCGCGTCGCCGCCGAGATCAGGCTTTCGTGGCTCAGCATAATGCCCTTCAAGCGCCCGTCGGTGTCCGCAGCATAGAAAACGAGAGCGGTGTCCGTCCCTTTGCCCAGGGCGACCTGACCGGAGAAGAAGTCCGCATTCCCCGCATTAAACCGGCCGCCCTCCTGCCGGACGGTGTCGTACGCGCAGAGGCAGGGGTCCACATAGTGCTGCATCCCCCGTGGATTTGCGAAAATAATCGTTTCGAGACGCGGACAATCTTTTTTCACTTCCAGCAGCTTATCGACCTGCTCCTGGTCCTGCACCACAATGAAACGGCTCTCCGTTTGATTAAGGATAGACGTCAATTCATCCCCGGACGCCTCCACCGGAAGAGGAACAGCCGCCCCTCCCAGGCAGTGCGCTGCAGTGATCGCCCAATAGAGACGTGCGTGGATATCGCCTATTATTGCAAGATTTTCCCCCCGCTTGAAGCCTCGTGCCGCCAGCCCGCACGCAAAACCGCGCACCTCGTCGGCAACCCGGCTCCAATCCCGGGACTGCCATATGCCGAGTGCTTTCTCACGAACTGCGGTCTTCTTTCCGTTGCGCACGGCCTGGTGCAGCAGCAGCTTGGGAAAAGTATCAAGCGCCGAAGTCCCATTACTTTGCATGGCTACTGAATCCTCCCCTGTTTGTGACTCTTGCTTCCGCCATATCGGCTCCTCCCCTGCTTGACCGGTCTGTTAAACTTTCTATACAGGATACAGTGAAAGAGCAACTTCCGTGCCACAGCGCGCGACAGCACGGCGCCACTGTGCTACAAACAGTAACGTCATGGTACCGGAAGGCTTTTTCTCGTTCCCACCGGCAAAAAAATCTTTTCTTTATAAGGTCTTTCAAAAAAGTCATCGCCTCCATATGGCAGGTCTCCCCGGCCGAAAACAGCTGCTCCCGCGTGCCGTCCTACTCCCTCTCCGCCTTCCGATACGAGGAAGTAAGGACGCTAACGGTATGGGGTAGCTGAACAGTATGAAAATAACCCTTCTCTCCTGTAGAATAGCTGGAGAAGCGTTGGACGATAGGTGCTGCACCCTGCAGAGACAGCGGGGCAGCGTTCCCGCCGCACGCACGGCAGAGGGAAGACGCGGCCCTCCTTTTCAGGGATCGGCCCTGCCCGCTGCCACCCTACTCCGGGGTGACTGAGCAGTCTTACCGGGAAATGCACTGCACGAAACTTTCGGGATAAATTCTTTCAATACAACCATATTCACTTTCAAACGCTCTTTTTCCCCAATTTCCCCCGAGGGGTGACGTATTATGCAATCCATGCCAATATCTCATTAAATCAGAATGTTTTAACGCTTTCCGATACTGCAGGCAGCTATACAGAGGCATTTTGCAATACTTTTTCTCTTTTCTTTCACCCCGGATCGCCTCGTAACGAACGCCGAAGACGTCCTGCACTGACCGGAAGAGAACAGGAATGCGGGGAGACAAACGCTATGCTTTTTCATCATATAATAATGAAGGCGCGGAGGAGGGCAACGGAAGCGGTGAGGAGCGGAGACAAAAAAAGGGAACTGCCGCAGGGCATGCAGTGCCGGAGGTGCGGCGGTGCTGAATAGGCTGCCGATGGATATCGATTCCGAAGGAAAGCGCGTGCTCCCGGCAACAATCGGAAGTTCCAGGAACCTTTCCATTCTGAACACTAAGAGCCTATAACAAAATGAACAAAAGCGGCTCCTGGAGTAAGTCCTTCTTCTGTCATTCCCGCAAGCGGAGCGCGCCGGTCCTCGCTTGTCGGGGATCTCGGGAATCCTTTCGGGGAAGCGATTCCGGACCGATCCCGGACCGGGCCGGGACAAGAGCTGGAATGACGGCAGGAGCGAGCCGGAATAAAACAAATTCCCTTATACGTTCATTTTGTTAGACGCTCTAAAGCAGCGGGCAGAGTGCGGAGAGGGTACTCCGGAAAGAGGGTCCCCTTAGAAGCCGGCGGGCTGAACAGGTGAACAACGGTGCGTGCGCTCTTCGCTTTATGGAGAAGTGCAGACAGGGACCCTGCGGGGAACTGCACGTTTCGATTCAATTTCGGCATGGCACGACAATTGCTTTTTAGTCTGATGATAAAGTCACCTTGTCGGGAGGAAAGCATGTGCGAGTCGGCAGCAGAAACCGGAAAAGAACCGGAAAGCAATCAAAACAGACCTGATATATTCACCGTCCTCTGCACATCGGGCTTTGATCGTGTCCCGAACGTGCGTTCCGCGCTGATGTTCGCTTCGCTTGCCGCCTCGGCGGACTACCGGACGATCCTCTTCTGCCTGCAGGGCACGGTGGACATCATGGTGAAGGGGGCGATCGAGAAGAACGAGAAGCCCGAGCCGGGAGCTCCCACCCTCTCCCAGAGGCTTGCCGAAGCCATGGAGCTGGGGGTGGAGATCCAGTGCTGCGCCCAGACGATGCAGAACAAGGGGCTGACTGAGGAGGACCTGGTGCCCGGGGTGACGGTGGCGGGCGCCATGACCCTGATCGACCTAGCCTCGATGGGGCGGGGAACCCTCTGTTTTTAGCAGAAGAGCGGAGAGCCGGAACGGAAAGAGGGGAGAGCTGAGGAGAAGCCGGTCATTTTTGCTCACCGGCAGGGTGAAGGGGCAAAAAGGGGAGAAAAGGAGGAGGCGCAGCGCTTCAGGAGAGCGTGGGTGGCGCGGGTAAACAGGGCATCACGGGGCGTGAGGATGCGTACACCATTCACTAAGGAGGAAGAGATGGCAAAGAGTTCGGCAGCAGCGACTTCGATCAACGATGTAAACCTGGAGGCGTTCAACGCCACGGTAGAGGCGGTCAAGAAGGACCCGAAGAACGGCGCCACCGCCTGGGCCGTCAAGACCAAGTGGAAGGGCGGCTTCAAGACCGAGGCGAAGCTCAGGGGCTTTTCGATCAGCTTTGACGAGCCCGAGCCGGTGGGCGGCTCCGACACCACGGTGAGCCCGCACGAGACGGTGCTGGCCTGCTATGGGGCCTGTCTTACGGTGGGGCTTTCCCTGAATTCCGCTCTGAAGGGCATCAAGCTCAAGAGCGTCGAGGTGGAGCTGGAGGGGCATATCGACCTGCCCGGCTTCCTCGGGCTGGCAGGCGTAGAGGGACTGAAGGACCTGCCCGGCTACCATACCGTGATCGCCACGGTAAAGATCAAGAGCGATGCAAAGAAAGAGGAGATCGAAAAGATATTCGACAGAGTCGTCAAATACTCGCCCGTGGGCCTTACCCTCTCCAGGCCCGTGGACGTCAAAACACGCCTCGAATACTCCAAGTAAGGCCTGATCACCGCCGGGCGACCGGCCTCGGGTGAAGAAAAAGGGGCGGAAAGGGGCAAAAAGGACCTCCCCGTATGCATGGCAGGGCGGGGTCCTGCCCCGCACCCCTTCTCAGGCCTCCTCGCCGGCCTTTATCAGGACGGTTCCGGAGAGGGAGGGAAGCAGGGCTGCTTTCATGATGCCGGCTGATGCAGGTCCGGCCGTCCGGGATGGGGGGATGCCCGGCAGGCCTGCGATGGGAGTAGCTTCAAAGGAGCTGTAGTTGTTAATATTAAGGTAAAGGTTTCTTATGGGAAGATACCAGGGGTACGGTGTCGGGTCACGAGCGAATCAGTCGGGTAGCGCAGACAGAACGATCTGCTTTACAAGTCCTCCAACGCCACTGTAGCCTCACCTGCCGGCACGCAGCGGTTTCGCAGCGGTTCCATGGTGCACACATTACAAATTGAGAATGCAAGACAAGAAAGGAGAACCCTTGCTGGTAACGGAGAAACGGATAGGCGTCCTTATGGGCGGAACGTCAGCGGAGAGGGAAGTCTCTCTGAAAAGCGGTATGGCAGTCTACCGCGCATTGGAAAAAAAGGGGTACCGCGTCGCCTCTCTCGATGTCGATCAATCGGTCGCCCGTCTGCTGGAGAAAGAGAAGATTGAAGTAGCCTTCCTGGTCCTGCACGGGGGGCACGGCGAAAACGGCGCCATCCAGGGATTTCTCGAACTGATGGGCATCCCCTACACGGGGTCGGGCGTCCTCGCTTCGGCGCTCGCCATGGATAAGGAAGCGTCGAAAAGAATGTTTCTCGGCAACGGAGTTCCGGTGCCGTCCTTTATCGAAATACGGAAAAGCGCCCTGAAAGTCCCGTCCCTCACCTCTTCCTCCCTGGGCGCCGGGTTTGCCCTGCCCTGGGTCGTCAAGCCTTCAACCGAGGGCTCAAGCATCGGGGTGAGCATTGTCCGGGAGGAGGCAAAGTTGTCTGCGGCCCTCGATCAGGCTTTCGCGTTCGCCGATCGGGTCATGATAGAGCAGTATATAGAGGGGAAGGAGGTCCAGGTGGGCATCCTCAACGACACCGCCCTCGGGTCGGTGGAGGTGCGGCCGAAAGCTGAATTCTACAGCTACGAGGCCAAATATACGCCCGGGATGACGGAGTATATCCTGCCGCCCGAGATAGACCCCGGACTCCTTTCCGAAACGGAACGCATCGCCCTCTCCGCGCACCGGGCACTGGGGTGCAAGGGGGCCACGAGGGTCGACCTCATTATCGGCAAGAACTCCGACCCGTATGTCCTGGAAGTGAATACGATTCCGGGGATGACGGAGACGAGCCTCCTGCCGAAGATCGCGCAGCTTTCCGGCCTCGATTTCACGTCGCTCGTTGAAGCCATTCTTCGAGACGCCATCACAAAGCCATAGAGGAGACTACGCATGCCACACAAGAGAGTACACGACAGCACGGAGGCCGCCAAAGGCCCGCTGAAAAAAAGGGAGAACGATATGGCATCAAAAAACAAACGCGCATTTTCCGTAGAGAATGAAAAGGTGAGGGACATCCTCGACAAGGAGCTGGCGCCGCCGTGTACCTCGATGGCCCGCACTCCGCTTCCGACCTGGACGACGCTGAACAGCGAGGTCGTCGAGGGCGTCAAGGCGATCAAGACCGCCTGCAGCCACAACTGTTACGACACCTGCGGCGTCATCGCCTATGTGAAGGGGGGAAAGCTGCTCAAGGTCGAAGGAGACCCCGACCATCCCGTCACCCGCGGGACCCTCTGCGTCAAGACATACACCTATCCGCGCCGCGTCCACAGCGACGAACGCATCAAGTATCCGATGATGAGGACCGGACAGCGCGGCGAGGGTAAGTTCAAGCGGATCACCTGGGACGAGGCCTTTGACCATATCTGCAAGAAGCTGACCGCGGTCCGCGAGAAATACGGTTCCGAAGCCCTGGTGGAGTACCTCTACAGCGGCAACCGCGAGTTCCTCGGGAAGAACATTTCCGGGCGTTTTCTGAACCTTTTCGGCGCATCGAAACTGGTAGGAAGCTTCTGACTACTCTCAGGGTTGTCGGGGGCAACCGCAAGCTTTGGCCGCAACATCTCGATGCAGACCGTCGAGCTCTGGACGAAATACACCGACTTCATGATCATCTGGGGATGCAACTACTCGGCTGCCGGGGTGCATCACCTCAGGTATATCCTCGAGGCGAAGGAACGGGGGGTTCCCATGGTGGTCGTCGATCCCTATGTGACCGCCGTCGCCTCGAAGGCCGACATCCATCTCCAACTGAGACCCGGCACCGATCCCGCGCTGGCGCTCGGAATGACCAACTATATCATCAATCATAACCTCCATGACAGGGGGTTCATCGAACGCTATACTTACGGGTTCGAGGAACTGCGGGAAGCAGTGAAAGAGTGGACGCTGGAGCGTACCGCAGCCGTCACCGGCGTTCCCGCCGAAAAAATCGCCCGTGTTGCGGAGATGTACGCCCGGAACCACTCCACGATCGAGTGCGGGTACGGCCATCAGCGCTACACCAACGGCCACCAGGCGCAGCGCGCCATCAGCTGCCTGGCGGCGGTGGCGGGCAAGGTCGGCAAGCTCGGGGCGCACTGCAACTTCATGGAGGTGGGGGCCGCGTATACGGGCTTCCTCAACTCAGCGAAGCTGCAGAACCCTCCCGGGGCGGACATCAAGAAGACGAGGCTCATCAGCATCAGCCACTTCGGCCCCGCCCTGCGCGCCGCCTCCGCACCCCCCATCAAGGCGGTCATCAGCTGGCGCGGCGCCATGATCACCCAGCAGCCCGACGTGAACGGCATGCTCGATGCAGTCAAAAACCTGGACCTCTATGTCTGCCTTGAGCAGATCATGACCGACGACGCGCGCTGGGCCGACATCGTCCTGCCGGCCTGCACGATGTACGAACAGTGGGGCATCCATCCGAGCTATCGTCATCAATACCTGCAGATCCAGAAGCCGGTCGTCGAGCCGCAGTACGAAAGCATGCCCGACATCGATTTCTGGTGCGAGCTGGGCCGCCGGATGGGCTTCAAGAAATATTTCCCGAAAGAGAAGACCGGCCTCGACTGGATCAAGGAGTTCGTTCCCAAGGACTTCGACATCTCCCAGGCGATCCATCCCAAGGGCCCGGTGCGGCTGCCGGAGCAGTTCTGTCCGCCCGTACCCCACTGCACCGGGGAATACAAGACCCCCTCGGGGAAAATCGAGCTCTACTCCCTGATGTACGAGGAACGCGGCAAGAAGTTCCCGGGAGAGTGGAGCCCCGTTCCTGTCTATTACCCGCCGGTGGAAAGCGCACCGGGAGACCCCAAGAGGGCGAAGAAATACCCCTTGCACCTGACTTCCCAGCATCCGCCCTACCGGACGCACTCCCAGTTCTCCACCGTCCCTTATATCTATGAGATCGACGGCCCCCCCTGGGTGGGGATGAACCCCGCGGACGCCGAAGAACGCGGAATAAAAGAGGGGGACACCGTACGGGTGTTCAATAACCGCGGCGAGGCCCGCTGTGTCGCGCACGTCAACAACATGACCCTGAAAGGGGTGATCGAGCTCGATAGCGGGTACTTCGTATACACCGGGGCCAACGCCAACACGCTCATGAGCCCCCGTGCGGCAGGACCGCGGGATGTCGGGGAAGGCATCATGCACGAATACGACTTCCAGCTTGACGGCCATACCATTCCCTACAACGACTGCCTTGTAGAAATCGAAAAAATCGAGAGGAGGAAGTAGGATGGCGGGAGAAAGAGTCCTCTATTTCGATACGGAGCGGTGTGTGGGGTGCCATGCCTGCGAAACGGCATGCAAGATCGAAAACGGCATCAGCCCCGGCCCCAAGTGGATCGAGGTGGTCCAGCAGGTCGTCCCCCGCGAGGACGACGGCTGGACCATAAAGTTCATGCCCCTCAACTGCAGGCACTGCACCAACGCCGGGTGTGTCACCGCCTGCCCGACGGGGGCGGTCGCCAAGCGGCCGGACGGGGTGGTGCTGGTCAACCGCGCGCTCTGCATCGGGTGCGGCGAATGCCTGCAGGAATGCCCCTTCGGCGCCCCCCAGTTCGGGCCGGGTGGCCTGATGGAGAAGTGCACCCTCTGTTCCCACCGGCCGGCGGGGTCGCCCACCGCCTGCGAGCAGCTCTGTCCGGTGGGAGCGATCCGGAGCGGCACGCCGCATGAAGTATCGCTGCACAAGCGCAGCAGGTACCTGATCACGGCGATCGCCCTTCCGGCGTCTCAAGAACGATGAAAACCGCAAAGAAGAAGGAACAGATACTCATCCTGGGCGCCGGGGCCGCTGGCCTCAGCGCCGCGGATGCGATCCGGACGGCGAGCCCCGACACCCCGATCACGGTGGTCTCCGGGGAGAAGGGGCGCCCCTATGCGCGGATGGCGCTTCCGTACTACATTTCGGGGAAGATCCCCCTGGAGGGCATCATGACCCGGGAGGAGAAGGAGCTTTCCCGGCAGGGGATCACCTATATTGCAGGAGATCCTGCCGCCGGGATCGAGATCGACCGGCGGAGGGTAGTCCTTGCGAGCAACCGGAAGCTGCCCTTCGACAAGCTGCTGATCGCCACCGGTTCGGTCCCCGAATACCCGGAGATGCTGGCGGGGACGGAAGCGCCGGGCGTCTGCCATCTCTGGACGCTGAAAGACGCCCAGCACATCAAGCGTCTTGCCCACGACGGGAGCTCCGTCGCCGTATGGGGGGCCGGGTTCGTCTCCTTCATGGCCGCCAAGGCGCTCGCAGGGCACGGCAGGAAGGTCCATCTCATCTGCCGGGCCGACCGCATCCTCAGGCGGGTGCTGGACGAAGAGGCGGCGGAACTGGTGGACCAGACGCTGTTCGAGAAGGACGTCCTCTGCCTGAAAAATACGAATGTCGATAAGGTGGAAATCGAGAAAGGGGGCAAGAAGCGCGTCGTCCTGAGCGACGGCAGCGAGCTGATCGTCGATCTCTTCATCATCGCGCTCGGCACGAAGCCGAATATCTCCTTCCTCAAAGGGACCTCCCTCGCGGGGAAAAAGGGAATCGAGGTGGACGAATACCTCGAGACCCGCGTTCCCGGCATTTACGCTGCAGGCGACGTTGCGGTGGTGTCGGACTGCGTGACCGGCGAGCGCATCACGCCGGCATTATGGAGCACCGCCGTCATGGAGGGCCGCGGTGCCGGCATCAATATGGCCGGCGCCCGCCGCCGCTGCGATCTCGCCCTGCTGATGAACGTCGTGGATTTCGGCGGGTACAGCGCCATCTCGATCGGCCACCCCCTGACGAAAGACGCGGAGGCGGAGGTCTTCCAGTTCACCAGCGAGGCGGACCGCTCCTATCGCCGCTTCGTATTCAAGGAGAACCGCCTCATCGGTGCAATCGTCGTCGGCAAGTGTTTCGATGCCGGCTATTTCCCCATGCTCATCCGGCGCAGGGTCGAGCTGACCCGGGACCAGAAGGATGCGCTGCTCCGCCAGCCCTGGGATATGGCGTCACTTCTTATGAGCCTGCCTTCCCTGATGCAGGCAAAGGACCTTGTATGATCTCTTTCAATGAGAAACGGTGTGTAGGATGCTATGCCTGCCAGGTCGTCTGCAAAATGGAGAAAGGCTTCCCGGTCGGCGTGTTCGGTATCACAGTGCATAAGGGAGAAGAGGTCGACGAGAACGGGGCGTTTCGCCCTGTTTTCCGCACCTCGCTCTGCCGCCACTGCACCGAGGCGCAATGCGTCAGGGTCTGTCCGGTCAGGGCGATTACCCGGGACCAGTACGGGATGGTGGTCGGCGCTCCTGAAAAATGCATCGGGTGCAGGCTCTGTCTGCTGGTCTGCCCCCGCTCCGTGCCGGACTTCTCCGGTGCGCAGCAGGTCTCCAAATGCAACGGATGCGTCGAGCGTCTGGAGGTGGGCCTGCAGCCAAGATGCGTCGCAAGCTGCCCGACCGGGGCACTGGAATCGGTCACCCGCCAGGGGCTCTCCGAACAGAAGCGCAGGGGGTACCTTGAAAAGAGGTGGGAGCGCAGGCAGGGCTCCGGATCCCCCTCCCGGTAGCTGCGCATACGCACCCGCACGGCGGCCCGGCCGCGCGGCATGCCGGTGCAGCGGGGGAGAAGCCCCTTTTCCTGACGGGGGACATGCCCGTGAGGAGACCCATGGGGAGCCCGTAGGGAGGATGCTACGATGATCGAGGTCAATCTCAGGGAAGCCCGGGAAATTGCCGAGATGTGCATAGAGAACAGGCAGTCCGTCATTCTCATGGGCACTCCGGGGATAGGGAAGACGGCGGTGTTGAAAGATATCGCCTGCCGCAAGCGGATCGGGATCCTCGTGTTCGACGTTCCGAGCCTCGACCCCACGGATGTCAGGGGGGTGCTCATTCCCGACAAGGAAGGGAAGTCCTTCTTTACGAAATCGGCGCTCCTGCCCGACGTTGCGCGGGACGGAAGCGCCGGTCTGATTATTTTCGACGAACTGACCTCCGGGCTCCCGATGGTCCAGGTCGCCCTCCACGCCACCATGAATCCCGAAGACAGGAGGCTCGGTTCGGACAGGCTGCCGGACGGATGGATTCCCGCAGCGACCGGCAACTATGCGTCGGACAGCGCCGGCGCCCACATGCTCCTTTCCGCGCTCTCGGACAGGCTCCTGATACTCAACATCGTTTCCGACTTTCAGATATGGAAAGAGGATTACGCACTGCCGAACGGCCTCCATCCCGCCGTTATCGGGTTCCTGAACTTCAGGCCGGACCTGTTCGACACCTTTGCGCAGCGGAACAGAGGCGAGAGGGGCAAGTCGTTCGCCTCCGCCAGGACCCATACGATGGTAGCGAAGATCCTCTCCTATGCGGACAGGAATCCGATGGGAAGGAGGGCGCTCATGGCGGCCGTCGCCGGGTATGTGGGCGACGGAGTGGCCTCCGAGTATATGGCTTTCAAGGAAATCCACGACGCGCTGCCCGATGTGGCGGAGATCATCGACAACGGGAAGGACATCGTCCCCGCGGAGCCTTCGGTGCTCTATGCGCTCTGCGCCACGATCCCCTTCTACCTGAAGCAGTCCGCTCTCGGACTCCAGGAAGCCGTCGACCGGATGCTGGTTTTTTCGACGAAGATGGATGCGGAATTCGGAGGGCTCCTGATACGGGACGCCGCGGCCATGTACCGGAAGGAGATGCTGAAGAGCAGGCACTGGACCTCCACGGCGCAGCGGTACTTCTAGCGATTTCCGGCAGCCGGCCCCGGCGCAAAGCTCGACCGGGAGGGTAACTCCATGGATACGACCCATAGATACGATAGCAGGGAGCGCATTTCAAAAGCGAGGCTTGAGTTTCTTTTCAAGCACCCTTTTCTCGGGGACCTGAGTCTGCGACTCAAGGTCCTCGCGAGCGACAAGACGAAGACGATCGCCACGGATGCGCGCCATCTCTTTTTCAATCCCGAATTCGTTCAAGGGCTTCGGGACGCCCACGTGCAGGGGGTGGTCGCCCACGAGATCGGCCATTGCCTCTTCCGGCATGCGGGGCTGTTCGGCCTCGCGACCCTGCAGAAGCTGAACGTCACGGACCAGAAAGGGCGCATCATCGATCCCGCAAAGCACCGCATCTGGATGACCGCATGCGAATACATGGCAAACCACTTCGTCATCGATATCTGCAGGCTCGACCTCCCTGCTCCCTACTGCTACGAGAAAAAATACGGCGACGGGACCTGGACGACCGAGGAGATCTACCGCGACCTGCTCAAGGCTGCCGAAACGAGCACCGCAGCAGCGTCGCTGGTGGACGACCATGCCCCCTGGGAGAAAGCCGGAGAGGAGAGCGGCCCCTCTCAGGACAGAGAGGGGCCGGGCGCCCTGGAGCAGGACTGGAAGGTGTGGGTGGCCCAGGCGCTGCACAACGCGAAAAGGCAGGGGCGGCTCCCCGCCGGTCTCGAACGCCTGGTCGGCGAGCTCCTCGAACCGAAGCTGAACTGGAGGCAGGTGCTGGCAGACTTTCTCGTCAGCAAGGCGAAAGACGACTACTCGTGGCGACGCCTGAACAGGAGGCACCTCTGGCGGGAGGTCTACGCTCCGGCCCTCTACTCGGAAACGATCCGCATCGGCTTTGCCCTCGACACCTCGGGCTCGATAACCGATGCAGAGCTCCGGGAGGGCCTTTCCGAATTGCAGGGCATCTGCGGCGCTTTCCCCTCCTACACGCTCTACCTTTTCGCCTGCGATGCGGAGCTGCAGTACGCGCAGGCTGTCGAGCCCACCGATGAAATCAACATCGCCGCCCTCTGCAAAGGGGGAGGAGGGACCTCCTTCGTGCCGGTCTTCAGGAAAATCGCCGAAGAGGGCATCGTTTTGAATTGTCTTGTTTATTTTACCGACGGCTATGGTGAGTTCCCCGACACGCCGCCTGAGTACCCCGTTTTGTGGGTCATCAAAGGGCATGCGGCCGTCCCGTGGGGAAGGAGATGCACGCTGTGAGCATACGGGTCGGCATGCCTGCGGCGATCAAGCCGAATGCCGAAGCGGCCATCGTCGTCGAGACGGACGGCGCGGCGGAGACGCACTCGGTCCATTCGCAGCGTCTGCTCTGCCTCATGGGCATATGGGGGGCAGGCGCCAGGACAATCCCCCCCGAGGGGGAGGACGATTTTCTGAGGATCCTGAACGACCCCTGGCCCAGGGGTCTCATCACCGCGGGAAAGTATCTCGCCTTTACGCACGTTCTGGACCCAAGGACGCAAAGACCCATCACGACGATGATGCTCTGCCACGCTCAGTGCCAAACCACCCATGAATTCAGGAAGATAGCCTTCGTATTGCCGTTCATGAAGCAGATCCCCTTAAGCTACGCGTATGTAACCCAGGAGTTCCTCGACACGGTCGGATGGCCCGAGCCGGAAAAGCACCAGACGACGGGAGCACTCCCCGCCGTCGCCTACTGCATCCTATCGAAACGATTCGCCCGGGAAGAGTGCGCCGCATGGATTTTCAGCCACCTGGACGAGATGCTCTCCTCTTTAAAGGGGCTCTGGCAGGAATACGAGAGCAGGGAGTGGATTTTCAGCCACCGGCAGGAGATCCCCCGCTTTCTCGAAGAATTCAGAAAAGACTTTGAAAAGGGAGGGTTCTTCGAAGTGCATCGCGACCCGAAGCTGGTGATCCGGAAGGCTTTTTTGTTCGATCTGGCACTGCATCTCGGAATCTGGGCGAGCGTTACGGGAGAAAAGCCGCTCTTTCTCGCTCTGGCGCTCTCGGAGCCCGGCCGCGACTTCCTGATCGAGCTGAATATTCTCTGACCGGCACAATCCCCTGCACCCGCTCAAACGCCCTGAAACCAAGGTCTGCAGGCCCACTTTGTTGAATTTTTGTTTAGAAAGGCGTAAACTACGAACATGGAAATCGTGCACATGAATAAAGAAGACATTTCCGATGCCCTGATCAGGCAGAACAAATACCTTTCCGTCTTATACGACATCTCTCTCACCGTGGGAAAATCTCTCGACCTGAAGGAGATCCTCAACGACGTCCTGAACCTTATCATCGATTTCATGGGAGTGGATGCGGGGATCATCTTCGTCATCAACGACGAGACCATGGAGATGGTTCCGGTGGCGTTCAAGAACATCGGCGAGGAGGTGGTGAGGGATCTCCAGGATAATTTCGTCAGGATCGGCGAATGCGTCTGCGGCTCCATCGCCGAGTACGAGCAGGAGATCGTCATCCTCGAAAAAGCCTCCCAGGACTCCCGCTTCACCCGCGAGGCCTCCCGGAAGGCCGGAATCGAGTTTTATGCCGGGTTCCCCCTGAAAGCAAAGGGAAAAGTGAACGGGGTGTTGTGCTCCATCACGTATACCTCCTATAAGCCGGATGGCGACCAGCTTTCGACGCTGAGGGCCGCCACGGTTCCGATCAGCCTCGCCATCGAGAACTCCCGCCTGTTCGAGGACGCGAAGAAGAAAGTCGATGCGAAGCTGCGCTACTTCATTTACGAGAGCATCGTGACGAACAGCCCCAAGATGCAGGAGATTATCAGGATGGTGCGGAAGCTCACCGACGTGCCGTCGAACATTCTCATCTACGGAGAGAGCGGCACGGGGAAGGAACTGATCGCCAGGACGATCCACCTGAACAGTTTGAGGAAAGAGAAGCCCTTTATCGGGCTGAACTGCGCCGCTATCCCCGAAACCCTTTTGGAATCAGAGCTTTTCGGATATGTGAAAGGAGCATTCACCGGCGCGAACTCCGACAAGAAGGGGCTCTTCGAGGCGGCGAACGGCGGCACGATCTTCCTCGACGAAGTGGATGCGATGAGCCTGAACCTCCAGGTGAAGCTGTTGCGGGTCCTCCAGGAGAAGACCTTCGTCAAGGTGGGCAGCGTCCAGCCCATCCATCTCGACGTGAAGATCATCGCGGCGACGAACCGGAGGCTGGAAGACGCGATCAAGCAGAAACAGTTCAGAGACGACCTCTTCTATCGTCTCAACGTGGTGAGAATCGAGCTGCCGCCCCTGCGGGAGAGGGTCGAGGACATCTCCCTCCTTGCCCGGTATTTTGTCAGCAAGTTCAACAAGATCACCGGGAAAAAAATACGGAGGATCTCCGCGGATGCCCTTGAGGTGCTCAATACGTACCTCTGGCCGGGGAACATACGTGAGCTTGAGAACGCAATCGAAAGGGCCGTCGTGATGGCCGAAACGGACGAAATCAAGAAAGAGGACCTGCCCTCCGACATCGTCGACCCCCCCGATGAAGCGAAGCTCGACCTCTCGATCCGCAACATAGAAAAGCAGCATATCGTGAAGGTGATGAGCCTCGTCAACGGGAACAAGAGAAGGGCCGCGCGCCTCCTGGGAGTCGACGTATCCACCCTGTGGAGGAAATTGAAAAGCGAGGGCATCGCGTACCAGGATACCCCTGAGGTCCACGAGGCTCAGGAGTCGTAAAAAATCCGGGCCGCCAAAAAGGGAGCTTTGGGGTTTTATTAATGCAAAATGCAGTCATGGGAAGGGAAAGCCGCAGGCAGACTTCCGGATAACAAAAGCAATTCAGCCCCTTACCGGACCATTGCACGATGCACTCCACTGGAGCCTTTTGCAAAGCCTCCAGCGTTGCAGTTGCTTGCCTGCCCCGTACCCGACGCGCCCCAACGGACAGCACGAAGGCATGTATCCCCAAGGAGCCCCCTTTTCCCCCCTCGAATCGTTTCCCGATGCATGCGCCGCGCCCCTCACGCCGCTGTGTGCGCGTTGTTTGCCGGCCCTGTCCGCCGGCACCGGCCGCAGAAACCGCTCCACGCCGCGAAAGACGGGCGTGCATGGCAAAGTGCACTGCTGGTGCGGAAAGGAGGACCTGCCGGTACGCTGCGTACAAGGGAAAACCCCGCTGCGGCAGCCCCCCGTCCGAGCAGGAAAACAGCCCGCGGAAAGGAATTCCAACACATATCTCCTTGTTTTAACTTAATTTATATCACCATTCGGGGGCTGCTGCCCCGAAGAGCTTTTTATGGCATCTTTTTTGCAAAAAAAAGCAGAAAATGTCGTAAGGAGGAACCACGCAATGGATGAAGTAAAGGTAGCGATGAGCATCAACACCAGCGGCCTCGCCTGTCCCATGCCGGTCGTGAACACGAAAAAAGCGATACAGAAACTCCAGCCTGGACAGGTGCTCGAAGTGATCGCCACGGATAATACATCACGGTCGGACATCCCCGTCCTTTTGAAAAAGCTGGGTCATGAACTGCTCTCGATGAACGAGCAGGACGGCGTTATCACCTTTCTGATCAGGAAGAACTGAGCGCGGATACCGTCAGAACAAAAGCAGGAGTCCCTGTGCCGGGGGTATTCAGGTACTCCCTGTGTGTACGGCAACGCACCGGCTTGTACAAAATCCCCTGCAACAGTCCCTGGCAGAGGATTTCTTTCCCTTCGGCTCCCCTTACTCGAAAGTAATCGCTACGTTCCGGGCCAGGGCGAAGCCGCCCTCCACCTGGGCAGCCTTGAAGATGGCGGGAACGACCGGACAGCCGGCGCAGGAGCCCATTATCGTCTTCAGGGCTGCATCCCGTATTTTGATCCCAAAGACATTCCGCATCTCTTCGACGAGATTGAAATGGGGGAGCTCCCGTGCGAAATCGTGCAGGTAGGGGCATTTGGTATCGAAGGTAAGAGCATAGGTGAAATTGCCCATCGGCTTCACTTCCACCCGGGTATCGAACCCGCACACGCCTGCATTGACCTGTATCGCCGTCATCTTTCCTCCTTGCTTTTCACGATCGGTTTCCCTCTGCTGCCTCGTCTTCAAGCATAGAACAGCAGGATTCGAATTAACATGATACAGATCATACGAACGAAGTGCTCAGGACACCCCGCGCTTTCCCGTGCGCGTGCCGCGCTGAACGCGAAAAGACAGAAGAGAGGGTCGCACACCGAGGAGCGGCCCCGCCCTTCCGTCTTTTTCCGTCTCCCTCTTCCTTCTTCTTCCCTACCGGGAGGCCGGCGCCATCTGCGCCTTTTTCATATCAGCCATCCGCCTGCCTATCTCTTCGGCCTTCTTTTCGTCGATAACGTTCCGGGCATCTTCGAACAGCTCGCCCTCTTCCTCTTCGATATGGTGCTCCACGCTCTCCCGCAGCACCGCCAGCTTCGCCATCCACTGCTCATCCTTCTGCATGGAGGCCATCTCGCCGAGGAGGAGCCTGGCCACGTGGTGCTCCTCGTAGGACTCAAGGATGGTGGAGCGGGTGCTCTCCTCCTCCTTGAGCACTGAATAGAAGAACTCTTCCTCCCCCATCATATGGATTTCCAGCTCCTGTTTCAACCTGTCGAATACCGCGTCCGCTTTTCCACCCTTTATCCGTCCCGGCTCCCCCTGCATCCCTTCCAGCTCGTCAAAGAGATTCAACGCCTTCTCGTGATCGTTCTTCAAAAGCTCGAAAATATTCATTTTTCCCTCCTTTTTATCCGTTTATTCCTTCGCCGCCGTTGGGATGCAGCACCTGCCCCGTCATATACGAGGAATCCTCCGCTGCGAGGAAGACATAACAGGAAGCCACCTCCTCGGGCTGTCCGGCACGCCCCAGGGGAACGTTCCCTCCGAACTCCGCAACCTTGTCCGCGGGGAAGCTCGCGGGGATCAGGGGGGGGCCGGATGGGGCCCGGCGCAACGGCATTCACGCGAATGCCCTTCTGAGCCAGGGACCTTGCAAGAGACCGGGTAAAGGCGCGGCGGCAGTTTCTGCTTCGATGCTTTCTGCGCCATTCCTCCCTCCTTCCTGAACGGTTTTATTCGGTGCGGGGGCCCCTGACCAGCCGTGCGTGCAGCGCGAGGGAGTGAAAGCGTCCAGCGGCAGCGGAGTGTGTGCTGCCCGTGCGCCGTTTTCTCTGCTGTATGCGCGTGCAGAGCAGCGGGCATCGGGAGGGGAGAGGTAGTGTCTAGTTAAATTGGACCACAAAAAAGGGGAAAAGGCAAGGAGTGAAGAGCATCACCTGAGGTTCCTTTCGTGCTCGAACCTGTCGAAGCCGCGGTAGCGCCCCTCCCGCAGCATATCGAGGAAGTTCTCATAGGTGACCTCTCCGAAGAATTCCGTGTAGCAGCTGCCGACTTCGTCGATGCAGTGGGAGTCGCTTCCGCCCGTGGTGGGCAACTGCAGAGAATGTGCGGCCTCCAGGGCCTTCCTGTTCTCGGTGCGGTTGTTATGCCCGTTGTACGCCTCGACGGCGCAGATGCCGTTCAGACTCCCGATATCCGCCCGCAGCAGGGACCACTCCCGGAAAGGATGGGGGACGATCACGACGCCTCCCCGCTCTTTCACGACCCGGATGATCTCCCGTGCAGGGGCATACAGGTCGACGGCATCGGTGATGTCATCCCTGATCCCGAAGACGAGGATATGCCCCTCTTCCGCGTTGTACTCAGCGCCGCGGAAGATCCTGATCGTGCCCCTGTATTTCTCTTTCAGCGCCTCCACCGGCTCGGAAGCCCGAAAGGAGTTGTGCTCGGTGAAGGCGATGCCGTGCAGCCCCAGCTCGACGGCGCGCTGCACCGCCTCTTCCGGGTCCAGGGAGCTGTCTTCACTGTAAAAGGAATGGTTGTGGAGGTCTATTTTCGCTGCCATGAGACATTATACCAGCTTTCGCTCACCCTTTTTTCTACGCCGCTCCGCCCCGCGCGCCCCGCAGAATCTCTTCCCGCAGCCGGGCTGCGTAGACTCCGACCAGGGCTTTGAACTTCGCTCCCTCCGGCGAGGAGTCCAGCTCCCTGGCGGCGAAGGTCGCATACCCCAGCCGGTATGCAAGATAGGCGATGCGGTAAAAGGGAAGCCGCCCCCTGATCCCGCGGTCGCCGGAGAGCGCCTGATAGCTGCCGAGAAGATGGTCTTCCTCACCGGGAGCAAAACCGAACTCGATGCTGCCGCCCGCAAGGTCCCATGCGCTATCCTGACAGCAGGGGAAGAACTGGTCGGCATGATGGTCAACGGCATCGGCTTTCCGGTACCCGCCGGGAGTGCGCAGCCATTCGTGCGGCAGCATCCGTCCGTCCACCGCCACGGCGGCGCAGCCGTCCACCAGGGACCGAAATCTCCTGAGGGGCCCGAGCCTCTCCACCCACTCTCTGCCGAGCCCGAGCAGGGTGTTCCTTCGGACCATGGCGTACAGCTCCTCGAACTGCATAGCGTGCTCCACAGGAAACGCTTTCCTGAGAAAGGAGAGGTAGCGCGCCATGGTGTCCAGGAGAGGCCGGTCGGCCTCTCCGCGCGCCACCGGGGTGCCGGGAATGAAGTCGGTGAGCAGGAAGCCGTTGGCGAGCCCGCGCACCGCCTGGCCGAACCCTGCCTCCGCGAGGGCCAGCGCGCGGGCGTGCTTCGCCCTCCCGAAGCGTCCGAGCCCGACGAACCTCAGGAGAAGAGGGCCTCTCCCCGCGTCCTGCAGCCCCTTCGCCGCCCCTCCGCGGCTGCCTGTCCTCCCCGCGATACGGAACGGGCTGTCCGGGCAGAGGAACTTTCTCTTTTCGTGATGGGGGTGCACCGCCGGGGAAAGTGCTCCGTTCCGGTAAAAGAGCGTGCGCCACCTGCCCGCGGCGATGTCCAGGAGGTGCGGGGAAGGGAGCGACCGGGCGAGGCGGCCCGTGCTGATCCACATCGCCTCGAAGCTTTCAGAAAACTTCCGGTGTCTTCCCCAGCGCCTGCGGGAGGCTTCCGAAAAGAAACCCGATCCGTCCGGCTCCCAGCTCGGCAGAAACACGATCCTCTCGTCGGCGACTCCGAGCTCCGCCAACTTTTCCGCGACGCAGCAGAGGGAGGTCCCGCTCATGCCCGGCCCCTCGTCCACGATAAGGAAGAGGGAGCACGGGAGCGTACGCAGGTGCTCGCCGAATTCGGGGGAGAGCAGAACGCGGCGCTGAAAAGGATGCTCCCTCGGACGGAGGGTGAACGGGTGCACGACGCATCCGTGCTCCTCGAGCGCCGCGGAAACGAGTGCGGAGAGTCCGGTTCCGATGCTGCGCAGCCCTATACAGGCGACCCGTTCAGGATGCAGCGCGCTGAAGAGCTTCTGTGCCGCCGCATAGTACGTCGCAGGGTAGAGGCCGTAATGCGCGTACCCTTCGGGCTCCCGGAGGGTAATCGTCTCGGGGAGCGCGCAGGACGAGATGCCGGTCAGCGCCCCGCTCAGCCTGCCCGCCCACTGCAGGAGAGCGGAGGGCCTTCCCTCCCACGAGCTGCAGAACATATGGCCTGCAAAGAGGCCGGCGCGCCGGAGCGCCCGGGTAAGCCCGCTCTCCTCGTCCCTTTCGGGGCAGAGGGCATCCGTCAGGGCCGACTCGAACTCGCCCCATTCGATAAGGACCTCGGCCACCCTGCCATGGTCGGCGGCGCCCCCCTTCTCGAGCTCCTCAAGCATCGTGCGGAGGCTCCTGATGCAGTGGGCCGGGGCCATTGTCCGTTCCTGCTTCCTGTAGACGATCATGCGGTGCGCTCCCTCCTTCACGTGCGGGAGCCTTTTTCGGCCCCCACATCGTTTCTCATCCTTTCCGCTCCTCTCCTTTCCAAAACGGCAGCGCTCCCGTATGGTTCACGCAGAGCAGCACAGGCCCGTACTCGTCCAGCGCAAAGCCGCTGACGGAAGCAGGGCTTATTTCGATCCGGCGCATGAGGTCCAGGGGGATTCCCGCGTAGTAGGCGATCGCAGCCTTGATCACATCCCCATGACTCACCACCACCACCCTCCCTTCCGGATGAAGCCCCCGCATCCTCTCCATCTCCGCAATCATGCGCACCTGCACCTCGCCGATCATCTCCCCGCCGGGGATGCGCGTCCCGCTGCGGAACTCGTTGAAGCGCTTCCATGCGGGAAAAGCGCTCAGGGCAGGGAAATCCACCCCGGTCCATTCGCCGAAGCGTATCTCCCCCACTCCCTCGCACACCTGCACCGGAATGCCCCAGCGGGATGCGAGCGGGGCGGCCGTCTCGAGCGCCCGGTCGAGGGGGCTGCAGTACAGGGCGGCGGGAGAGAACGCGGCGAGACGTTCCGCCAGCTCTTCGGCCTCGCGCCTTCCTTGCCCGTTCAGATGGACCCCCGGCTGCCACCCGGCGAGGGTCCTGCCGAGACTATCGGTGGTTCCGTGGCGTATCAGAAGGAAGATCGTCATGAAGCCCGCTCCTCCCTCCCCCCGTGCGGACCTCCGCGGTAGAGCAGGAGTCCGGGAGAGACCCCCTCCCCCACGATTTTCCCATACACCTCCAGGTAGCTCCGTATCATCCTCTCCGCAGAGAACCGCTCCCGCGCCGCCTCCCTGCAGAGAGCGGGGGAGAGGGAGGATGCCGCGCCGATGGCTTCCGCCATCTCCTCTTCATCCCGCACCAGAAAGCCCGTCCGCCCATGCTCCACAATGTCCCCGAGGGCGCCCGAAGGGAAGGCGATCACCGGGGTCCCGCACGCCAGCGCCTCCATTGCGACAAGGGAGCTGGTCTCGGGCGCAAGGCTCGGCACGAGGAGACAGCGGGCCGCTGTCAGGAGCCTCCTCTTCCGTACGAACCCGACCGACCCGATAAAACGGTACCGGCTTCCGTCCAGCCGCGGCTCTATCTCGTGCCTGAAATAGTGCTCGTGCTCCCTGTATCCGAAGACCCGGCCTGCCAGCATGAGCGGCGTCCCTGCCCGGCGTGCCGCGCCGAGCGCAAGGTGAAAGCCCTTTTCCGGGCATATCCTGCCCATCGCGAGTGCAAAGCCCCTTTTGCTTACCCCGCTCGCCAGCCTGTCCACCGGCACCCCGTTCTCGATATCGGGCAGAAGGTGCACCCCGCCGGGGCACTCCCGGCGCTGTGATGAGGAGACGCAATGGAGGTACGTGCCGGGGCGCCCGGGAAAGAGGGCTGAGGAGTCGTACCAGGAGAGGGGGAGATGCAGGGTCGCGAGAACCGGCACTCCGGGCCGCGGCAGGTACGCGGAAAAATCGAGCCCGTGCATATGCACGAGGTCCGCGTCGAATCTCCGGAGCGCATCATCGAGGGCGATCCTCATCAGGTCCTGTGCAAGCCTCCACTTTTCCCCGCTTATCTTGCCGCGGACCGCCGGGATCGCCACCAGCGCCCCTGCGGTGGAGGACCCTTCGCAGGCGACCACCACGGACCGGTGCCCCCTGTGTACGAGCGCCTCGTCGAGCAGGGAAAGGACATGCTCAGCCCCTCCGGGCGTATCCTGCCGCACCGGCGCGAGCGGATAGGCCACGTTCACGACGGTCAGCCCCATCGTCTTCCTCCTCCCCGCTTCCCTCCTGCCGCGTCCTCCTGAAGGAGCCCGAGCTCCTCAAGCGCCTTTCCGGCATAGTCGCGCCACTGCTCTCCGGTCACTCCCCACGCAAAGTTTTCGTAATAAAGGGCCCCCGCGTGGGGAGGGCGGAGGAAAGCGTAGCACGGAGCCGGGCGGAACCGTTCTACGGACACGGGGAACGCTCCGAGCACCTTCTGCTGCGTCGCGAAGCAGCGGAGCATCCTGCCCTTGAGAAAGCGCTCCTCAGGGTCGAGCTCCACCGTCGTCCCGGTGCATCCGGGGTGCGGCAGGAACTCGAATGCGGTCATCCTTCCCCTGTGGGCGGGATCGGCCCGGTACAGGGCGTATTCCACGAGGGGGGGAGGAGAGACCCCCTCCTTCTCCAGCAGCCTGCAGGCGGCATGCACCCCGAAGGCAGCGGCGTCATGATCAGGGTGTCCGCCCTCGTAGGCATGCGTGAGGACGATTCCGGGCAGCATTCCCTTCAGCAGATCCCGCAGCGCACGGGCAAGGAACTGAAGAGCAAAGGATGCCTCCTGGTCCGCAATTCCGAGCCCGATGCAGCGCGCCGGGGGCACCGGCACGAGCTCAAGGGCTTTGAGCAGCTCCCGGCGCCGCGCACGCGCGTACTCCCCCCGTGCGGAAAACCCGGCGGCACGGGCGTCATGCATCGACCGCGGGGCGCCGTCCGTGATATGGACGAACAGAGGGTCCCGGAGCGAGCGGAACCTGCTCCCTGCGCCCACCGTCTCGTCATCGGGATGGGCAGCCACGACGACAGTACGCGGACCGCCCTCCTCACGCGAACAGACGGCCCGGACGGCATCCGCTCCTGAATACGCCCTCGCCACCGCACTCATGCTCCGTACTTCTCCCGCTCCCGCACCGTCCGCCCTATGGGGCATACCTCCGCACCATCCGGGCGCAGAATTCCGAGAACTCACCGCTGTCTCTCGGAGGGCTGGTGTGGTGAGGCTGTATTCCACAGGATTCGGGGGTGAAACAGAAGGTGACCGTCACCTCGAACTCCTCAAGGGCCTGCATCTGCCGGTCAAACCACCTCTCGGCATCGGGGCGGAGGCTGTCGGCCCAGCTCAGCCCGGTGCGCAGGTGGCGTACGCCCAGCGTGCGCAGCCAGCGCACCGCGTCGTCCAGCCGGTGGTCCTCGAAATGGAACCACTGGCAGATCCCGAAGGCGGGGGAATACTCCGCAAAGCGGGAGAGGGCACGTTTGGGGGCACCGTCTTCGCGGAGAAGCCCCATAGAGAAGTGGCGGTAGTAGGAGGACCCCTCCGCCTCGCGGTGGCGCGTGGTGGCGGGCCAGGCGCGGGGGAGATCGTACAGGCTGTACCAGTGAATGCGGCGGGTGCGCCCGATCAGCAGCTCGGCGGTGCGGCGGAGCCCGAACTCCTGCACCTCCTCAGCACCGAAGGTGGAGACCCCCACTTCGGACACCCAGACCGGGAGGGGGGTGACCGCCCGGATCTCCGCGAGCTTTTCAGGCCATTCGTGGATGGTCCAGTGGTTCCAGTCGAGCGGGAAGCCGTGCACCGCCACCGCATCGAGGCGGTCGAGCACGCCCTTGTCCTGCATGTTGAGGATGAAGTGCGGATCGATCGGCGATATGCCTCCGAGTACGCGCGTCAGACGCGGATTCTCGGCGGTAACGGCATCCGCGGCAGCCTTTACCATGGCGGCGTACCTCTCCCATTCGGGGTCGATATGAAAGTCCCAGTGGGACAGATTGTTCGGTTCGTTCCAAAACATTACGGCCTCAATCACGGCGCACACCTCCTTCGCCTTCTTCTCTTTCTCCTCTTCGGCACAGGTATACTTCGTCCTCGGGATGCTCCAGGATCTCGAATCCGGCGCTGCGGAGCATCGCCTCGACACAGGCGCGGTTCGGCAGCCACCAGTTGGTGGGATCCCCCGAGTAGTTCTTCTCGATAAAATAAAGGTGCGGGAAACCGGGCCGCCGGAAGATTTCCTCCTCATCGAAGGGGTAATCGTCCTTCAGGTGCGCCACCGTGCTGCTTCCGCGGAGCATGGACTGGAAGACGAGCATATCCCCCACCACATGCTGATGGAGAAGATCCAGGGCGAGCAGGGGATGGCGCAGATGGTACAGCACCCCCATGAAAAGGACGATATCGAAGCGTTCGCCCAGCTGCCCCACCTCGTAGACGGAGAGCTGCCGCAGCTCGAGCTCCACACCGCACACGTCCGCAGCGAAGCGGGCCTGGGCCAGGTAATCAGGATCGAAGTCGATTCCCACGACCCTGTCGGCGCCCCTCCGCTTCATCTCGATGGAATAAAAGCCGGCATTGCAGCCCACATCGAGCACCTTTTTCCCCCTGAGATCGGAGGGAATGGCGTGGGAGAAACGCCTCCACTTTATCTCTGGATAGTTGCCGAGGAAATGTTCCGGCGCAGTGGGAATCCCCTGCAGCTCGATGTTGTGGAACCACTCTCCCAGCTCCCGGATGCGCTGCCTGATCCTATCGGGGGTCAGCCCGGACCGAGACGGTAATGAGTTGTACCGCATTATTTTCGCACTCCTTTTTGACAACTCTCCGGCTGAGGAGCCGTATCGCCTCCCGATATCCGTGGACCGTCCCCACATCGACATACGCCTGCCCCGCCTTCACTCCCCGCGCGCTCCCTCCTTGTGCGAGATAGGCATTCACCAGAGTCCCGAGATATTCATCGCTCCTCTCCCGCTCCTCCCAGAGAAGGAAAAGGGCGCGGAGCACCGCACCGGGCAGCCGGAAAGCGCCCCATATCCAGGATGAGGAGGTGTCCGTCTTCTTCACCTGGATCTCGCGCACCTGCCCTCCCCCGTCCATCACCACCGCATCGAAGAGCTCCGGGCGGTCCACCGGGAAGAGAAGGAAGGAAAGGACGTCCGTCTCCAGAGCGCGGAGCCCGTCCTCGGGAAACCATATGGTGTCGGGGAGGCCGATGAGCACGGACTCCTCGGGGTGGATAAGGGGGAGGGCACGGAAGAGAGAATCGCAGAGGCCGGTGGGGCGCGGCTGCACCACGTAGCAGATATGCACGGAGCCGATGCTCCCGCCGTAGTACTCCATGATATCGGATTTGCCCGGGGAGATGACGAAACAGATCTTCGTGGCGCCGCCGACGATCATCCTTTCCACCAGGTATTCGCTTACTGCCCGCGGCCTCTCCATCCCCCCGTCGAAGCGGCTGCCCACCGGAAGCAGCTCCTTTGAGAACGCCAGCGGCTGTATCCTGCTCCCGGCACCCGCCGCCGGAATCACTCCCCACATACTTCCTCCTCTTTATTCTTTTTACGCACCTGTTATTTCTCTTATCCCGCCACTACTATTTAAAGCGTCCTTTTTTGTAATGCGCCTTCCCTCTAAGGGGGTCGGGGCAGGGGATTCGTTCCCCTCTCTGCTCATCATGCATACTCATCCAACACGCACTCCCTTTGAACAGAAAAGGATACTCCCTCTTTCTTCTGTCATTCCCGCAAGCGGAGCGAGCCGGGAATCCTTCTGAAGAACGATTCCAGACCGATCCCGGACCAGGCCGGGACAAGAGCCGGAATGACGACAGAAGAGAGCCGGAATGACGTCTCAGAGGAACTGGACCCCGGCTTCTGCCGGGGTGACGGACTCTGAAATGAAGTGAGTGCGGGGGCTGAGGGGGATCCTCTTGTCTGCAGCGAGCGTCTGGAATCTCAGTAGGGGACAGGTAACGTCCTGTCCCCCTGTGTACTTGAAGGGAAAACGGATCATTATCAAAGAGAAATGTCCCTCTGCGATGAAGGAGGAATTCGCTCGCAAAGAAAGAGCGGTCCCCCTCTCCCCATGCCCAAGGATGCCTATTCAGAGAAGAATACTTTTGAAACAAAGTACTACCCAGCAAATGCGAGGCCCTGCCGAATTCGCTCGCAAAGAAAGAGGGTACTCCCTCACCCCACACCGGAGGATACCTATTCATCAGGCCCCATACCCAAGGATGCCTATTTATCCTTTTCGATCTATCCTGAGAGGGAACCGTACGAATCATGCTATCTCAAACTCCCTGACATTGCTTACTATCCCCTCCAGCTCCGCGGCCCGGTGCTCCGCCGTATGCTCCGAGAGCGCCCTGTCCCGCGCCGCAGCGGCAATCCTCTCCCTCTGCTCCTCAGGCATGGTGAGGGTCTCCACCACCTCCCCGGTGGTATGCGCGACGACGATCTCCTTCCCCGGAGCAAAGAACCTGTCCAGGCCCTCCCATTCATCGCTCACGAGAGGGGTGCCGCAGGCGGCAGCCTCGAACAGACGGCCTGACGGACAGTACCCCATCTCAGCCATGGCGCGCCGGGTTACATTCAGGGTAAAAGACGAGGAGCAATAGAACGCCGGATGATGAGGCGGCGGGACGTGCCTGACGTAATGGATGTTCTGCGTCCAGGGGAACGTGTCCGGGTACAGAGACCCCCCGATGAGAAAACGGCGTGCGGGGAGCCGCTTCGACGCTTCGATGAAAAGGGAGTTCAGCACCTCCTGGCGGTCCTCGGCATACGTGCCGAGATACGAGAGGTCCGCCCGGTAGTCCACCTCAGCAGGCACCGGCCTGTGGGCGGAGGGATCGACGCTCCCGTAGAGCGGGGCCACCCTCCTCGCCCCGAGACGCGTCCGGAGCTCGTCCAGCGCCGCCCCTCCCGTATAGCTCAGCACCAGATCGAAATCCCCCAGCCCTTCAGGGCCTATATACGCCACCGGCCTCCCCTCGGCAAGGGACTTCAGGGTGACCGGCGTATCCAGATCGTAAAAGGTGCGCAAGGGAACGCGGGAAGAGAGCAGCAGCTCCGACGAGGCGATGCCGTCCGGACAGTAGGAGGTGACCATCCCCACATCAGCATCCGAAAGGTGCCTCCGGGCGGAGGACAGCACCTCCTCCCATGCAGGATAGAGGACAAGCTCGATGCCGGGCATTCCGGTGAGGTCCCGGTGGGAGGCGTAGTACGGAACGTCACGCTCGAAAAAGACGACGCGGTGCCCCCGCCGCGCCAGCGCCCTGCAGAGACCGCGCCAGATGGTGGCATGGCCGTTGCCCCAGGAGGAGCTGACGGTGAGCCCGAAGATGACCAGTTTCATGCCTCCCCTCTCCGCTCTCTTTTAGGGCCGCAGCATCCCGTCGTCGTCCGCACCGTATTCCCCCTCCTCCCTCTCCTCTACAGCTCGGAGCCCTCTTTCCCCCGTGTGACGGGCTTCACGCTCCCTGCATAATCCGGCTTTGCCTCTCCTGCCGTGGAGATATCCTCCGCCCCGGTCTGGGACAGGATCTTCTTCGCACTCCTGGTCCAGTCGTCGCTGTCCGAGTGGACGGAGAGGAGGACCCCTCCTTTCCGTATCCTGCCGGCATACCTCTTCGCCTCGTATTCAGGGATGCCGATCCCGATCAGCGCCCCGGCCAGCTCCCCGATGGCCCCTCCCACTCCGATTCCCGCCAGCAGGGAGACAAGGGGGCCTGCCGCAATAAAGGGCCCCAGGCCCGGGATCGCCAAGGCTCCGATGCCGACGAGCCACCCCAGGGCGCCTCCGATGACCGCACCGGAAACAGCGCCGGTGACGGCGCCTTCGGGGGCCTTCGTATGCTTTTCGAGGGCAAGGTCCTTCGACCCTTCGTTTTCCGCAAAAAGAATCGAAACGTCCGTATTCCTGAAACCGGCCCTCCTCAGGGCGTCCACCGCCTCTTCAGCGCCGGCGCGGTCCGGATAGATGCCGAATATCGAAGTGTTCTTTCCCGCCATGGCACAACTCCTTTCATCGCTCGCCATTGTTGCTGTTCGTAAGGAAGGAAGGCTGCGGACCGCAGCGGAAAGCACAGCCTCCTTTCCGGCCTCTCCGCGGATGCCCCCTCAAATCCTGCCCAGCAGGAGCAGGATGATCACGATGATCACGATGAGCCCCACGAGACCGCTGGGGTAATATCCCCACCCTCTGCTGTAAGGCCACGAGGGCAGCGCACCGATAAGGAGAATGATTAAGATGATGATAAGGATCGTCGTCATGGGTGCCTCCTTTTTCCACGAGCGCTCGTACAGGATTTCCGATCAGGGCTTCAGCGCCACCTTGATGCAGCCGTCTTCCTTTACATACTCGGCCTGCCCCCCCGCGTCCCGCGGATTGAGGACCTCAGGAAGGGGCACGTCCCTGACATGCACCTCGTTCTTTCCCTCCCAACAGACCGCCCGCATCATGACGCCACCTCATGAGTCCCCCCGTTGCCCGAAGAGTGAGCCGCACCGGTCGCTATTTCGCCCGTCTCGATGAGCTGTTTGAAGGTGCTCAGGTCCCTGGCGACAGTGCGCTCGGAAACCACATTGAGCAGTTTCGCCGCGGCCTCTCCGAGCACGCCCCCGGGGGGGAAATAGGTGAGACGCAGCTTCACCTCCGTACCGCGCTCTCCGGGGGCACTCCTGAACTGCACCTCTCCCTCGTTCTCCACTTCGGACCCCGGCAGGGAGCGCCACGCGATCAGCTCGTTCTCCACCTCCCGGGTCGTCTCCGCATCCCATTCCAGCGTCCCCCCCAGGGGGGTCTTCGCCACCCAGTGGGAGCGCTTGCCGTCCACCGTGACCGATTCGAGATGGTCCATGAAGTGCGGCAGGTTCTCGAGAGTGCGCCAATACTGGTATACCTCTTCGGGGGAGCGATTCACGGTAATGCCTTTTTCTATGTGCACCCCGTGCTCCCTTTCCGCGGCGGTGCTGATCCCCATGGCCTCGTACAGGTTGCAGTGGCCCGTCTTTCCCCGATACATGAGATAGCCCCCTGCCAGGGCCAGGGCCTTTCCGGGCAGCGACTTGCGCCGCATGCCCCGGAGAGCGAGTATCCCCCCTCCGATCAGGGAGATCCACCGCTCCGCACGCCCGACATTCACTGTCTTCCGCCCCCGGGTAGCTTCCCGCCCGGGCCTGTGCAGCACTGATGTCCTTTCCATATATATCCCTCCCTCCTTGCGTCCGCTGAAATGCCCGACGGGGCATCCCCGCGGTTCGACTGTCTAGGGTTCCACACACGTCCCGTTGATGAGACGCTCCAACTCCCCGGCCCGGTGAGCCGCGGTGTGCCCGGCAAGAACGCGGGCCCGGGCCCGTTCGCCTATCGAGCGGAGCTCTTCCTCTCCCATCTCCTTCAGATACCGCACCGTATCCGCTGCAGAGGAGGAGAGGAGGATCTCCGCTCCCGGTGTGAAAAAGGTATCCAGCCCTTCCCAGTAATCGCTGATCACCGGGATAGCGCACGCAGCAGCCTCGAAAAGACGCACACTGGGAGAGTATCCGGCGCGGACCATGTCGGCCCGCGTAATGTTGAGGGTGAATTTCATGGAGTTGTAGAAAGAGCCGTGGTGCGCGGGAGACAGGTGGCCGACCTTTTCCACATTGGGGGGCCACCCGATAGTATCGGGGTACAATGAGCCTGCCACGACGAAGCGCTCCCTCCGCAGGAGGCGCGCCGGCTGGAGCATCAGGCGATCGAGGCGCGGCTGCCGGTCGTCGCTGTAGGTGCCGAGATAGCCGAGACCCCATTTCCTCTCGCACGCCAGGGGGAGATAGGAGGAGGTGTCCACCGAGCAATAGAGGGGGCGCGCCATGGGCGACCCGTACTCCCGCTCGATGCGGTCGAGAAGCGGCCCTCCCGTGAAGGAGAGGTACAGCGCGTAGCGCGGAATGAGGTCTGCGGAGAGGTACTCCGTATCGCCCCTCTCCAGCTTGGCGAGGGTCACCGGGGTATCGATGTCGTAAAACGCCGCTTTACCCCGCGTGCTGGAGGTCACCCACTCTCCGACTGCAACCCCCTCCGGCACATAGGAGCCGACCATGACGAGGTCCGCTGTCCGCACCTCTTCAGAAAAGCGGCTCTTCAGGTCTCTAAGGCCGGAATACAGGACCGTCTTCCCGTACGGGGGACGGGGCAGGTCGCGGTTTTCCGCATACCACGGCACGTCCCGCTCCAAAAAGAGGACGTGGTGCCCCCGGTCGGCGAGCGAGCGGACGAGCCCCCGGTACGTGGTGGCGTGGCCGTTCCCCCACGAGGAGGTGATGGACAGCCCGAGGATCACTATGCTGAGCCGCCGGGAATTCATAGGGCGCCCTTCGGCGTTGCGCACCGGGTTAGTCATCGGACGACCCCTTCCAGCACGCGCTCCACCTGCGCTGCGCGGTGCGCATAGGTATGCTCCGCACCGATGCGCCGGCACGCGGCCTGCCCGATGGTGCGCGCCCTTTCGGGGGTGAGCGCACGGAGGTGCTCCGCAACGCCGCCGCCGTCGCGGGCTACCAGGACCTCCCTGCCGGGTTCAAGGAAGAGCTCTATTCCCTCCCACTGGTCGGTGATGAGGCACGCGGCGGCTCCCGCAGCTTCGAACACGCGGGTCGGCGGGGAGAACCCGTACCGCGCCATGCTCTCACGGTTGATATTCAGGACCGCACGGGGAGTGCTGTTGAAAGCGTTGTGGTCACGCGTGTACACATGCCCCACGTAGGCGACGTTGGGGGATTCCGGGGCGTCCCACCCGCTCCCCCCGAGCAGAAAGCGCCGGCGGGGGAGGAGTGCCGCGGCCCGGAAAAAGAACTCCTTCACCCGCGCCTCCCTGTCGGGCAGACGGTTTCCGATAAAGCCGAGGTCCCCGCTGAACCGCTGGTCAGCCGGCACCGGGTGGTGAGTGGAGGGGTCCAGGGCGTTATAGACAGGAATGCACCGGCGGGCGCCAAGGGCCTCGTAGGCGCTGACGACCGGCTCTCCCCCCCCGTAGGTAAGGATGAGATCGTACCGGGGGATGAGAGCGCGAAAGGGGTCGTCCGGATTCTCCCGGACCCGGTCGAGGGTCGCCGGGGCGTCCACATCCCAGAAGACGGCCAGGGCGCCGGGCCGCTTCGCTTCGAGGACCGCCGCTTCCAGCAGCGCATCGAACACGCCGACTCCGCTCGCCTTCACCAGCACCTCGGCGCTCCGCGCACTCTCCAGCGCGCGGGAAACCCCCTCTTCTCCCTCTCCTGAATAGACCGCCACCTTTGCCCACGGCGGATCGGGGATGTCGCGGTGTTGCTGTCTCCCGTAGACATCAGGCTCGTAAAACGTGACCGTATGCCCGAGCTCGTGGAGAGAGCGGATGATTCCCCGATAGTAGGTTGCCGCCCCGTTCCAATAGGCGGATACGAGACTCGATCCGAAGAAAGCGAAGGTGCGCCCCTGTTTCATAGAGATACCGCCTCCTCGCTGCGGGATAGGGGAGTGCTCTTTCCGTGCTCCTCCCTCTTGTGCGGTACGGCGTGCCGGGGCGCCGGAGCGCCGCGGGGGCTTCCCTCCAGCTCCTCGTAGAGGGCGAGCAGCTCATCAACGCGGTGGCCGCAGGTGTGGCGCCGGAGAATGGTCCGCCTGCCGTGCTCCGCAAGCTCCCTCCGCAGCGCTTCGTCCTGCAGCAGCGCCCGCAGGTGCCGCTCCATCTCCCTGCCGTTCCGCGCCAGGAGAAAGTCCTTTCCGGGACTGAAGAGGCCCTCCGCGTCCTCCCACGGGGAGCAGACAAGGGGGATCCCGCAGGCGAGGGCCTCGAAAGGCCTGATGGTGGGGATCCCCGGGAGGGTCTCCACGTACGGACGGCGCGGTACGTGGACCGTCACCCTGAAGCGGGCGAAGACCCGCGGCACGGCGTGGTTGGGCAGCCAGCCCGCATAGTCCGCCCCCGTCTGCCGCAACAGCGCCCGCGCCGCTTCCGGGTAGCGCACCCCGTACAGGCGCGCCCGCAGGCCGAGGGAGCGGACCGGACCCAGGATGAACTCGTACAGTTCTGCGGTGCGCTCCCCGTCTCCCCAGTTGCCGATCCATACAAGGTCGCCCTCCTGCACCGGTTCCGGCATCGGGCTGAAGAGCCGCGTATCGGCCGCCTCGTGCCATGTCCAGGCCCGCTCCGCCCAGCAGCGCGACAGGTAGAGGTCCCGGATCACTTCCCCAAAGGCCAGCACTCCGTCGTACCGGGAGAGGTCGTAGGCGGCCATGCTCTCCGGCTCGGAGACGGACCGGTGGTGCGTATCGTGGAAGAGCAGCCTGAAGCCGCGCGACCGGGCGCGGCACTCCCCGATGCGCCGCACCAGTACAGGGTCGTTCCACTCATGCACGATCACCAGGTCGGCGCCGTCCAGGGCCTGATCTATGTCCAAGGCGGACAGGTCGTAGCGGGTGCTCCGCAGCCAGGGATACGCCCGGAGCAGCGCCCGCAGGGGGGCGGACCCGTGGGAAGACAGGAGGTTGCTCAGGCTCCAGGAGTCCCTGGGCTCGTACACCGTCACCGCATGGCCGCGCGCGCGGAGCTCCCCTGCAACACCGCGGAGAAAATGCGCGTTCCCGTGGTTCCAGTCCGAAAGGATCGAGTGATAAAAAAGGACGATGCGCACGAAAACCCTCCTAACGGCAAAGTAAGACAGGTAAAGGGAGAGGTAAAGTAAAAACACGAAAAAGAAAAAAATACCGTTATCTTTGTCTTTTTCTCTCCCTGTACCTTTACCTGTTTTTTTTCTGTCTTTCCATTACGTCTCCGTACACCGCGCCGTATCCCTCCACCATACGCAGGGAGGTGAACTCTTCAGCCCGCTCCTGTGCGTCCGCCGCCCTCCGCTCCAGCTCGTCCGGCGAACTGATAAGGTCCTCTATCGCCCTTCTGAGCGCCCCATCGTCCTGCGGCGGCACGAACAGGGCGGCCCCGTACCATATCTCGCGGAGGCTCGGGATGTCCCCGAGGACGAGGGCGCAGCCCGAGAGCCCCGCCTCCAGGACGGAGAGGCCGAAGGGCTCGTAATAGGCGGGCAGGGCATAGATCGAGGCGCGGGCCATCCAGGAGGCGAGCTCCCGCGTCGGGAGCCTGCCGAGCCGGCGCACGGCAGAGCCGTCCAGAACGGCTCTCCCTGAAGGATGGCTCTCCTCGCCGGCGCAATACACAGGCCACGAGAGGGAGGAGGCGATGCGGCAGAGGGCCGCCGCGTTCTTGGCCTCGTCCCACAGCCTTCCCACGGTGAGCACCAGTCTTTCCTTTTTGTCCGGCGCAAAGAGTCCGGGAGCGCGCCCGTTCGGGACCACCCGCCCCGAAAGAGGCGCTGAGTAGTGACGGAAAAGCGCGGAGAGCATTGCCTCCGAGGGCGCCACCAC
>JAXLZK010000013.1:0-4364 GCA_046350935.1 Thermodesulfovibrionales bacterium
GCGAGAAGGTATTGAAATTCTCACGAATATGCTCGATGCAGGTCTCTCCCCTGAGTTTTCTTACCCTCTCCCGCTGCTTATCGAGCAACCCCTTCGCAATATCCATCACCTCGATTTTGCTGAAAAGACCGGTCTCAAGCAGGACGACTTCCGGGGGTAATTCTCCTTCCATACAGCCCAGTAGCAACGCCTTCAGATTCCTATCACCGACTTTCTCTTTGAGGTAGCGGATAGTATGTTGCAAGTAGTTCATACTTTCGTCATCTGTCATACATTGGCACTGGTATTTATGTATTTCGTCGAGAAGCTCCCAGTAGATCTTAAACTCTCCCTTCTGATACTGATCCAACGAGTTGTCCCATATGGATTTCTCCTCATCCCTTTCCCCAGAGGCACCTACCTCTTTATCAGGGGAGGGGGCAACACCGTTGCCCGGAACAGCCTTTTCCCCGGAAGGGAAAGCAGGGTGAGTGAAGTCCCCTTCAGAACCGGAGGATTTTCCCAGATAGCGGAAATCCGTGGAACGACGGCACTCCTCGATAAACGTCCGGATCTTCGCCATGACACTGCTGTTGAACGTATCATCCCAGCTCTGGCTCCAGTTGACCCGGGCGCCCGCCGCACGAGCCTCATAATCGCTCACCTTGCTGAATCCCGTTCGCAGGGCGACCGAAACTCCTCCGAAAGTAGGCTCCGCGGGGATAATATTGGAGGAAATGCTTTTCAGGTACTCCGCCGTCTTGTTGGCATACGTATTGGTCACCACATACATGCCCGCCGCAGCCATATCGAGAGGGACAAGCCCCGTATGGGGAGAGAGCATCATGCTCATACCGAGATCGAATTCGGGAAGAAGGCTTCCGTATTCCCGGAGGCTTACTTTGGGCAGGAGGATCATATACGCATCTCCGCCGAGGCTCACCTTTTTGCTGTCGCCCACGGTACCGATCCCGTAGAACTCCCACTGCGAGACATCCACGTCTCTTGTCAGGAGAACCTCGGAAAGAGCCATGATCCCCATTTCATACATGTTCCTGGCCGCATGCTCTTCGGGACGCGCGTAGAACAGGAATCTCTTTTTCTTTCTGCTCCGCATCTTCCCGATGTCAACGGGAAACGTCTGGATGGCGTTTTCGATTACGACGGAATGCTCCTCTCCGGCAGATCTTCCCGCTCCGAAGACCCCGATACCGTTCCGGAGATAGTACTCCTTGAGGGCCTGGGTGGAGATCAGGGCATAGTGGGGTAGGGTATAGCTTTCCTGCGCCAGAGCGGCAATGGACCCCATGGGATAAAAGATCGGCTCGTATTCCTGGGTAAGGTAGAGGAACCTCTTTCCGTTCAGGAATTTTCTTGCATGGTTTGCGATGTGCGCCGTCCACCAGCTCGTGGCAAGAAAGACATCCCTCCCGCTGACCTCCAGGGGAACAGTCCGGTAGTATGCGTACACGACCTCGACGAGATCAAAAAAGCCTCCGAGCCCCTCGTACTTTCTGATCTCCTGTTTCCATACCTCAGGCTCGTACTCGCACCTGTCGACGAGTACCAGCCTGACCCGGCACCCCTCCCTGACGAGCCGCAACGCAAGGTTGAATACGCCGTTATAGCCTCCGAAGAAATACTTAAAGTCGATCATCGAGGCGAGTATGTTCACACGCTCGGGGGCTGAGGCGGAAAAAACCAGCCCGAGAGGCGCCGTGAGGCTCCGTGCAAAACTCACCCTGTGCATGGATGAATGCTCTTCCAGCTTCGCCGGGTCCACCGGCTGCCTGCCAAGAAACTCCTTCAACGAACAAGACATATACCCTCCGCCGGCGCTGTGTCAGGACGCGCTACGCGCTTTCCTCCTCACCCTATGATAGAAATTGCTCGCTTTATAGAAACCGCAGCTCTTCAGGAGGAGTCCCGCAATGCCGAAGGTCACGGCATCCCTGCGGAGCACTTTTTCCTTGAGCAGGGAAACGAGCAGCCCCCGAGGGGTCTGCTCGAGCCGGGAGAACCTCCGGAGGGTCCTCCTCTTCCCGCCGGCCACCTGGGGACACCGCAATTCCAGTACAGCGCCCATGAGCGCCCTCCTGACATAGTGCCAAAGATAAATTGTCCGGTAAAGCCGCACGGTTTGCACCGCTTTCCGGATGAAGCCGCCGGCAAACGCCGCTATCTTCCCTCCCATGCCGCCCCCGCTTTCCCCGTCAGTAAAGGCTCCGGCAACGCGAGTCTCTTTACGGTACTTCTCCTTTGTATAGTGTCCCACCACATTCTCTCCATGCTGGTAGTAGTCGCAGAGAGGCCTGTCCACGTAGCGCACCTTTCCCAAAGCCAGCGCAACGACGGCGATGAAGTGGTCATGATAGGAGTCCTCGATTTTCTGATGGAAAGGGAGGACGTAGCGCAGAAGCCCCCTGCGGAACAGACAGGAAGTCCCGGTAACGGTATTGGCGAGGATCATGAGATCCAGTTCGCGGTAGTTGTTTTTCCTGCCCGTCCAATAGGTGGAAGACAGGAGCTCTCCCCTCGTGTTCACGATATTCATATCGGAGAAGACGAGGACGGTTTCGTCGTCCACGCAAGACACGAGCGTTTCCAGCTTGTCGGCGTGCCAGAAATCATCCTGGTCGGACAGGGCCACCAGCGAAATCCCTTCCGGAACCAGAGAAAGGCATCGCTCGAAGTTGTAATAATACCCCAGATTGGCGGCATTCCTGTGCACAACAAAGCGGGAATCGTCCGCAACCACTTCCCTGATCCTCTCGAAGGCGCCGGGAGGCGAGCAATCATCGTTAATGATACACATCCAGTTCGTATATGTCTGCTTTCTGATGGAATCGATCTGGCGGGCGAACTGTCCGGGGTCGGGATCGTACGTCGCCATGCAGATGGCCAGGCGCGGCATTGCCGGAAGGGGTCCGGTAAGGGCAGTCCCTCCCTCCTCCGCAGGTCCCGGAGAGAGGGCAATATCCCCCAGGTGCGCCTCCGCCGTACTCCCGTTGTCCAGCACGGCGCGCAGCGTGATGGGAAGGGAACGTCGGGCTTCCACAGCGCTTTCCGCCTTCCTGACAGGCAATAACGCCCAGAAACCGCTGTTCATGCTATAGCCGTTCCCGTCGCTCTTTCCGAAATGCTCATTAAAGACATCGGACCTCGCAGAAAAAGAGTTGTACACCGGACGGGACAGCCCCTCCGCGCAAAGATACAGCTTTTTAATGCGCCGCAGGGTATGAAAGCACCAGCCGTGCAGATACAAGACATTCCCTTCCCCGACAACGAGCTCACGGGGAAAGCCCCCGTCGATGCAATAGAGCAGAGCGCCCCCGGCTATTTCACACTTTTTTTTTTGAAAGCCGGGAAGGGAGAGAGGAGGAGCCCGGCAATCTTCTTCACCGCACGTCTGGCGAAGGAATGGGAGGGCAGCAGCCTGTCGCGAATCCGGTAGTACGCCTGGAGCGCCTTCCATCCGCGGGAGCCATAGATCTTCCCGAGGGCACCCAGCTCATTCCTGAGCAGCTCCGCCCGGGCAAGGGCCTCTTCAAGATCGCGAATGTGCAGGCTTTTGTGGTGAAGGGCGTCTTCCAGGTTGTGTATATGCCCCTTGAGGTCGGCGAGGTATGCGTCTTTTCCGGCAACGGCATTTTCAAGATTGGCGATGTGCTGATCCCTGTGGGAGATTACCGCCTCGAGATTGGTTTTGTACAGGTCGAACTCTGCGATGTACTGGTCCTTGTACTGAAGCTGCCATCCCAGACTGGCGATATATTGGTCTTTGGCCTTTATGAGATCCAACAGATCGCCGATATACCCGTCTTTACTCCGTATGGCAGACTCGAGACCCTTCTCCTGCTCCTCAAACCTCATCCCTGCGTCCTTTCCCGAAAGTACTTAGCTACAACATGGCGGCGGCAACGATAACTAACTGTTTTCTTAGCAAATACAATACATCAATCAGGTGATGCTGAGGCATGGTACATGCAATTATGATAGTATACCGCGTACTTTCCCTTTTTACAATAGCAGAGACAAAGATCGTGCGGGGAAGCCGCTCTCATGGAGTGCAAAAGCGCTTCAGTGAAAACAGCGAGATTGCTTCAGGGAACGACCCTTCGCAATGACAAAGACAGGAGGAGAGCTTTTTCCCCTCTGTCATTGCGAGCGGAGCGAAGCAATCTCAAGAGGATCCGCTCACCGGGCACGTGATGCGCTTGTCCTTCGCTCTCAGGGAGTGCGGAAAATCTTCCCGATCCCCTTACGGAACAGAGATGCAGCTCTCCATACGAGAGAACGGTGGATGCGATGCAGGGCATCGTCCCTGTGGCGTATCGCCTCCTCCAGGTTCACGATGTGCGCATCCTTATGCCGCATTGCCTCCT
>JAXLZK010000013.1:4464-18101 GCA_046350935.1 Thermodesulfovibrionales bacterium
CGTATCGCCTCCTCCAGGTTCACGATGTGCGCATCCTTATGCCGCATTGCCTCCTCAAGGTTCACGATGTGCGCGTCCTTGTGCCGCATCGCCTCCTCAAGAGCTCCGATATGGGCATCTTTCTGCCTCACCGCCTCCTCGAGGCCCGTTATGTGGAGGTCCTTCTGACGCACTGCCTCCTCGAGGTTCCGCGCATAGGCTTCCATATCCCTCACATGGACTTCAAATCCCCTGATGCCCTCTTCGAGGTTGGCGATATGGCGGTGGAGACTCTCCAGGTATGCATCCTTCTGCCGGAGCGACTCCTCAAGGTTCTCTATGTGAGCGTCCTTGTGCAGAAGCGACTCCCCGAGAGCTCTCCCATGGGCCTCCTTGTGCCGGATCGTATCCTCGAGATTCCCGATGTGCTTCTCCTTCAGGGCAAGCAGGGTATCGGAGGCATCCACAAGGTAGGAGGCAGTACTCCGTACCCCCTCCAGCGAGGCATCGGAAGCGACCAGGACAAGGCAGTGAGCCTCCCTGCGCCCGGCAGGGGCGGACAGGAAAGACCCGTCCCCCCGCTCCACCATGTACTCTTCCACGGCACCCGGAGCGCACGCAAGGGGAAAGAGGGAGGATGCAGGATACACCCTTTGGCCGTACGCAAGGACATGGGAGAAGCTCCGCCCGAGGAGATCCCGCACTCTTCCCGCAGAGAAGATATCCCTCACGATTCCCTGTTTATAAAGAGGGGATGCGTAGGCTTCCTCATTGAGAGCCGAAAGGAGGAGAACTCCCCCCTTCCTGAGCACCCGTCTTGCCTCCCCAAGCAGGAGGTCCTGCTCCACCGGAAATGCCTCGATCCCGAGGCATACGACGACATCGAACAGCTCCCCGTCAGGGAGGGGTACGGAAACGGGAGAGCCCTTCACCAATCGCGCGTTTCCTGCAGAGCAGCGGGACATAGCACGGTGCAGAAGCTCCGGGTCGCTCTCCACCCCTACCACCTCTTGCGCGCTCTCCGCAAGGAGGGAGGTCCCGTACCCGTCGCCGCAGCCGAGGTGAAGCACCCGCTTCCCCGCGGCCAGCTCCCGTGCAAAAAGGTACTGATGGTGCCTCTCATACTCGTGCACGATTGTACGGCTCATCTCCTCTTCAACCTCCCGCACCAGGTTTTCTTCGGTCTTTTTCCGCTCCTCGAAGGTCTGCAGGTCCTGCACAAGGGGTGCATATCTCCGGTACAGCAGGCGCAGCGTGTCGAGGAACGCACCCCGGTTTGTCGTGGTGTTGGTCTTGTCATTGCGGACCCTCACTTCCGCGGTAACTGCCTTGATATGGTGGAAATCGTAGTGGCGGGACATCCGTATCCATAAATCCCAATCCTCGTGGGTGGCAAGGCTCTCATCGAACATCCCCGCGTCCCTGAAAACATCCCTGCTATGCACGATGTTAATGGTGGGGATGTAATTCGCCACCAGCAGTTTCTCCCGGTCGAAATCCCTGCTGAAGCAGACCTCTGTCCCGGTCGTCACATAGCGGTCATGCACCCATTCCCGGGTAGCGTACAGGGAGTCGGTATAGACTACGCTGCAGTCGGTATTCACCAGGAAGGCGACAGCGGTTTCGAGATGATCGGGATAATAGATATCATCGTCGTCGAGATACGCGATATACCGCCCCCGTGCCGCTCTGATGCCGGTATTGCGCGCGGCGGAACGCCCCTTCCGCTCTTCGTGCCGGAGGGAGACGACCCTCTCCTCCCCGTTGCAGGAGCGCACTACTTCGGATATGTCCACTCCGCCGTCATTGACCACGATGATCTCGAAGCTGCGGTAGGTCTGCGCCAGGACGCTCGCCAGGGCCTCCCTGAGGGCGGCGGGCCGGTTGCAGGTGGGAATGATGACGCTCACTGCAGGGGCATGCCCCTTCTGCAGGTTCCTCTCCACGAGCTCCCCGTGCGCCTCCCGCGTCCTCCCCTGCTTCACCCGTGTGGCCTGCCCCCCATGACAGCGGTACAGGACCAGGGGCTCCCGGATCCGGTGAAAAGAGAACCCCTTTTCCGCTGCGGAAAGATAAAGGTGGTAATCCTCCGAGACATCAAGCTCTTCGTCATAGGGGCAGGCCAGGGCCACCTCCCGGCGGTAGGCGACGGTGGGATGGCTCAGGAAGTTGTAAGCCCTCAGCTTCTCCGCTGAAAAAGGGGTGCTTTCCAGAAGCTCCCTGCGCCCGTCCTCATGGAGGAGATGCAGGGACGAATAGACAAGTGCAGCGCCGCTCTTCTCCATCTCGCTGCGGATCACCTCCAGGCGGTGGGGGAGATTGATGTCGTCGGAATCCGCGACAACGATCACGGCGCCCCGGCTCAGGAGATTGCCGATATTCCGCGAGAAGCTGATCCCGTTATGCCCGAAGTGATAGGAGCGGATGCGCGGGTCGCTGTAGGCTGCAAGCACCTCCCGCGTCCCGTCCGTGCTCCCGTCGTCGATCACCACCAACTCCCAATCCGGGAAAGTCTGCGCGAGGACCGAATCGACGGCGTCTTTGAGGAAAGGCGCCCTGTTGAAGGTGGGCATCACCACAGAGATCTCCGGCTTCGGCTTCCCCTTCAGGTCGTCGCACAGCACTCCGATCAGGGCGGCGTTCACCTTTTCCCGCTGTGCAAGACGGTCGGCGCCGAAGATCCTCTCCCGCACCAGGGAGGGAATCTTTCCGATCTCCTCATAGGCCACCACCGCATCACGGAGGGAAAGGTCGTGGAAGATCCTCCCCACCTTGGCATCATAGTCCACGGCAAGCACCTTCCTGTTCGCGTTCACCGCGTTGATCAGGGCGTGGAGCCGCATCCCGATGAGGAGATCGATCTGCTTCAGCGCTTCGTCGTAGGGGACATGCACCGGCGTACAGTGCATCTTTCCGATCACCTTTTCGTGGAAAGAGAGATCGCTCTCCGTATCGGTCTCCGCGCCGGTATACGGCACCGAAAGGATCTCGTACTCCCCCGCAAGATCGTCCAGCATGGAGGCCAGCCGCTCCTCGATTCCCTCCGGTTCGTTGACCCATCTGCGGAAAGAGAAGCCGATCTTCCTCCTCCTCTTCTCGAAGAGAGGGTCCGCAGCGAGCACCGCCCTGAACCCGTGCTCTTCCACTACCTTCTTCGAGGCGGAGTCCCGCACCGTGATCAGGTCAGCACGGCCCAGGTGCTCCATCAGGCGGGGATGCCCCTCCTCAACGGTCAGCGAGTAGAAGACGACGATCTTCCCCTTTTCCTTTGCATACCTCGTATGTTCGTATCCGCCGAGCCCCCGCGGAGTGATATGGCTGCCCGCGCCGATGACCAGGATATCGCACCAGTCCAGCAGGCCGGTATCGAAATCGGACATCGAGGAGACCTTCACTTCCCCGTGGGGCGACAGGGTCTGCGCAATGGACTCCGCGAAGAGGTCGTCCCCCGTGTTTCCCTTAAAGTAGAAACCGCAGAGGAGGATATGCACCGTATCGTTCATTTCCTTCATTCATCGCCCCCGTTCCAGTTCCAAAGCTTCCGCCATCCGCGCCTTCCAGAGCGCAAGTGAATACTCCTCTTTCACTATTCTGCGCCCCTCTTCCGCCGCCTCTTCTCTGAGACGGGGGTTCCTCCGCAGTAGCTCGATTTTCCCGGCGCAGGAGGAGAGGAGGACCTCCCTGCCTTCGGACCAGTCGGGCAGGGAGAGGAGCCGGAAAGGATCACGGCTGAAGATTTCCTTTGCGATGCCCACCCGTGTGGAGAGGACGGGCAGCCCGCACGCAAGCGCCTCGGCAACGACATACCCGAACCCCTCATACAGGGAGGGGAAGAGGAGGAAATCCGCAGCCGAATACAGTTCGGCCAGCGCATCCCTTTCCGCCTCCTCGAAGAGCAGGACATTGTCCCTTTCGGAAAGGGCATGCCGTTGCCCCCCTGTTCCCAGGGCGAGAATCCAGACGACGTCGGGCACGTTCCTGATGAGTGCCTCGACAATATCCGCCCCCTTGAAGTCTTCCCACCGCCCCGCATACATCCCGATGAAAGCATCTTCGGGGAGCCCCCATTTCCTCCGCGCCCGGAGGGGGTCCCGCTTCCTGAATATGTCCGTATCCACCCCATTGGGCACCACCCTGACCCCTTCGAATCCGTACCAGGCGGCCAACTCCCGCCGCACGCCCTCGCTCACCGCGATGGGGGTCCTGCCGACCCCCCCCGCTCCCTCGCAAAGCTCTCCATAGGTACGTCTCAGCTGCAGGTACAGAGAGGGGAAACTCTCTCCCGCACCGCCTCTGCAAAGCCCGCATGCGTCGCGTGATACACGGTGAAGGTCCTCCTCCCCGGAGGGAAGTAGCCGAAGCCGTAAAAAGAATTCGCGATAATGAGATCGTATTCCTCCTCCCTCTCCTTGAGCATCCTCCCGACCCGGTACAGCTTTCCGAGGTAGTCGTTATGGAAGCCGTGCTCACCCTCCGCCAGGCCGCTGTGGTATACATCGGTCTCCATCTGGAAATCCTCCAGAAGCTTCAGGAGAGTGCTGCTGTAGACCTCTATCCCCCCTTTGAAGGAGGAAGAGGGGTCGAAGGCGGTAATAAGAGCTGCCCTCTTCATCCCCCGCCGTCGCGCGCCTCCCCGCTTTCGATGGAAATTTCCAGCACAAAATCCGGCTGTGCATAGTTTTCCTTCTGCCGCGGACTGAGGTGCGCCAGGTAGAAAGAGGATACCCGCAGCCCGTCCTCCAGGTCGCGGAGAGACTGCTCCCTCTCGCGCAGCGTCTCTTCGAGGCAGGCGAGCCGGCGTCCCTTCTCTGCAACTTCCCTTTCAAGATGCTTCACCCGACGTTCTGCCGCGCTCAGCTCCCCTTCGAGGGCTGCACTATGGGAATCCCTGCTCCACCCACAGGGATCATCCGGAAGAGGCGCTGCTCCCCGCGCTTCCCCCTCCTGCAGGGCACGGCCCCGTATCTCCAGCGAGGGGTCGCCGACGCGGCAGAAACCGTGCTGTTCGGAAAGCCGCACCAGCAGCCCCTCAGGGGCGATAAGGAGACCCCGCCCGATCATCTCGCGGGCGACTGGGGAATCCCTCCGGTGCATCACGGAAGAGAGGGGAACGGGGAGGGTGAGTTGCCTCCCGAGCCGGTCGCACTCCGTACTGAAAAAAATCCGCTTTCCTACTGTCACCTGCCTGTCCGCCACCCATACCCGGAGGACCTGGAAGGCAGGGGAAAAGGCGAGGGGGCACCCGCATCTCCCCATATGGCGCACCAGCGCTTCGATATGGAATGGGTAGTACACTGCCGCAGCGTCCAGGTAGGCGATACGCTCCCCGCGGGCCGCCTCCCCTCCTGCACGCACAGCGGGAGCGCCCTCTTCTCCCTCGAAAGGGAGGTGGACGATTCTGCCGTCACTGCAGGAGCGGGCCGCTTCCCCGGCTGCTCCTCCACCCACAACGATCGCCTCGAAATTTCCGTATGTCTGGGAGAGGATGCTCTGAAGGGCCTCGGTGAGCAGAGCAGGCGAGCTTCCTGCGGGCAGAACAACGCTCACCAAAGGCTCTCTCTCTCCGCTCCTCCCTTCACCGTAAGGATGCATAAAAACCACCCCTCCCGCTCCGCGTTAGCGGCGGCACCCGTGGTAGCAGACCATCTCTTCCCCGGGCCGGAAAAGCTCGCTCCTGTATTTGAAAAAGTCGAAATGCCGGGAGAGGACCGCCCTGACGCGAGGTATCGGTAAGAGGCAGGAGCCCCGGCTCCGGCTTCTCTCTGCAGATGAAACTGAGATAGAAACGGCCTCCCGGCTTCAGAACGCGGAATATCTCCGACAGGGCGGCGCTGAAATCCTCCACACGGTCCAGGGCGTTTACGCTGAGAACCGCGTCGAATTTTTCATCGGGAAAGGGCATGTTCTCGGCCTTTCCCTGCACATAGGAAGTCTCGTGCGCCTCAAGGGGGTACCCGATGGCGCGGTACTCCGCCACAAGCTCGTCGAGGCCGAACCTGCTCCTGGAGTGGAACCACTTGAGCGCTCCCATGGGTCCGCAGCCTACATCGAGGACAGCTTTTCCTTTTAGCGAGCCCTTCCCGATCCCCAGTTCCTTCTGGTAACGCGGAAAGGTCATGCTCCTGCCCACCTCGAGGATACGCCCCCGTGCATCGAGGCGTTTCCACTGATCAGGCGTCAGCGAGAACTCTTTCCGGTCTTCGACGGACCCCAGGCCGAGTTTTCCGAATACATCGGCCATGGTCGGTTCGTGGACTATGGCGTTATAAAATCTCTTCCAGAAGAGGAGCTCTCTTCCCTGCCGGTCGGGAGAATGCACCTGAGGAGAGGGGACTTCGATGCCCTGCCGGGACGCACCGGCAGGATACTCTTTCCGCGACCGGGCAAAAAGAGAGTGCCCTCCCGTTCGCAACGACCGAAAACCGCCCATTCCCCTCCCTGCCGTACAATGAATTACAGTTTATTATCAGCCTGTTATTTGCATCCAATGCGAAAAAGACGCGTGTCCTTTATAGGATACCCTCTCCGGGAGAGTATGTCAAATCATATCGGGGAGGGACAGGGAGGCAGCCGCCTCAATAAGCGATGCACGGGAAAACAAAGGGATTGTTTCAGGATACGGCCCTTCGCAAGGACAAAGACAAGAGAAAGGCAGAGTGAAGCAGAATAAGGCAGAGTGAGGCAGAGTAAGACAGAAGGAGAAACAGAGAGAAACAGAAGAGAAACAGAAGAGAGACAAATCACTCCCCTGTCATTGCGTTCCTTTCCCTTCTGTCATTGCGAGCGGAGCGAAGCAATCCCAAGGGGATCCCTGCCGGCCATCCATTTTGATGCGATTGCCCTGGAAGGAAACCGCTATTCCATACCGAGGAATTCCCTGCCGAGGAAGACCGCCATGTACTTCCTGACCAGGATATCGTCGGGACAGAAGTTGTCGTTACCGCACCCCACGGTGATTCCCAGGTCCTTGAGTTTCTGGACATACTTGAAGGTCCAGCGGCTCTCCGGAACATCGTTGAAAGAAGGGTCTGTCGTGTAGGTGAAGTCGTCGCCCACCAGGGCGCGCACGAGGAGCACCGCCATGATCTCACGGCTCAACTCTGTTTCCGGACAGAAGCTGCCGTCCCCGCACCCTGTCGTGATGCCCCGCTCATAGAGCCGCTTGACATACACGCAGGACCACCGCTCCGCCCCCACATCGCCGAACGGAGAGCCTCCCGCACAGTAGTCGGACGGGGGCTCCCCCTCCAGGGACCGGATAATGAAGGCAGCCACCTGCTCCCGGGTGACCGGGTCGTCCGGACAGAAGTTGCCGTCCCCGCACCCTGTCGTAATGCCCTTTGCCGCAAGGGCATTGATGTAGGAGACCTCCGCACTGTCGGCAGCATCCGAAAAGAGGGTATTGCCCGAAGAGCCGTACTGGGCAAGGGAGAACTGCTTACCTGCGATCGTCAGGCTTCCCATCATCACAGAGCTGTTGGCGTTGGCGTCGAGGCTGTAGGTCGCCGTCCCGCTCCCCGTGCTCCATCCCCCGCCGCCGGTGAGGCTCACCCAGGAGTTGTTGCTCCGTGCGCGCCACCAGCACGAAGAGCCTGCCGTTACGCTCACGCTCCCCGTCGTCCCCTCATAGGGCGCGGTGGAAGAGGTGGCGGAAAGCGCAATGTCCGCCTCCCCGCAGGAAACGGCCCCGACGGTGATGGGCACCTCCACCTGCGGCGCATTCTCCGCATTTGACGAGATGACGAGGGACGCCTCCTTCGGCGCATTGGAGGTGTAGGCGGACGCCACCTGCACGGTGCAGGCGGAGCCGGCGGAGATGAGGGCACAGTCGTGACTCGTCGTATACTCGCCCGCATCCTTGCCCTGCAGGGAGATGGAGGAAAGCACCAGGCTCCCGGTCCCCGTATTTTCTATTTCCACAAAAGCGCTGTCCCCGAACTCGATGTTCGTATAGAGGAAGCTGATGGAGGCGGTATCCACCGAGATCGAAGGCGCGGCTGCGGAAGAGGCGGTGCCGCTCAGCGCCACTGTGTATGCAGGGTAATAAGGGTCGTCGGATTGAACGGTCAGGGTCGCATTCTTCGCTCCACCCGCCGAAGGGGCAAACACGACGGTCGCCGCACAGGAGTCCCCCTCTGGAAGGACCGCGCAGCCGGTCAGCACGTTGAAGTCCGCACCGTCGGTGCCGGATATCTCTATCGAGCTGATCGTCAGGGGGGCGTTGCCCTCGTTGGTGATCGTTATCGACCTCTGCGAAGACGCGGCCGTCTTGACGGTCCCCAGGTCCAGCGTCGCAGGGGAAACCGATATCCGCCTGTCGTCGTTGGCCGCCTGAGTAACGGTGAGCGTCCGCCCCGCGATACTGACGCTCCCCGTCCTCGAGGTCAACTCCGTGGAGGGGGCCACGGTGAGAGTGACCGTCCCGTTGCTGCTGCCGGTAGCTCCCGAATTGATCGTGATCCAGGAAGCGCCGGACTCTGCGCTCCAGGTCCATTCGGTGCAGCTGCCGGGAGAGGTGACCGAGATGGAGTTGGAGCTGCCCGCGGCGCTCACCGAAAGGCTGGTGGGGGAGATCGAATAGGTGCATTGGGCAGGCTTTGCAGTGAAAGTCGCGGTTATCGTCAGATCACCCGTTACGACGAGACTGCAGGAATCCGTCCCCGAGCAGCCGCCGCCGCTCCACCCGCCGAAGGTTGAATTGCTGTCGGGCACTCCCGCAATAACGTTGCCGGTTGTCGGGTTCTGGGGCATCGTACAGGGGGGCGTGCACCGGGCGAGCTCGACGCCTCCCGAGGAGAGCAGTGTGACCTCCCCCCCTCCCGTGCCCGCCTTGAGAAGGGACAGGGTATACGCCGAAACGTGCAGCACCGGAAAAAAGAGACCGACGACGAAAAGCAATCCCGCAGCCATTTTTATTTTCATGTACCTCTCCTCCGTTGAGCCGGTCGCCGTCCGCGCCCGCGAGAATCACGCTGCAGACGCACCGTAAGCATGTTACCACCTCTGTTTGTCTTTTTCAATAGGGTGGTGGTGTGGGAGCAGGGCAAACGCATCTAAAGAGCAATGTAAGGGAAAACAACAAGATTGCTTCAGGGTACGACCCTTCGCAATGACAAAGTCAGGGAGAGGCAAAGGGAGAGAGTGAGACGGAGAGGGAGATTACCCTCCTGTCATTGCGAGCGGAGCGAAGCAATCTCAAAGGGAGAGCAAATGAGTAGATATTTTGATGCGATTGCCCTGACGCGGGAGCGGCGAAAAATGAGGACACCCGCACTGTGCGGCGGGAGCAGTCAGCTTTTGGAGCAGGTCAGGGTGAGCAGGTCATTGTAGACCGGAATGCCCTTCAAGGAGAAGAGGTGCGAGCGCTCCACCCCTGAGGAGCGGACCCGAAAATGGCCTTCGACAATGCGGCGGTAATCCTCCTCCTTCCGCACGAAGGCGCCCCTTTCCAGCTTCCGGAAAAGTCCGCGCAGCAGGGACGGATCGTTTTCGGCAAAGAGGATGTCGATGAGCAGAAAGGTGCCGCCGTCTTCAAGCAGACGGCTGATCCCCGTCAGCACCTCGTGGATCAGGGAGTCGTCGATATGGTGGAAGCAGCAGTTCGCCATGACCAGGCCGAAGGGGGCGTGCTCCTTCAGCATGTCCATCGATGCGGTAAAGAGACAGGTGTCGCTCCGGTAGAGCCTGTTGGCATAGCCGGTGAGTCCCTCGTCGATGTCGTACCCGTAGTAGCGCAGTCCCTCACCGGTGAACACCTTCGCAAAGAGGCCGGTGCCGCAGCCGAAATCGACGCACCCGCTCCCCGGCTGCAGGGCGAGGCCCTGCAGGGTCCTCCTCAGGTTTCTCTGCTGCTCCACCTTGTTGCCCGTGAGGATCCTCTGCGCGATATCATTGAATAATGCATTGAGCATCCGTTTCCTCCCTCCTTGAAAACAGCTTCAGAGCTCCGGGGAAGCCCCGCCTGCCGCAGGCCGGCGCACGAGAATATCCGATCCGGGCAAATAGTAGAGAAGAGCACCGGGGAGGGAAAACACGATGCAGACAACCCTCCAATAGAAAAACACCTCTCCTCCCGCGCTGGACCCGACCGCGGCCCACCCGAAGGAGGCCACCAGCTCCGTCCATCCTATGTTCCCCGGGGTTACCGGGATGACCCCCATCAGCATCACCACCGACGAAACGGCCATGAGGAGTATCGCATAGGGGAAATCGACGGCGGTGGTCATGCGTATCAGGGCGAGCACCCCTAATAGGGAAAGGCCCTGGATGAGGAGGCTCAGCAGCAGGGTATACAGAAGCACCCGCCTCTTCCGGGTGATGACGGCGAACCCCTCCAGCATGTAATAAAAAACGCTGGTGCGCAGGACCGTGCGCGCCGCCTCTTTCAGCTTTTCCCGGAGGGTCCTGTTCTTGCCCCAGAGGAGCACCGCAACGAAGAGAGCCGAGACCACAGAGGCAAGGACCAGGATAAGGTGTATTTCCCGGCGGTAGGGAGCAACCGCAGCCTGGTTCTTCCGGATAAAGTACAGGACGGAAGCCACCGCCACGAGGAGCAGGGCGAAGAGCCCCAGCACCCTGTCCATGATCACCATCCCTGAGCTTCGCCCCTTTCCCTCCTCCTCGCTCCTGATGAGGAAAACCCCCTTGATGACATCCCCCCCCACGCTCCCGGGGAGCACCATGTTGAAAAAATTACCGATGAGCGTCAGTTTCAGGATCCGGGGAAAGGTGACCGGCAGCTCGATCATTCTCGCGATGGAGGTAAACCGCAAAGCTGCCAGGACCTGCGCCGCGTAGAACGCCGCGCCGGAAAGGAAGAGGTACGGCAGATTCCGGAGTCTGAAGAGCCTGATGAAAACCTCTTCGGTAATGCGTCCGCTCCTCACCATATACCAGATAATGAAGACGGCAAGGGAGATCTTGAGGGAGAGAATGCAATACTTTTTCAGCGGGCTCTTCTTCATCGCATCGGTACGGTTACACCGTCTCTTCCCACTCGGCGGGGTTGAGCCGGTAGATCGTGCCCTTTTTGATCGCCCCTCTCCTGCCCAGCACCACCCACGAGAACCAGAGCCGGAAAATGTCCTTCACCGAGGCGGTGATGGCCTTGATGCGCGTTCCCTTGGCGCTGCCCTGGCTCCTCGGGATGAAGCTGATGGGCACCTCCTTGATCGACATGCCGTTCCAGTATGATTTGATCAGGCCCTCGGGATTCGCAAAGGAGCTCTTCGCCTCGTACTGCACAGACTGTATCCACTTCGTGGGATAGAAGGTCACGTTCTGAAAGTCGGAGAGGGGCACCTTGAAGAGCAGCCGGATGAGCAGGTAGTTGATGATGGAGACCAGGGCCTTCTGTACGGTATCGGACCTCTTTGTCAGGTGCTTCATGCCGAGCAGCCGCACCAGGGCCACGAAAGGCTTCAGGAACCGGATCTTCACTTCGACAGGCCTTCTCCGCACTCCCTGCACGATATCGCAGGACTTCAGGCATTCAAGATAGCGCCTCAGGTGCGCTATATCGTAGCTCCAATCGATGGTCTGCCAGAAGAGGAACTCCTTCGAGGCCCTCTGGATGGCCCTCCGGCTCGAGATGCCCACATTGAGGTTTTTCTCATTCCGGAAGATCTTCAGCCGCGGGTTCTTCTCCTGGAACGCCCGGGCGATCTCGTTCGTCCTGTCGGTGCTGCAGTCGTCGATGAGCACGATCTCGTACTCTTCGACGGCGGAATCCATCATTTCCGTGGCCCGCTCCAGGTATTCCAGGATGGAGTCCTCTTCGTTGTACGCCCAGCAGAGCAGGGAAACGCTCCGATCAAACTTAGATAAAAGACCTGTTTCACCCTGTTTCACCCTGTTTCACTCTGCCTTATTCTGTCTTTACCTGTCTTACTCTGGTCTTTCAGTGTAGTTCTTTTTTCCCGCTCCGGGTAATGATGGGGACGGCCCGCATCCAGAGCTGCTTCTCCCACCAGGACCTGTTATCCGTATACCACTGTATGGTCTTTTCGAGGCCCTTTTCCCAGGAGACTTTCGGCTCCCACCCGAAGGTCTTCCGTATCTTCGCTATATCGCCGGTATGCCGGAACACCTGTCCGGGGCGGTCTCCCACAAAAGTAATGAGGGACTCGTTCTTGCACATCATCCGCACCACGTCCTGCGCAATGCCCAGGATGGAGCGGTGAACAGCGGTGGCGACGTTGAAGACCTCCCCTCTCACCTTCTCCGCGTCCGCATGCAGCACCATATCCACCGCCCTGCAGACATCCTCCACGAAGACATAATCCCGGGAGGCGCTCCCGTCCCCGTGCACCCGGATGGGCTCGTTCAGAAGGCAGCTGGTGACGAAGCGCGGCACCGCCTTTTCAAGGTGCTGGTAGGGGCCATAATTGTTAAAGGGACGGATAATGGTGACGGGAAGATCATAGGTCGCCCAGTAGGAGTAGACGAGCCTGTCTGCGCCCGCCTTTGCAGAGGCATAGGGGCTCATGGGCATGAGAGGGTGCTCCTCGTCCATCAGCTCTCTGCCGGCCGTTCCATAGACTTCGGATGTGGAGATGTGGATGAAGCGCTCGATCCTGTCCTTGTATTTCAACACCGCGTTGGCGATAGTCTGGGTGCCCAGCACGTCCGTTTCGAAAAAGAGAAAGTTGTCGTAAATGGAGCGGGTGACATGGGTCTCCGCGGCAAAGTGCACCACCATATCGGACTGCGACATCAGGGTGTCCACCAGTTCGGCGTTCCGCACGTTCCCGTACCAGAACATGAACCGCTCCCCGTTCCCCTCGTTGATATTCACCGGGAAGTTTTCGATATTGCCGGCATACGTAAGCGCGTCCAGCACGATGATACGGTAGTCAGGGTACTTGTTATAGAGATACCTGACGAAGTTGCTTCCGATGAAACCCGCACCTCCGGTAACCAGAACCGTCTTTTTCATAAACTGCACATCTCCTTTTGCAAAGCAGTCATTTGCCCTGATTTAAAAGTATGGACAGACTCTCGTCTCCATGATTGAAAAGCAGGTCCACCACTGACAGGTAGGGAACGAAGTCCCCGTATAGTTGCCGGTACACCGGATGCCGGTAGTCCTGGTACTCGATCCGGATACCCTGCTCAGCGAAGTAGTCGCTGTCAAGGTAATTCCTGCCGGACGCCCCCTCGTAGAATGTATCCGCACCGAACATCCTGCAGATATTCACCAGCCTTTCGATCCTGTCTCCGGCTGCATTCAGGGTCGAGGAGCGGACGATCTTCCTGTTTCCCAGCCCCAGACAGCCCGACAATTGTAATATAAAATGGAGGTCAATATCCACAAGGCACTCCCATTCCCGGGCATAGGCCTCCTCGAAAATTCCGATATACCGCGAGAAGAAAGGAGCTTTTGCGTAGTTCATCCTCAGGGCCTGGAGATGCTTTTTCCTCCAGGGGCTCTTGCTGTCGATCCTGACCTCGTGGATAAGGGGGCGGTCCGAAAGCTTCACATGGACGGGGACGGTCAGCCACTGGACGCCATTGGCGCCCTTTATCCTGTTCCTGTTCCTCCAGCCTTCCTTATCGTACTGGACATCGTCGTAGAGGACGAACACCTCGCTCCGGTACATCTGTTCGAAAAATCCGAGCCAGGGGAGATACCCGGGCTGAAGAATACCGATTCTCAT
>JAXLZK010000013.1:18201-67048 GCA_046350935.1 Thermodesulfovibrionales bacterium
TCCAGCTTTTCGTAGCGCTGCTGCCGTTTTTCCTCCGCATTTCTCACGATCTTCCAGTAGTTGTGCTTCCACGAGCGGTATTTCCAGTCGGGGCAGTTCCTGCAGAGCTCGATCTCGCTTCCCCTCTGGGAGAGGTGTCTCCACCGGTAGGACTCGAACCCCTCCCCGTGCCAGATCTCTTTGATGCTCTTCTCGTGGATGTTCCCCATGTCGGTGACGGCAGCGATATCGAAGCCGCACACCATCACCTTTCCCCTGGAGTCGATATTCAACCTCTCAAAGAGGAAGGGGCAGGGGATCATCTGCTCGGGAGGCAAATAGGGATCGGAATCCGCGGATTTCGAGGGGTCGTTGATACCCCAGGTAAGGTACTTTCTCTTCTGGAAGTTGTCCACGAGAGGCTCCCAGAATTTCGCCACCGCGTCGATGTCCACTCCTGTCTGATTCACGCCGCTCGCGATGATCTTGGTAGCGCTCTTCATCCGGTTGCGCAGCTCCACCATGCGTTTCACGTTGGTCAGCAGGGTGTCCCAGTCGAGGCCCTTGCGCACTCTGTCATAGGTTTCGGGGTCCGCGGCATCGACGCTGAACTCGATCATATCCACCTGCGCTTCGAGGAGCCGCCTGGTGCTCTCCTCGGTGAACCGCGAACCGTTCGTGATCAACCCGATCTTCGCCCCCGCCTTCTTTGCGTATTCCACCAGCTCCACCGCCTTCGGGTGGAGCATCGGCTCCCCTCCCCCGGAGATGCGCACCCAGGCCCCGTACTCCCCGCACTGATCAGCGATGAGCTTGAAGGTATCCTCGTGCATCAGGGGCCTGTCCTTGTAATCGGACCGTATCTCAGAATTGGTGTAGGGGCAGTTGGGGCACTGTGCGTTGCAGACATAGACAAAGGAGATGACGCACATCATGGGGAATTCCTGCGCCTCGGGCCTGATGCCGTACTGTTCCTGCTTATGCTCTATTTTATGTTCCGTCGTATGCTCCGTCTGTCCCCTGCTCTCTTTCATTGTCGCTCCTTTTCTCTCCGGGCCGCCCCGGTGTATGCATTCGTGCCCCGCTTCCGCCGTCCGGCACAGAGAAGGCCTTCCTGAAAGAGACCCCCTCCCGCGCCTCGCCTTTATACTCCCGCATCTTCTTCCCTTCCCGGGAGAAGCCGCACTTCTCGAAAACCCGCTGCGCCGCGGTGTTCTCCTTCAGGGTCCATGCCCGGACAGCGGGAACCCCCCTCTCCCGGGCCGCCTCCTCGATGATAGCGAGGAGCCGGGCCCCGATCCCGCGGTTCCTTTCCCGGACAAAAAAGGCGATTTCCCCCTCCCTGTGCAGGTAGAGAATCGCAACACCCTGCAGGATGCCGTCCTCCTCCAGCCCCCTCACCTCTATATCGTCCCTCCATAGCCATTTCTCCGTCTCTTCGCGGCTCACCGGGGAGGTGAGGAGCAGGTCGGCATAGCTGTCGCGCAGGCGGATGTACTGCTCCACAAAGGCGCGCTCTCTCCTGAGGTTAACGACCCGCATCTCCGAAATACGCTTCCCACCAGACCTGGAACATCATCAGGTTCCAGACCTTGCCTGCATAAGCCCTGTTTCCCGCGTAATAGCTCTGCACGACTTCCTGCACGGCTGCCGGATTCAGCAGCCCGTGCTTCCTCAGTCTCCCCTCCGCAAGCGTCTCCGTGCTGTAATCCCTGAGTTTCCCCATCATCCAATCAAAAATCGGCAGGACAAAACCCTCCTTGGGCCTCTTCGTGATCCCCTCGGGGAGCAGGGGCTCCACGGTCCTCTTCAGAATGTCCTTCACGTTCCCGTTCCGGATCTTCAGGCTGCCGGGGATGGTAGACGCGAACTCCACCAGCCGGTAATCGAGGAAGGGGGAGCGTATCTCCACAGAGTGGGCCATCGAGAGGAAATCGACAAAGGCGAGGACCTGGTCGGGGAACTGGGTGTTCCACTCCATTTCGAGAATCCTGTTCAGGGGGTTCCGCGCGGTCAGCTCGTCGAATTTCCCCCTGATCAGCGCGCAGGTGTCCGCCCCCCGCGCCGCGTCAAGGAAGCGGTTGGACAGCAGGCTCTTCTTCTCCCCGTCGCTGAAGAGATGCAGGCAGCAGCGCCATAATGCCTCTTCCCCACCGGATTTTTCGTACAGATCCTCAAGGAGCTTCAGATCGCACGGGGCGAAAAGTGATCTCTCCTCTTCGGTCAGTGCTCCGGACCGCACCTTGTCGAGCAGCCGCCCGTAATGCCAAAGGGGTTGGGCAACCCGATGGGAGAGATAACTCCCGAAGAGCTCGTCGGCGCCGTCCCCGGAAAGCGCCACTTTCACATGCTGTTTGATCAGCTTCGAGAGGAAGAAGGTGGAGATGGTCCCCGAGAAAGGCTGATCGAAGGCCCCGATCACCGCCCCGATGTCCTCCACCAGTTCCCGGTACGACATGATGTATTCGTGGTGCTCCGTTCCGTAGGCCGCCGAGACCGTGCGGGCATAGTAGAGGTCCGCCTCCTTGTTGCTGAGCTCGTCCTCGTAGCCGAGCGAAAAGGTCTTCACCGGCCTGTCGGTGAAGCGGGTCATCAGGGCCACGATGGAGCTGGAATCCACTCCTCCGCTCAGGTAGGCGCCGAAGGGCACGTCGCTGATCATCCGCAGCCGGGTGGCATCCTCAAGCAGGGAGAGTATCCTGTCACGCGCTTCGGCCTCGTCGAGCTCCTCGTCCTCCCGGAACCCGATTTTCCACCATCTCCTCTTTTCCATTCCGCCTTTGGAGAAGACCAGCATTTCCCCGGGGAGCAGACAATAGATCCCCGCGAAAGCGGTAAGGGGAGCGGGAATGTTCTTGAAGGAGAAGTAGTGGTACAGGCCTTCCGGGCACACCGCACGGACATAGGCGGGATGGGCGAGGATCGCCTTGATTTCGGAGCCGAAGAGGAGTGCGCCGTTCACCGGTGCGTAAAAGAGAGGCTTCACCCCCATCCGGTCCCTGATCAGCAGGAGCCGCCCACGCCTTTTGTCCCACAGGGCAATGGCGAACATGCCGTTGAGCCGGTGCATGAAGTCGTCGCCGTACTCCTCATAGAGATGGACGATGGCTTCGGTGTCGGAGTGGTCGGTATAGAAGCGGTGTCCCTTCTCCTCCAGCTCCCTTCTCAATTCCCGGAAGTTGTAGATCTCGCCGTTGAAGACAGTCCAGACGCTCCTGTCCTCGTTATGGATCGGCTGGCGTCCGGTGGCGAGATCGATGATGCTCAGCCGCCGCATGCCGAGGTTGATCTCCCCGTCTGAATAGAAACCGTCCTCGTCGGGTCCCCGGTGGAGGAGGGTCGCGGTCATCCTCGCGAGGGTGGCCTCGTCAGACCTGCCGGTGAAACCGCAAATACCGCACATACTTTATGAATTGACGGAGTGGTAATCGGCCCGTGCGGACTGCCAGTCCCTGCAGTCCCTGCAGTTCTCCGGGAGCTCTCCGAACCTCTTCTCGTTATGCAGGCGTCTCAATTCCTTCAGACTGCCGTTCCAGACCTCTTTCAGCGACTGCTTCATAATATCCCCTGCGACGAATCGCGCATCCAGGTCCACTGCACAGGTCACCACCTTCCCGGTGTCGGTGATGGACATGGTCCGCATGGCCCAGTAGCACGGCCACCTCTCCTCGTTGCCCAGGACGAGGTTGGGCGCATCGATCATCCCCGCCCAGCTCACCTTGGGCCGTATCTTCACCTTCGCTCCATGGCTGTTCCAGAACCGGATAAAGTCTTCCTTTTCCGCCCGGTTGCTATCCATCTCCACAAACTGCACGAAGATCTCGGGGTTCGCCGCCTTCATCGCCTGCTTCAGCTCCATCAGGTGGAGGATATGGTCCACCGTCCTCCGGTAATGTCCTCCCACCCTCACCTTCGCGTAGGTCTCCGGGGTAAAGGCGTCCAGTCCGATATAAATGGCATCGAGCCCGGCATTGATCAGGCCCCGGGCCGCGTGGTCGTCGAGCAGGTTTGCATTGGAATTGAGCACCACATCGGTAAGCCCCTTCCCCTTGGCATAGGCGATCATGTCGAAAATGGAGGGAGTCCTCCTCTTCAGGATCAGGGCCTCCCCGAAGAAGACCATCCAGACCCGTGCATTCTTATCCTCGGCCGCAACCTCATCGATGATCTTGGTAAAAAGGCTCCAGGGCATGATCCCCTTGGGGCGTGTCATTTTCTTGTGCACGCACATGGAGCAGAGGAGATTGCAATAGCTCACGCTGTCGATGAGAACGACTTTCGGGAATACGCCGGCGTCGTCGAGCCGTCCCTGTTGCTGCTGTGAGGTAAAGGTGCTGCTGTTTGCCACGTTGTCTGCCACCGATCTGCTCCTTCTATCGAATAATGCTGATAAGTTTTCAATTGTTAATGCGGGCTTCGGCTTCCTGCTGCGTACTAACCCCTCCCACTCTCCCCTTACTCTAAGGGGAGGAGCAGATTCCCCGGACTCTCCCTCTTGGAGTAGAGTCCTTAAAGCCCCCTCTTGCCCCAGGGGAGAACTGAATTCCCCCTCTTAACCTAAGAGGGGGTGAGGGGGAGTTAAATGATCTTTATCACGTTTTCGTTAAACTCTCTATCACGTTTTTTAGAGATATTCATGCATTATACCATAACCGGATTAGCCGGATTTCTGTCCGGATTTCTGCGTGGAAAGGCCTATTTTTCTCATGTCCCGGAACGATATCCCGAGGGTGGGAAGGAAGAGCAGGCCCAGCACAATCTGGAGGCCGATTCCCACCAGGTAATACACCAGGGAAAAAGCCAGGGCGCTGTCCTTCGGCACCCCGAAGAGGGAAAGGGCGACGATGCAGCCGAACTGGAAGTTGCCGACAAGCCCGGGCGCTGTGGGGAGGCTTATCCCCGCGATGGTCACGATAAGGACAACAAAGGCGCTCGTGAGAGGAAGCGAGAGGTGGAGCGAGAAGAAGAGGAGATAGATGATGACCCCCGACAGGCCCCAGATGAGGAGGGAGAGGAGGAGGATGTACCCCATCCGCCATGGCTTCCCGATGACGGCAAAGCCGTCCGCAAAGGAGCCGACCATATGCTCCGCCTTCTCCCTGAGAGAGGAGGGAAGTCTCCGGAGAAGGGGGCCGAGGAGCTTCAGGGGGAGCCCCTTGTTGAAGTAGAGAAGAAAGACAAACAGCAGGATGAGGAGAAAGACGGTCAGGAGGCCATACCCCGTCTTCGTCAGCCAGGCCGGAAGGGGCGCCTTCACCATCACCAGAAAGAGGAGAAGGAGAAGAGAGAGCGAATCGATCACCCTCTCGATGAAAATGGTTGCGAGCGCGGGGCTGAACAGGATGCCGCTCTTCCTGCTCACCAGGTAGGGCCGTGCCAGCTCCCCCAGCCGCATGGGGAACAGGGCGATCGCCATGAACCCCACACAGGTGATGGGAAAGAGCTTCCTCTGCGGCAGATGTTCCGCAGTGGGAAGAATGATCCCCCAACGGAGGGAGCGGAGCCAGAAGATGAGCAGGAGCAGGAGCACCGCGGGCGCCACGTAGGCGTACTGCACGCTCCGGAGCCCTTCCAGGGCCTTTCCGAAATCTACTCCCCGGAGGGAGAAATAGACAAAAACGATGCTGACGAGCAGGCCGACGAAAATTTTCTTCACGGCGTTTTCCCCTCTCCCTGCAGCCGCAAGGCCGCTGCCAGCTCGCGGGGATCCTCATTGAGCCCCCGGTAGTCATGGGGGATTCCTATGTCCCTGAAAAAGCCCTTCGTCTCCATTCCATAGAGCCCCCTGCCGACCAGGAGGGGAAGCACCTCCGTCTCCAGCGACACCTTCCCTTCGGGGATCGATGCGAGGATATCCCGGCCAAAGACATAGACTCCCCCGTTGATGCGCCCCGGAGAGCCCGCACTCTTTTCCGCAAAGGCGATGACCTGCCCTGCGCTGTCGGTTTCGACTCTGCCGTAGCGGCTCGTGTCCTCCAGGAAGACCAGCCCCATGGTGGCCCGTGCGTTCTTCCCGGCATGGAAAGCGGCCAGGGCGCGGAGGTCTATTGAGAGAAAGGAATCCCCGTTCAGCACCAAGACCGGTCCAGCATCCGGCGCATCCGGCAGGACAGACGCTTTCCGCAGGGCGCCCCCTGTTCCCAGCGGAAACTCTTCCTCGGAATAGGAGATGCGCACTCCCCACCTTTCTCCTGTGCCGAAATACGCTTTGACCGTCTCCCGCTTGTACCCGGTGGAAAGGATGATCTCTCTGATGCCTCCCTGCTTCAATTGCAGGATGAGGTATTCGAGGAAGGGTTTTCCCGCAACGGGGGCCATGGGCTTGGGGACATCGCTGACCACTTCCCGCAGGCGCGTTCCCTCCCCTCCGGCCAGGATGATCGCGATCATCAATACTTCTTCGAGGGGAAGAGTTCGCCGAATACGGTGGACAGCTCGATAATGCCGTTCTTGATGATGCTCCGGTAGGATTTTCCCCCGATCCTCTTCGGCTCGTCTCCCGGTATTTCGGTGGTCTTCAGGCCCTTTCTGGCGCACCGGATGCACATCTGGGTATCGATGGAGAGCTTGATGTCTTCCCACAGGCCGAGCCGCATGAAGATATCTTTCCTGAAGGCGCGGTAAAATCCGAGCACGTCGGTGTAGTTGCTGCCGTAAAGCACGTTGACCATTGTGGTGAAGAGCCAGTTTCCAAAGCCACTGACCGCGGTGTCATCCTCGCTCTTCGCTCCGTCCAGGTAGCGGGAAACGATCACCATATCGTACCCTTCCTTCATCTTCGCCGTCAGTTCGGGGATCTTCTCGGGGATCATGTTGCCGTCCGGGGTGAAGGTGATGACCACCTCCCCTGTCGACGCCTCAAGCCCCTCGATATAGCCGCCGATAATCCCTCTGCTCTTCTGCCGGAGGACAGGGAAGCCGAGGCTCTCCGCGAATTCAATAGTCCCATCGGTGGACCCCCCATCGACAATGATGACCTCGTCCACCCATTCCTTCTTTATCCGGGGGAGGATCACCCGCATGGACTCTATTTCGTTCAAGCTCAGCATGATCAGCGAAAATGTCATGGTATCTCCTGTCTGGCTCCTGTTGTTATTCTCTCTTTCCAGCAAGCGGCAAAGAGAGTTTACTTACAACGCTGCTCTCCGATCACGCAGTGCTGTGTTCCGTCATCCCGGCTCGTCCGGGATCCTTCCGGGAAAAGATTCCCGGCGCGCTCCGCTTGCGGGAATGACAGCTACCAAAGCCCTATATCACTGCGTATATCGTTTGCTTTAGTTTCCCGCTTTTCCGGAAATCCGCTAAAAAAAGTCCTGCGTGGAATAGAGCACCACCTGGGTCCCCAGGTTATCGAAGAGAAAGGGGACATACAAAAGGTCCTTCAGCTTCTCCCTTATCTGCGGGTGCCTCTCCGGAGGGGCAAAGAGGAGCATGAAGCCCCCGCCCCCCGCTCCCAGCAGCTTACCGCCGATGGCCCCGGCGCTCAGGGCCGCCTCATACATCGCATCGATCTTGCTGGTGGAGATCAGCTCGGTGAGGCCTCTCTTCAGCTTCCAGGACTCATGGAGGAGAGCTCCGAAGTCCTGGATCGTGCTCATCGTACCGTTGAGGATCTCGATGGCTCCGTCCACCATCTCCATCATGGCCTTCAGCTCGGCCTTCTTGTCCTTTGTCTTCCGTATCTGCTCAGCCGCGATATCGGAAGCGTTCCGCGAAAACCCGGTGAAGAAGAGCATCAGGTGGTTCTGGAAAAAATCGATCTTCTCTTTCGTGATGGTGACGGGGTATACGTAGAATTCCTTGTCCCCGCCGAACTCGATCCTGTTGAGCCCCCCGAAAGCGGCGGCCACCTGGTCCTGGGAGCCCACGTTCTCTTGTATCACATTCTGCTCGATATGGATCGCCTCCCTGCTCAACTGCCTCTTGGTGACGATGCTCCCCTTCAATGCGTACAGGGCGTGCAGGAAGCAGACGGTGAAGGCGGAGCTGGAGCCCACTCCCGACCGCGCGGGGATATCGCTGGTATGCACCATCTCGATGCCCTTGTCGATAGTGAGGAACTTCAGGCATTCGCGCACAACGGGGTGCTTTATCTCGTCCGCCGTCTGGGTCTCTTCGCGCAGGGTATAGCGGATGCGGTACTTGTAATCGAAGAAGGGGGGGAGATAGCGGCAGCTGATGTAGCAGTATTTGTTGATGGAGGTGCTCAGCACGGCCCCGCCATGCTCCCGGTACCAGACCGGATAATCCGTCCCCCCTCCGAAAAACGAAATACGGAACGGCGTCCTCGCTACGATCATGCTCCCCCCTTTCTCGCTTTACGCACGCTACGGCAAACGGCTTCCGGACAGCTTTCCCTTGACGGACCGCACAATAGTTTCCTCATCCAGGCCGTTCACCTTGTGGAGATGCTCCCTGTTCCCTACTTCGAAAACGTACCTGTCCCCAAACCCCAGCTTCGTAAGGTCCGCCAGCGACCTGTTGCTCCGGAGTATCTCCGCGACGATGCTGTCCAGGCTCCCCTTGTCGATAAAGGATTCCTCCATGGTAACGATATGGGAATACTGCCCGATGGCCCGGTAGAGCAGATCCCCTTCAAGGGGCTTCAGCAGGAAAACATCCACCACGCCGGTGCTGATCCCCTCCCGGTCCAGCATCTCCGCCACCCGCAGCGCCTTGTGGGTCATATACCCGGTGGAGACGATGCAGACCTCTCTCCCCTCCTGCAGCACGGAAAAGCCCTCCTCCAGGGAGACCTTCCGGGGATCGCTGTAGATGCGGGGCTGCGCCTTGCCGTCCAGGCGCAAGTATTTCGGCTTCTTCACCCGGAGTGAATAGTCCACGAACTGCTCGGTGGTGACATAATCCCCGGGGGAGAAGACCACGAAGTTCGGCAGGACGCGCATGATGCAGGAATCCTCCAGGCAGTGGTGGGTGGGGCCCGTTACGTCATAGCTCAGACCGGCGCCCACGCCGATGAGGTTGACATTGATCTCGCGAACCTGGGAAAGGATGGAGAGGTTCGTCCGTATCTGCTCGTACGCCCTCATGGACAGGAAGGGCGCAATTGCGTAGGCATACACCACCGCCCCCTCCAATGCCAGCCCCGTGGCGATGTTGATGAGGTTCTGCTCAGCGATCCCTACATTGACGAACCTGTCCCCGAAATCCTCCCGCAGCCTGTCGAGCGCAGGAGCTCCGAAGTCGGCGGAAATGAAGAAGATGTCATCGTTCGTGTGCATCCTGCCGTAGATCTGCTCGATGAGGGCGTCCCTCATTACCTTCGTTTCCATCTATTTCATCTCCATGAGCAGCTGGTCAATTTCTTCAGTCCGCAATGCCCTGATGTGGCAGAGGGAATCAGCCTCCAGGCGGGGCACCCCCTTCCCCTTCACCGTGTTCGCGATGAGCACCTTCGGACCGTCGCTCGCATCCTGCTTCAGGGAGGCGAGTGCTGAATAGACCTCCCGCATGGTGTGGCCGTCCACTACCGACGGCTGCCAGCCGAAGGTCCTGAACTTCGCGTCGAGAGGCTCCAGGTTCAGGATGCGGGTGCAGTAATCGAGCATGCATATCTTGTTGTTGTCGATAACGAGCACCAGGTTGTTCAGGTTGTGGTGCGCCGCGAACATGATGGCCTCCCACACCGACCCCTCGTACAATTCGCCGTCCCCCGACAGCACGAAGACTTTCTCGGCACGTTTCTTCCTCTTCAGCGCCAGGGCGACTCCGCACGCCACCCCGAGGCCGTGGCCCAGGGAGCCGTTCACCGTCTCGTATCCGGGGATGGAGCAGTCCGGTATGTCCCCGAGGATGGAGCCCGCCCTGCCCACCATGCCGAGCTCCTCCATGGCGAAATAGCCGAGGTCCGCCAGGATTGGGTAGAAGGAGACGGAGCCGTGGGCCTTGCTGATGATGAGCCGGTCCCTCTCTTCGCAATAGATATTCGCGGGATCATACTTCAGGATCTTGCCGTAATAGAGCGCCGTCAGGAGCTCGATGCACGAGAGGGACGACGCCAGCCGGATTCCCGGTGCAATCCTGTGTATCTTCAGGGTCTCCTGCATCACCCATGCGGCCTTTTTTTCCAGGTACTCCATCAACTCCATCTCGTTACCTCACCGGTTGAACGTTTTCGCAGCATGCCCGCCGCCCCAGGGACGACAGGCGCGCCTTTACGTACAGGGATGCGCCCGATACCACTCCATGGTCTTCCGGATACCCTCCCGCAGGTCGGTGCGCGCCTTGAATCCCAGGACCCTCTCCGCCTTTTCCGTACTGATGAGCCGCACCGGGATCATGGACGGCTTCGAGGAATCGTACTCTACCACCGCATCGTTGTACCCGTCCACCTCCAGGCAGAGCTGCAGGATCTCCTTTATGCTGTATCCCTTGCCATAGCCGATGTTGACGGGATCGAAGGTCTCGATCCTCTCCGCGGCCAGGACCAGGGCGTCGATGAAGTCGTCGATATAGATCAGGTCCCTGATGTCGTCGCCCGTTCCCCACACCTTGATGGGCTTCTGCCTCTCCACCACCTTCCTGATGGTGGCGGACATCATGTGGGAGGTGGCGAAATCGAAATCGTCATACGGGCCGTAGATGTTGGAAGGGCGCACCACGACGGTGGCCATGCGCTCCTTCAGCTTCTCGGAGTAGAGCCTGCAGAGGACCTCCGTGTACCTCTTCATCCATGCCACGCCGAAATAGATGTCGTAGGGGTCCCCGTCGAACATCTCCTCCTCCCGCACCGGCCTGTCCCCCGAGGGGGGATACGCCGCGTTGCTGCTCAGCCAGATGAACTTCTTCACCTTCGCGAAATAGGCCGCCTCCAGCATCTGGGAATTCATGATGATATTGGGAGTAACATGCACCAGGGGGGTGGACGCGATGACCGCAGCCCCCGAGGTGTTGGCGGCGCAGAGGAAGACATAGTCCATGTCCTGCACCGCCCTCCTGCAGTCGTCCATGACGAGGAGGTCAGCCTTCACGTATTCGATCCTGTCGTCAGAGATCACCGCATCCCTCCGGTGCAGCGTGGCGCGCACGTTCGCCCCCAGGGACAGCATACGGTTGATCAGGTTGGCGCCCACGAAGCCGGTGCCGCCGGCGACCAGCACATTCTTGCCCTTAAACATAATGCCCCACCTCGTCTCTCTGTGATAGTACCGGGTTTTTGACCGGCCACCATATCTTCAGCTTCGGGTCGTTCCAGGTGTAGGTGAACTGTCCGGAAGGGTTATAGTAGGTGGACTGTTTGTAATGGAAGATGGCCTTTTCGCTCAGGATCAGGTGGCCGTTCCCGTGCTTGGGGGGAACCAGCACCTGGTGCCTGTTCCTGTCGGAGAGGACGAAGGACTGCCACTTTCCGAACTCCTTCGATTCGGTGTCGCAATTGACTACCACGAGGTAGAACTTGCCGTAGAGGCAGGAGATGAGCTTCCAGGTCTCCCCGTCCCCGTGGATCCCCCGCAGGACATGCTGCGTGGATACCGAAATATCGTCCTGGACAAAAGCCGCAGTAATGCCGCTCTTGCGGTACAGTTCCTCGTTATAGGTCTCTATGTATTCCCCCCGGTGGTCTTCGAAAACCTGCGGTTTGATCAAGAGCACTCCGTCAAGTCGTGTCGCCGTCACTTCCATGGTCTATGGCTCCTTGAAGTAATTTTTCTTTTTCAGGTACTCGTCCTGGTTTTGCACGAACCATTCCCACGTCTCCTTCAGGCCGTCCAGGAGGGGGGTATCGGGGTGGTAGTCGATGAGTCTTTCCGCGAGGGAGATATCCATCACCCTCTTGGGGAATCCCGAAGGCTTCGTGGTGTCGAAGTGGTAATTGAAATCGAGAAAGAGGCGGAGGGTCTCCACCAGTTCCCGAATGGTGACGCCCTTGCCGCTACCGAGGTTGACGAAGTCGGACTTCGTGCCGTGATGCAGGGCGAGGATCACCCCTTCGGCAACATCCCTGCTGTAGGCGAAATCCCGCACCGCGGTCCCGTCGCCCCAGATGAGGACGGGGTCTTCCTTCCGGTAGATGCGGTACATCAAAGTGGGGATCACCATGGCGTTCTCCGGATCGAAGTTGTCCCCGGGACCATAGACATTGCAGGGCCGGACCACCGAGAAATTCTCCATGCCGTACTGGATCCCGTATGCCTTTATCTGCATCTCGGCCATCCTCTTCGCCCATCCCGGGAACATGTCCATGGGGGGGCCTTCGAGGTTTTCGGTCTCCCTGAAAACTTCCGCGCTGGAGTAGGCTCCGATGGAGCTGGTATAGACGAGCTTCTCCACTTTGTTGCGCCGCGAAGCCTCAAGAACATTGGTATTGAACATAAGGAGGGGGACGAAAAAGCTGGCGGGCTTCGTCTTGGTCACCTCGATGGAGCCCTTGATCCCCGCCATATGGAAGACGAAATCGATGTCCTTCGTCACCTCCCTGCAGAACTCGAAGTCGGTCAGGTCCCCGTAGATATGCTCCGCCCGGTCGTCGACAGTGAGCTTGTCGAGAGAGACCACTTTGACATGCGCCCCCGCATCGCAGAGAATGCGGACCGTCTGCCTGCCGATGAGACCGGTGCCGCCGGTGACTACGGCGCTCTTCCCGCTGAAGCTCTTCAGCACCTCATCCTTTATCATGAACTACCTCCCTTAAAAGCATCGGCTCTCCGCCCCGTCCACCGGAATGGACGCGCCGTTCAGCAGGCTCGCCTGCTCGGAGCAGACAAAGACAATGACGCCGGCCACCTCTTCAGGTGTCCCGAGACGCCCGAGTGGGTAGCTCTCCCGCACCATCCTGTCAAAGGCCCCGGGGTCCTTCTTCCTTTCGGCATCCCACCCGGTGTCGGGGATCATGATGCAGCCGGGGGCGACGCTGTTGAAGGTGATCCCCTCCCTGATCAGCTCCGGCCGGAGGGCGAGGTTCTTCATCAGGGTGGTCTGGGCGGTCTTCGCCATATTGAACCAGGGGCGTCCTCCCCCCTCCCTGCCCAGCACCGACGTGACGGTGACCACGCGGCCCCACTTCTGCCTCCGCATGTAGGGCAGCGCCTTCAGGGTGAAGCGCACAGCGGCAAGGGCATTCTTGTTGTATACCTCGAGCCACACCTCTTCAGAGGTCTCTTCAAGGTTGTCGCTGCCCCAGCGTCCGCCGCCGCCCACATTATTGATCAGAATATGGAGGGTCCCCCACTCGCCGATAACCGTATCCATCACGACATCAATGTCTTCCCCAACCATGGCGTCGGCGGAGACGCCGACGGCCCGCACCCCCTTCGCCCGAATAGCCTGCACCGCCTCGTCCACGCGGCCCCTGTTCCGGGCGCAGACGGCCACATTGCAGCCCTCATCGGCAAGGGCAAGGGCCGTGCTGAGTCCGATGCCGTGGCTCCCTCCCGTTACCAGAGCGTATTTCCCTGCGAGGCCGAGGTTCATTCCGTTCTTCCCGGTTTTTGGTCCGCTGTTTGTTCGTCCGTTCGGGCCTGCATCACGCCTGCCGTACGGCCCGCCAGACCATGCAATTGTACCCTTCCATATACAGGCTCCCGAAATAGAGCCTCTTTACCTTCAGGAGCTCCACCTTTCCGGCCTGCTCCAGCTCCTTCAAATGGGGAAGGAGGTTGCGCGTATATCCCCTCTTCCCCTGAAACCTGATGGCAAGGTAGTCCACAAGGCTGTTCTCGTCGTAGAGCTCGATAGTAGGCTCCACATGCACACAGACGGAAACGGGCTGCTCCCTGAGATACTCGGTAAACGCTTCAAATCTGCTCGCGAGCTGTTCCACCGACCCGATGGTCAGCACGGCAGAACCCTTCTCCAGGCCAAAGGAACGATCGGGGGTGATCATATCGAAGAGGTGCCCGCTCAGATTGAAGCGGTGGTGTTCGGCGATCCTGTTCACCAGCTCCGCCGAAGAGGGGACGAAATCGAGTCCGAACAGCCTTTTCCCGGGGTACAGCTGGGCGAGGGCCACCAGGTTGAAGCCGGTGCCGCAGCCGAATTCGTAGACATGGCTGACGGAAGAGAAATAGGTCTTGAAAAGCCATTGCCGGAAGACCCCGAAATAGTCCAGCTCGAAGGCGGGGTTGGCGGGCTGAATATACTCCGCGTTAAAACGCACCGGCTGGCCGCGGCGGATGAATCGGGGGACAAGAGCAGCGAGATCGTATCCGCTCCCGATGAACTCATTAAGGTTCTCTTCCCACCCCTTGTCCCACACCTTCTGTCTTTCCGGGGCCCCGATCACCTGCCGGTCCTCTTCGATCCGCTTCAGAATGCTCAGGATCAGCGCATCGCGTTCGGCGCCTTCTACCGGTGTATAGGAGAAATCCGATTGCGCGATGCGGTCGGCGCACTTCTCGCGGACATCTTCCGCAGTGGTGCCGAAGGACCGGGCAAAATCTTCAAGGGTGACGACAGGCATGCTTCCTCCTCGGTGCTGAAAGTTAATAACACGAGATACGCACTATTCGTCACCCCGGTGAAAACCGGGGTCCAGAGGTCTTTGAAGACACTGGATTCCGGCTCAACACACTGCCGGAATGACGGGGTCCCCAAGAAGTCGGAGACTTCCTTGGGGTGAGTCCTTCTTTTGTCATTCCCGCAAGCGGAGCGGAGCCTGTCCCCGCCTGTCGGGGATCACGGGAATCCTTCCGAAGAACGATTCCGGACAAGCCGGAATGACATCTCCCCGCCGGAATGACAAATTCCCTGATACGTTCATTTGTTAGACATTCTTAATTAAAAAGGCCCCTTGAATCTCTTTTCATGGCTGTAAAACTCGATGCCGGTGAGGTCGGTGGGCTCCACTCCCAGCACCTCCTCGATCTCGCGTATGATGTCCTCCGCGTTCGGATAGAACTCGTTTTCAAGGTGTCGTGCCGTGGGACAGTGGGTAGGGGCAAAGCCTATCCTCCGCACCGGGGCCCTGAGCTTTCCGAAGCATTTCGCCGCAACCTGCGCGGCGACCTCGGCGCTGAAGCCGCAGAAGGACCAGTCGTTGTCCGCCACGATACAGTACCCTGTCTTCTCCACCGACCGTACGATCAGCTCGTCGTTGAGAGGCGCGATGGTGCGGGGGTCCACCACCTCCACGCTGATTCCGCGCCTGCCCAGAATGTCCGCAGCGGCAACCGCCTCCACGTTCATCCACGAAGTCGCCACAACAGTGATATCGCTTCCCTCCCGCAGGATATTCCCCTCACCGAGGGGGATAGTATAGGGCTCCTCGGGGACCTCGCCCGTCTGCCAGTACAGCCAGCGGTGCTCAAGGAAAACCACCGGGTTATCGTCCCTGATGGCGGAGATGAGCAGACCCTTGGCATCGTAGGCGGTGGTCGGGAGCACCACCTTCAGTCCGGGGATGTGTGCAAAAGTGGCGTGCATGCTCTTGCTGTGCTGGAACCCCTGCCCCCATCCCCTGCCGACAATACCGCGGATCACCAGGGGAGCGGCAAGCTGCCCCCCCGAAGCGTAGTGGCAGCAGGAGATCATGTTGGCGAGCTGATTGAAGGCCAGGGGCATGAAATCAACCCGGATATGGACATGGATGGGCCGCATTCCGTTCAGGGCGGCCCCCAGACCAAAACCGGTCATGGCATCCTCGGAAAGGGGGGTGTCAAAGCACCTCTCCCTGCCGAATTTTTCGGCAAGACCGGCGGTGGACCCGAAAATCGCCTTATGGTCGGGAACGCCGAGCCCGTAGACAAAGACCCGCGAGTCCCTCTCCATCTCCTGTATCATGGCTTCGCGCAGGGCTTCGCAGTAGGTTATCCGTCGCATTTGAACACCCCGTTATACGCTTCGCTGCACTGGCTGAGGGGCGCCTGCTGCGCGAGGGCGACGCTGCGGGAGATCTTTGTATCGACCTCCGCCTCGATCCGCAGGAGCTCTTCCGCGCCGACGCCAAGCGTGAGGAGCTTGGCGCGCTGCACCCGCACCGGGTCTTTCTCATGCCACCGCTCAAACTCGTCCCGGGGGCGGTATCCCGCCTCAAAGTCGTAGTTGATCCCCACATGCTCGAGGTAGCGGTAGTATTTGAGGTTCATGAAGCAGGGCTTCTCCTCTTTCCGCATCCGCTCCAGGGCATCGGAGGCGAGGGCATGGATCACTTCGACATCCGTCGAGTCGCTCTCGAAGACGTGGCAGTCGAAGGTAGAAAGCACCCGGGGGAGCGAGGCGTACCCGCGCCGTGCCGCGGCAGGCGTATGGACGGCAAAACCGTTGTCCTCGCAGACGAAGACCACGGGCAGCTTCATGAGGCAGGCAGCATTCAGGCTCTCCCAGAACACGCCCTCGTCCACTGCCCCGTCACCGAAAAAAGCCGCCACGATCTTCCCGTTCTTTTGTCTCTTGTTGGCGAAGGCGGCGCCGGCGGCAACAGAGATATGGCTCGCCACGATCGCCGAAGTCCCCATGAAGCCGTGCCGGGGAGAGCAGAGGTGCATCGAGCCGCCCTTGCCCTTCAGCGAGGAGGTGTCCTTCGCGTACAGCTCCGCGAAGAATTCATCCGTATCCTCCGTCTTCGCGATGAAAGCCGCATGGGAGCGGTATGTTCCGAAGACCTGGCCGGCCTCTCCCAGAGCATGACAGACCCCCACCACCACCGCCTCCTCCCCGAAGGACATATGCATCGGGGTCTTCATATCGTCCTCCGGATAATGGATGCAGATCTTCTCCTCAGCTCTCCGCACCAGATACAATTTCCTGTATAACTCTTTGTTCAGCTCTCTCATCGTGTTCCTTCTTCTCTCCCCGCCGCACCGCTTTCCGCGCAGACCGGAAAGCACTCATTGATACTCTCCACCGCTTCCAGAAGACTCCTTTTCACGGAACCGGCGGAACGGGGAGAATCCCCGATCCGTATCGTCCTCACTCCCGCAGCCTTGCCCGCCAGGATATCGCTTTCCGAATCTCCGATAAGGTAGCTGTTTGCGATATCGATGCGCACTCCCTTGCGCCCGAAGTCACTGACCGCCCTCAGGAGCATGCCGGGCTCCGGCTTCCGGCACCCGCAGCCTTCCTCCCTGTCGTGGGGGCAGTGGTAGATGGCGTCGATCCCGCCGTTGCGCTTCCGTATCTCGTCCCGCATTCTGCTGTGTATGCCCTCCAGCTCCGCTTCGGAGATGATGCCCCGCGCGATACACCGCTGGTTGGTAACGATAATAACTAGGAGGTCCCGCTTCTTCAGCAGCGCCAATGCTTCGAACACCCCGGGCAAAAAGACGAACTCTTCCCACGCCTTGACGTAATCGCCCTCGGGCATCTTCCGGTTCACCACCCCGTCCCGGTCGAGGAAGACCGCCCTTTTTTCAGGCACTGAACAGCTCCCGCTCCACCATCTCGCAGATAATATGCCCGAGCATGATATGCGCCTCCTGGATCCGGGGAGTATCCCGTGAGGGCACCTTGACAAGGTACGTGCAGAGACCGCACAGCTTCCCCCCCGTTTCTCCGGTAAAACCGACCGTCTTCATTCCCTTTGCCGCAGCCGCCTCCATCGCCAGGAGGATATTCGCTGAGTTTCCGGAGGTGGAGAGTCCGATCAGGATGTCCCCTTCGCCGCCCTTCGCCCGCACCAGCCGCGCATAGATCTCGTCGTAGGAGTAGTCGTTTGCAACGGCGGTCAGATACGAGGTGTTCACATGGAGGGCCTCTGCATAGAGGGGCTCCCTGTCAAAGTAGAACCGTCCCGAAAATTCCGCGGCGAGGTGCTGGGCATCCGCCGCGCTCCCCCCGTTGCCGCAGAAGAGCACCTTCCTGCCGCTCCGGAAGGCACTGACGATCTCTCCTCCGATCCTGCCGATGGTCTGCACGAGCTGCCGGTCTCCCAGGATCTTTTCTTTCAGGGCGATGTTGTCCCGGACCGCCCGGTCGATGAGAGAATCCCTTTCCATCGGAGCTCCTCCTCTCCTCCCCTTACTTCGTAATCGTGAGGGCTGTCCACGGCCGGCGAGACAACTCGTCTCTCCAATAGTCCAGGATGTCCCGGAGTGTCTTCTCGAAGGGGATCTCGGGCTTCCAGCCCGTCTCGTTGCTGAACTTGTCGATGCAGGGGATCTGCAGCGTCACATCGGAGGGCCTCAGCAGCTGGGGGTCCACCTGCACGTCGCACGGCACCTTTGCGTAGGAAAGGAGGATGTTCAGCGCCTCCCCGATGGTCAGCGTGCGATTTCCCCCGATATTATATACCTCGCCGGGCGTACATTTGTTCACGAGCAGCCAGTATGCCCGTACGGCATCACGCACATCGCAGAAGGTCCTGACGGACTGGAGATTGCCCACGCGGACCACCGGGTCCTTGAGCTTCAGCTCCGCCGCGGCGATCTGCTTGGCGAAGGCGGACATGGCAAACACATCTCCCCTCCGGGGGCCGGTATGGGTAAACATCCTGGTGCGGATAGTCCTGATCCCGTAGGAGACGAAATACTGGTAGGCCACCATATCCTCGCCCACCTTGCTCACCGCGTAGGGCGATGCAGGCCTGAAGGGGCAGGTCTCCCGGATGGGCACATCCGCCTCGCTCACCTGTCCGTAGACTTCCGAGGAGGAGCAGATATGAATGACGGGGTCGATTTCCACGATCCTGACTGCTTCGAGCAGGTTCGCCGTCCCGATGACGTTGGTCCAGAGGGTGTGGATGGGAGAATTGAAGCTGGTGAGGACATAGCTCTGCGCAGCCAGGTGGAAGATGGCGTCCGGCCTGATCGCCTTGAAATGCCGGATCAGTCCGCTCAGGTCGCCCAGGTCGGTTTCGACCAGCTTTACCTTGTCAAATATCTTTTCGAGGTTGTCCTTCGGGCTCCTCCACCGGCATATCCCGTATACTTCATGCCCCTCGTTGAGTCCGAGAATATATTCAGCAAGATGGCTGCCCACGAAGCCCGTTATTCCCGTTATCAGCACTTTCATTCCTGTATTTCTCCTTAATTTCTCTTTCCGGTTGCCTGTTCGCCCTGCCGTCCCTGTTCCCTTTCACCCGTTCCGGCATGCGCGCATATCCGGCCGGAGCGCTGTCTTACTGCACGCGCACCGTCTTCTTCAGCGCCTCGTAACTCAGGGCGTAAATATGCTGTCTGTTCGCCTCCCGGGCATTGTAGAAATCCATGATGATATCGTCGCTCAGTTCCGGGTCCTTGGGGGAGCGCCAGGTGAGCATGACCACATTCGTACCCTTCGCTGTCGATTTGAAATATTTCTTCATCGCCTGCGGCTCGAAGAGCGGCGAATAGGCCGGGAAGAGGAGCGGCTGGTCGAAAATGACCAGGAAGTAGTTGAGGTTCTGTTTCATATACGCCTCCTTCGCCTTCTCAGGAGAGCCGTAAAGGACATTTTCAAAATCGCCGTTGGTGTTGAAATCATTCATCAGCGGCCTCTGGAACCTGCTCTTCGGGATCCCGTAGATGCTCGGGATGAAGTTCATCATGACCACCTTTTTGTCCTCTCCGATCCCCTTCTGCACCTTCAGTCCCAGCTTCACCCCCTCCCATCTCTTCTCATAGAGATCGGCATAGCTCATTCTTCCCGCCGCAAAACCGATCTTGTCGGAAAGGGGCGTCGCCTGTGCCTTGGAGGTGGTGGTGTAGAAGTTGAGCAGAGCGAAGACCGCCGTGAGGACCACGGCAAAAAGGAGGACATGCTTCTTGAAATCCGTCGCCCCGAAGAGCGCCCGGATCGAAAAGAGGAGCACATAAACATAGAGGGAAATCTTGAAAAAAGTCAGGAAAACCGTATACCGGTAAATGGACGACTGCTCGGTAATGCCGAGGAGCAGGTAGACAACAAGCAGCATACAGGCTACCGGCGCAATAGTGCTGACGCTGCCCGCGGGCATCAATCCCTTCCGGGAGGCGACGGCAACGAGAACGACGGTCAGGACCAGAAGTGCAAAATAAACAATAAAGGGTACCATGGACCCGTCGTGCAGGACATCGATGGTGTTTTGGACAATCGTCCCGAACTGAAAGAGCCTGCCGAGCCCCACCGCCCCCGCTCCCTCGCCGCTCAGGGTGTTCATCTGTATCTGCATGAGGAAGGCGTTGGGACTGATCCAGTCCCGCATGATCGAATCGATCCGGTATTTGAAGAACAACGGGAGCGGCGTCGCTTCCGCCAGCCCGGAAGTGAACAGGTTGAAGGCAAGGAGGGCGACGAAAATCCCCAGCAAGCCCGCCGTGATGAAAAAGGACGTACGGAGAAGGGGAGTGTTCCTGAGCAGGAAAAACAACAGGGATTGAAGAAGGAGATACGGCAGGAGAAAAGCAAAGGAAACGGGAGACATCACGAGGGCGGCCCCTGCCACGAGCAGGAGAAGGACCGCCCACGGTCGCACCAGGGAAGCAGGCAGCGAAACCGCCAGCACCGTAAGATAGGCAGTAAAGATAATGAAGGAGCCGATCAGAACATGGATCTTCTGAAACTCCGCAACGATGATGCCCGATTCATTCAGGATGATGCTCGACGAGAAAAAGAGGAGGAGCGAGAGCAGCACCCAGAGAGGCTCATCACCCGCGATTTTCCGCACAAGGGCGTAGAGCGCCGCCGCGGAGAGGAGCAGGAAGAGAAAGGAGACAAGCTGGACCGACTGGATATCCGTCAGCAGGGCAGCCAGGAAGAACAAGCCCACACCCTTTGAGTAGAAATAATGAGGAAAGTACTTGTTCACCCCGATGCTATGGCTGTTTAAAACTTCCTGATAGTAGGGGAGGTAATGACCGATGGTATCATTGGTCAGCAGGTCCGGCATAAGCCCTTTCGAGAGGAACAGATAGAGAAACTGCACGGCAACGACAAAGACCAGGAATGCCGTTACTATCCACTGCAGCGTTCCCTTTCCCTTGAAATACTCATGGACAAGGCGGTTGAAAAACCGCGGCAGAGCCCGGGACGTCTCCCTGAGCTCGGGGTATGAGAGAAAGGTGATCGGGACGGTGAGCAGCAGTGCTGTCGCCGTATAATAGGCCTTGAGAAGGCCGAGGACAAACATCACAAGGGTAAGCAGGGACGCCCCTGCAAAAGAGGAAACAAGAAACGTGTTGAGCCCGTCCAGCGGGGAATCCTCCCTGCCCTTCGTAATGAAGGCGAACAGAAGCTTTCCGGCTGAATAGACGATCCAGGCGAAGAAGAAGAGAAAAACAACCCTGAAAAGATGGTAGAGGAGATAGAGGCCGCCGGCCTCGGTAAAATGCCCGCCCCAGATATCCATCTTCTGGAACAAGAGAACCAGGACCAGGTACACGACCGAAAAGACGCTCCGCCCCACGATGAGGCTGTCCTGTGCTTCCTTCTGCACTACCGTATTCTGAAGAGCCCTCTCTGCTTTTTTCGCCATTCTTTCACCTTTTCAAGGATTTACTGCTTCCCTTACCGCACCGATGACATACCCGGCCTCTTCGTCCCGCAGGAGCGGGTAGAGAGGCAGCGAGATCGTTCCCCCGCCGATCTTCTCAGCCACAGGGAAGTCGCCCTCCTTATATCCAAAATGTTCCCGGTAGTACTCAAGGAGATGGATCGGCCGGAAATTCACCGCTACCCCGACCCCTTTTTCCTGCAGTTCCAGGAGAACGGAATCCCGCTTCTCCTTCGCTACCTGTATGGTAAACAGATGGCGGGCATGCCGCGAACCGGGGACCGTTTCGGTAAGGGTGATCCCTCTGACCGGAGAGAAGGCGTCCTCGTATCTGCGGTAGAGGGCGTCCCTTCTTGCCCATAACGCATCGATCCTCCTGAGCTGCCCCACCAGGAGCGCTGCCTGTATGTTGTCCATATTGTACTTCCACCCGAGCACCGGCATATCCCAGTGGCGGTACTTTTTTGTGTACCTGTCCGCGGCGGATTTATCGATGCCGTGGAGCCGGAGCATGCGCAGGAGCTCATCCTTGCCGGCGTCGTGGACCGTGATCGCGCCCCCCTCTCCCGAAGTGATATTCTTGGTGGCATAGAAGCTGAAGCACGCCGCGTCGCCGAGCTGGCCGACCTTGACTCCATCGCGGACCCCCTCGATACAATGGGCGGCATCTTCGATAACGACAAGGTCGTATGTATCAGCAATCCTCCGGATCTCTTTCATGTCGCACAGCTGCCCGTAGAGATGAACAGGCATGATCGCCCTCGTTCTTTCGGTGACGGCCGCTTCGAGGAGGGCGGCATTGATATTTCCGGTAGTCTCCTCCACATCCACGAATACGGGACGGGCGCCGGCATGGAGAATGGAGTTCGCGGTCGAGCAGAAACTGAGGGGGGTGGTGATCACCTCATCGCCCGGGCCGATACCCCACGCAAGAAGGCAGAGGTGAAGAGCAGCGGTGCAACTGGTTACGCCAAGGGCGTGCGGGACGTCCAGGTAAGCGGCCAGACCGCTTTCGAGCTCGCCTACGACAGACCCCGTGGTAAGAAAAATGGAGTGCAGGACCTCAACCGTTCTTTCAATATCCTCTTCGCCGATATTATGCCTGAAAAATTCGATCTTCAACGCTATTCGCTCCTGTCTCTCTGCCCCTTGCCGTCTACCGACAGAAAAGGAATCTAATAGGCTACCTAAAGCAGCCTCAATTGTCAAGACGGCGCACCCGGTACTATGTAGAGAGGATTACCCGCCAATACAACGCGCACCGCAGAGGTTATGAGGGTAACAAACGCCCTCTATATTACGTGGTGCCCTCCCCGTCTGTCAATATTTTGAACCGGGCCAAAAGAGCAACCTGCCTCAGTCCCTGGCCCCTCCTCTTCCCGGCGAATGGCCGTTCTCCGGCATGGCCCTGTCAGGCAGTACTACAGGCCTACCCTGGCGGCTCTTATTTGCTTTTCCCGCCCGTCCTGTGGTAGATATTAAACTAAAGTTCTTCAGGCCTTCGGGTGGGAGTCATTCCGGCTCGTCCGGAATCGTTTCCTGCTGCAAGAAGGATTCCCGACAAGCCGGAATGACCAAGAGGGAAGATACATCCAGAAAAGTCCCGGAAGAGCCAAAACCAAAACACATGAGGAGCTCACCCATGATAAAAGGAGCACAAGGCAAAAGAAGCACAGTAATCATCCCCGTCTTTTTCGCTTTCCTGCTTTTCATCGCAACGGCAACGGCGGCCTTCAGCGCCCAGGCCCCTGGGGAAAACACCGGATGGCGCCCTCTCGGGAAAACTGATGAGGGCCAAATGTACCTCTCCTACGATCCTCAAAGCGTGAAGCAGACCTCCAAGGGCTTCGCACAATGCCTCGTGAGGAAGGAGCTGACTCCGGAGGGCGTCAAGGCATTCAGGGAAAAATACAATGGGATGGTCCGGAAAGCCGAGCAGGAATCCGGGAGCAAAGTGGAGGACGGCGATACGCTTTTCAAACTGCTCGTGCGGGGCGAAACGAAGGTATACACCTACAAGATGAACTGCACCGAAAGCTCCTATACGATCGGCAATGAGGCCGGAGTCTTTTCGAACATTCTCCTGATGTACCCGGTGCGGGAGGGCACCGCAGAGGACCGGCTGAAGCAGAAGGTATGCTCCCCTGCCCAACAATAACTCAATAACGGCCAGATGATGGTACGCTCTGTGCAGCCGTTTTTCTCAGGATGCAGCGGGAGCGCCCGTTTGCAAATTTAACGCCTCATCCTTTAGAATACCCTCTATGTCAAAAAAGAGCACCCTTCACGAGAGCACTATTTCCAATACACTCCCTAACGAGACAGCCCCGGCAGCGGACCATTCAGGCATAGCGGAATGGATCGGCTCGATCGCCGAAAGGATATCCGGCGCCCGGGCAGTGACCATTATCGCTTTTCTGGTTATGCTTGTTACTGTTCTGGGCTATTTCCCCACCCGTTCCGACGATTACGACATCTGGTGGCATCTGGCCCTCGGCAAGCATTATGTGCAGCACCACACCATGCGGGTGGACCACTCTATTTTTTCATGGACCCCGGCCGACCCCGGCTGGATATACAACACCTGGCTCGGCAGTACGCTGCTCTACCTCTTCTACCAGGCCGGCTCCGGCTTCGGCCTCTGGGTGATCCAGTGGCTTCTCCTCGGCGGTGTTTTCTTCCTCCTGTACCGTTACACGCGCATCGTTAAGGACAGCTTCGACATCAACAACATCCTCGTGTTCCTGATGCTCGCCGTCTCGCTCAACCTGACAGCCATTTACGTAAAACCGGAGCTCTTCACCACCTTTCTCTTCACCCTGTCCGTCTTCCTGTATTTCTACTGCAAGGCGACAGGGAAGAACCTCTTTTTCCTCTATCCGCTCCTGTTCGTGCTCTGGTGCAACATCCACGGGGGCTTTCTTGCGGGGCTGCTCTTCATCAGCGTCGTCCTTGCCGGCGAAACGCTCAATTTTTTCTTTCTGAAGAACAGCTCCCTGCCGAAGAAAGCGTTCAAAACACTTGCGGCGGCAGTGCCGCTCTCCTATCTCGCCGTTCTCATCAACCCCTACGGAATCGAGTATCATATAAGCGTCCTGAAGGGCATGTTCGATCCCGCCTATATGGGCTTCGCAAAGAGGGTCTTCGCGTATATCAGCATGTGGAAATACCTTCTGCCCACCTCTGATTTCGCGTTCCGGTTCCTTAATACCGCGTGGGTGCTGCTCATCTTCGCCGTGCTGTTTGCCGTCCTTCTCATCCTGTCGGCGGCCCGCAAGCGCTCTCTTGATGCGGCCGTGCTCGCGTCAAACATGGTTTTCTTCTTTTTCAGCATGGACAGCGCCCGGTACACGATATTCTTCCCCATTGTAACCCTGTTCTCCATCTTTTACTTCTTCAAGGATGCCGACCTGTATGCCTTCAAGAAGAAGCTCACCCCGCTTTCGATCGTTTTCTTCGTCGTTTTTGTCATCTATATAAATTACCTGACGGTAGCATACCTGGACGACTGGAAATGGTTCGGAAAGGACTTGCAGAGCAGGGTTCCCGTCAAAGAGGCGGAGTTCCTCAAGAAATATAAAATACAGGGGCCTCTCTTCAACGACTATCTGATCGGCGGCTATATGATCTGGTCAACATATCCCGAATATAAAGTTTTCATCGATCCCCGGTACGGCCCCTTCTGGAAGCAGGTGGGTCCCGACTACTTTACCTTCACCTCGAATATCACTCCGGAGACGCTTAAGGCGTTTAACGGAAAATATCCTTTTAAAGCCGCCCTTGTTCATATGAACTATTCCAATATGATCTTTGCGATGGCCGCTACCGGGGACTGGCGACTCCTCTATTTCGACAAGGTCGCTGTCCTGATGGTCCATAAGTCCCTCATCCCGACTCTCAGCGCCGAGGCCCTCGCCACCGATCTCACCCCCCAGCGTTTCAAAGACGTGAGCAACCCGACGACCTTGAGAGACCTCTTTAATTTTTACAATGCGGTCGGCCCCCAGTTTGGGCGCCAGGTCTACGAGATCTTCAAAAAGAACGTTCACGATTTTTATAAATTCAAAGAGCAGTCGCTGCAGGTCATGGAGCAGAATATCCGCCTGAAGGAACAGCAGATTCAACAACTGCAGCAGCAGCAAAAGCCCCGCAAGCAGTAAAACGGTACATTCTCCTCTTTGCAGGCGTCTTTGTCCTCCTCGGCCCTACCGCACCCTCTGGACCTCTTGCAGCCTATCCGCTGCCCTTTTTCAGGACAACACCCATTCTCCGCGCTCTTTGATTGCATAATACATGGCGTCGGGAGCAAGATCGATTTCTTCAGGCCACGAGACGTAGCCATTGGTTACCCGCATTTGATTAAATACGGCAGGATCTTTCAGCTTTTCAAAGACGCCAAAAAGATAAGAGGGAAGCATACGAACCTTGCCCGTAAGTCCATCTGCAGATCAGGGCAATCGCATCAAAATATCTACTCAGTTGCTATCCCCTTGGGATTGCTTCGCTCCGCTCGCAATGACAGAAAAACGATTTCTCTTCAGTCTTCCTCTCACCCTTTCCCTCTGCCTGTCTCTGTCAGTGCGAAGGGTCGTACCCTGAAGCAATCTTGTTGTTTTCCCTTACATTGCTCTTTAGATGCGTTTGCCCTGATCGGCAAAGGTTACCACAAATTCAGGTAATCTATAATTCTTACTGAAACAACATCCCAGTACATTTCGCCCTCCTCATTGTAAGGGTTCTATTTTCTATGAGCGTCTAACAGAATGAATTTGTCATTCGGCCCGTTTGTCCGTCATTCCGGCTCGCCCGGAATCGTTTCGCTGTAAGAAGGATTCCCGTGATCCCCGACAGGCGGGGACAGGTTTCGCTCCGCTTGCGGAATGACAATGCTTCAGAGTACCACTTCGTTTTGTTAGACGCTCTTAGGTTCTTCCGGGATTTCTGTGGGTGCATCTTTCCTCTGCGTCATTCCTACCTATAAAGTCGGCCTCGCATTAGCCATAATGTATACAGCAGATGCCTCATAGCCATTCAGCCATTCTATCAGAAAGATTCCGGCGATCCCCGACAAGCGGGGACAGGCTCGCCGGAATGACAACCGCACGAAAGCCTGAAAAACGTAACTTATTTTATATACAAGAAACTAAAAACTCAAGGTAGTCGTAGGGCCATGGCTTACACCAGAAAAGAGGAAAAGAAATAACAAAAAAAGGCGGGCATTTCTGCCCGCCTTGCAAAGTCGTAGTGTCTATACAGTGATTAGTTCTTCCACTGAGGACCAACCACGCCCGTGTCGGAGGTGAGGACCGGTACCGGCCTCTTTCCGCCCGTTACAGGATCGGTCTGTGCGCAGGTCATTGTCACGTTGTTCTGGTTGCCTGCCACGGTCAGCTTACCCGAATACCTCTTGCTGGTGCTGCCCGTGAAGGTGACGGTCGACAGGCTGTTCAGCGTGCTCGTCGTTCCCGCCGCATTCTGGGACTGTACGCCCTGATCGTTGAAGATCAGCAGCAGAGAGGTATTCGCCGCGATGTCGCCCAGAGAGAGGAGGTCTCGGTGTCAGCCGCATCGTTCGTGATCACATCCAGGAACATGGTTGCGGAGCTGGTGTTGAGTTGTTCACCAGGCAGTAGGTCGGAACCGTGGAGGTCAGAGTCAGCCAAGGAATGATCGCCTGGTACCCGTTCAGCGACCAGGTCTGGATCGTTGCGTAGGAAGGGGCAGTAAGAGTATCTACGCCGCCCGTGCCGAAGCTGATGTCATAGGTGCCGCTGATCGTCCTGGTAGAGAGGTTCGTGGAGCCGGTAACCTGGAAGCAGGTGGTCAGAGCCAGGTTGGTGGCGCCAGCCCATCTTGCGCTGGGAATAGCAACAGCGACCGTGCCGGACGGAGAGTTGGAAGCGATGGACGGCGAAGCGTTGCTGCATGCTCCCGGATCGGTGCCGATTTCGTTGGCAGCCATGATGATGACCCTGTTGATACCGGCCCAGCTCGCGGAATCCTGGAAGGAGATAGAAGCGTTCACCGCCACTGCGGCATTGGCGGTACCCGAATTGGCATTGGCAGCAGCGGACCCGTTGTTCGTGGCGCCTATTACCGTTCCGAGATTGTAGACGGTCCTGGTAAGCGTAAGCTTATTCGCCGTAGGGGCTGCAATCGTGTTGCCGCCCGGAGCATCTTCGATAAACCTGGTGCCGTTGCCCGGGGTGCCGAGGTAGTCGATCGTCACGGTATCGGCAGAGCTGAGGGCAGCCGCATACTCGTTCGCGAAAGTAGCAAGGGTAGCCGTTGAAGAGGCATCAATGGTAACGCCGCCCGCAGTGGCAACTACCATTGTAATAGTGGCGGTTCCCGTGGAGGACCTGGAGGTCAGCTGCACAGGGAAATTATGAGCACCGGCAGCAGTACAATCTGAAGAACTCGTAACCCAGATAAAATTTCCTCCGGCCACATTCGCAGAAGCATCAAAGCTACCAAGCTGGAAGACCTGCGAAGTCGAATTGGCGGAAGGGGTAGCAAAAGCAATGGCGATCGCTCCATTAGCTGAGGTGTTGTTCTCAGCGCACAGATACACAGTGCTTCCCGGGAACGCAGCTCCGCTCATGCTCACGGTAACCAAGTTGCCCGAAGTGAGGTTCTGACCCATAACATATGCTGCGGGCCACTGTGTGGATGCCAGAACAGCGGTAGTGTTTCCGCTCCCGACGATGGTGATATTCCGCGCAGCGCCCATCGCCTCGGTAGCGGCCGTATAGTTGACGGCGGCAGTGAGATGATTGACGCTGGTGGTTCCAGCAAAGGCGGCGCCGGCGATCATCGCTATCGCAAGCATCGCCAACAACGAAACCTTTAGATACTTACTCATTTCTTCTCCTCCTTTTTTACTGCAGGCTGATGCCTGCGAGCCTTTTCACGACGTATGAATCCTGATAAAAAAATAGACTGCGCACTGCCCCATTCTTGCTGACTCTCGCCCTTGCCATCACCTCCTGATTCTCTGGTTTTGTATCAGTTCTCTTCATTGAGTCACCGACTCAATTATATAAACCATCCCCCCCTGTAAAAAATAATAGTACACTTCTCTCCGGAAGGGGTAAGTTGGTCACTATATTATATAAATTAAAAGTGAATGTCAAGTTCTTCTTCCCCTGTAGTTCTTCTTCCCCTGTTGTAAAGCCCTTTTCCCTGGCCCTGCCGCACTGTCAGCGGCGGCTATGGAGAGCACGCAAAAAACAGGACATTGCGTCTGCACCTCCCCTGTCGAAAAAAACACACTCATGTGGCAAAAACACCACAAACCCTTTTGCGGTGATGCCCCGCGTTGCCTTGATTTACACCACGTTGCACGTTCTCAAAGAGCTACTTACCTTCAGTAATTATACAATAAAGCAAGTTCAATGCCTACTACTTTGTACTATATGGGCAGGGAATTGCACCAAAAAGACACTGCAAGGGAAAATAACAAGATTGCTTCAGGATACGACCCTTCGCAATGACAGGACACGAAAAGCTCTCTTCTTCTGTCATTGCGAGCGGAGCGAAGCAATCCCAGGGGGATACCCATTATTTGAACCACTGTATCTCCCGTTTGAGCTCGTCGGTCACCCGGACGGCGTCGCCCATATTCGTGAGGATGCGGGGGGTAAGAAGGATGATCAGCTCGGTCTTCGTCTTGCTCTTCGAGGTGTTCTTGAAGAGGTTGCCGAGCAGGGGAATGTCCCCGATGAGGGGGACCTTGGTATCCGTATTGCTGATATTGTCGGAAATCAGGCCCCCAAGAACAATGGCCTGACCGGTGCTCGCCACCACCATTGTTTTCAGCTTCCTGGTAAGGATGAGAGGCGAGCTCACGTCGGACAAGGTATTCGACTGGGCCTCGCTCGACTCAAGCACGATGGTAAGGGTGAGGATCCCCTCGGTGTTGATGGTGGGCCGCACGGACAGGATCAGACCGGTGCTCCGGTACTGGACGCTCTGCGTCGTGACCGTCGTCTGCTGGTCCGCAGAAGTGGACTTCGTCTCGCCGGTGATGACAGGGATATCCGAGCCGATCTGGATGCTCGACTCCTCGTTGTCGAGCACCATAAGACGCGGGCTCGATATGACGTTGACCTTGTTCTCCTGGGCAAAGGCATTCAGGAGCACCTGGACCTTCTCCGAGCTGGAGGTGAACTGGTAGGTCAGTCCCGTGGAGGTGAGGCCGAGCTGGCCGAGCGTCTGGAGGACATAGTCACCGCTCAGCATCTTGTTTTTCAGGTACCACTCGAGGCCGTAGTTGAGGTCGTCCTTCAGGGTGAGCTCGGCGATGGTGGTCTCGATCAGCACCTGCTTGGGGACCATGTCGAGCTTTGGAGCGGTACTCGGAGGGGGTGGCGCGAATCAGGATCACATTCCTCTTATCGTCGGCAGCGAGCCGCAGCCCCCCCACCGCAAGAGAAGCCGTTGTCTGCTGCCCTGATGAGGACGGTTTTGCAGGGGGGGCGGGGATGGAGGGCGGGGGCGCCGAAGCGGAAGAGGGGAGCGGCCCGGAGGCGGGGAGCGTGATCCCGTACAGGCGGCCCAGCGACTCGACCAGGTCCGACGCCTTCGAGAAGCGCGGCGAATAGGTGAACGCCTTCTCGCTCGCGCCCGCCGACTCGTCGGTATCGAGCTTCCGGTACCAATCGACGACATATTTCATGGATTCTTCATCGGGAGCGATCACGAGCACCGTATTCAGGAACTTGATCGGCATGAAGACGACTCCCGGATCCTTGATAGAGGTGGGAGTGGGAAAGTTAAGCCCCTGGAGGATAGCGGAAATCTGTTTGATGAACTCCTCAGGCTGCCAGTAGACCAGCTTGAGCATCACGACCTTCTTGTCGACGATGTACGGGACATCGAACAGCTCCGCGATCTCCGCCACCTCGCGCACGGAGGAGGCGGGGCCCGAAACGAGAAGGGTATTGTCCTTGAAGCTCTGCCATACGCCCGCATTGTTCTTATAGACAGTCCTGACAATGTATTCGAGTTCGTTAAACTTGATATATTTCAGAGGAATTACCTGAAGAATCTCCGCAGGGCTGTCCGGGACGGTGCGCCCGATCCGGATATCCACGGGGGGTTTCGGGGGCTGCGGCTTCGCCTTTGTTATGTACAGCGCCCCTCCCCGCTCCTCCACGGTGAGGTCCTGCTTCTCCAGGAAGCCGATGATGATCTCGACTACCTTGTCCGCGGGCATCTCCCGGGTCATCCTCAGGGTGACAGGGTTCTTCATATTCTTGACCTGCTCGTCGATGAAGAAGGTGACCTTGAGGATATCGCCCAGCGCGTAGATGACGAAATCGGCCAGGGGCATCGCCTCTGCATTGACGAGGACAGGACCTTCCGCATGAACGAGGCGCTGCGGATCGATGGGCTCCTTCTCGATCTTCTTCGGGAGACTCTTCTGCGGAGCGGGTTTTGCAAACACGGGGAGCTGCAGCTCGTCCACCTGATGCACGGGTTTCGGCTCCTCGGCGGGGAGGAGGGCTCCGCTCTTGTTCGGCCCGGCGGTCCCCGCAGGTTCCGCGGCTGCAGGCTGCGCACCCGCCTCCCCCTGCACCGCTCCGGAGCGCGCTCCCTTCGTCGAGGCGCACCCGAAGAGCGCGATGCAGATCAGTACGGCCATGAGACTCTTTACAACACTGGACATTTCTCTCCCCTTATTGTTTCTTCTGCTCGTTCTGCTTCACGTCGAATATCTTATACACTTTTTTCTCTTTGCCCTTTTTCGCAGTGACCTGCAGACGGTCGATGCCGGACACGACGAAACCATCGGCCATCTTGTCGCCCACCTTCAGGGAGACCAAGGCGCCGGTGTATTCCCGCACGACCGCCCTCGTCTCCTTGCCCTGAAAAACGGCAATGAGATTATACGGGTTTTCAGGAAGGGCCTTCAACTCCTTCGGTTTCTCGTAGCGCCCCTCCGGGTCGAAAATGTTGCGCGCCGTCAGGCTCTTGTACGCATTCGGGAGCGGAGCGGCCTGCGCTTTTGCCTGCGCTTTCTCCTGCGTCCGGGGCTCCCGCCCCCCCTGCTGTCCACCCGCGGAAGCAGAGAGAGCGGTTCTCTGCATGTCCTTCCGCACCTCCCGCGCATCAGGCCGATAGTCCGCCTTCGGCTTTTCAGCGAGGGAAAGGGCCGCCGCAAAGCACACGACAAGGAAGCCCGCATCGAGCGCATACTTCCTGATAAAGAGGGCCGCCTTCTTCATTTCTCCCTCCTGAAGGCGGAGACCGTCAGGCTGCAGAGGGTATCCTGGCCGCTCCGGGCGTTCTCGAACCTCTTTACAATATATGTGCCGTCGGCTTTTTCCATCCCGCTGAGCAGGGCCACCACCCCCTTCTGCTCCCCCTTCAGCCGGAGCACCACCGTCACCTCGCTGATCGTCTTGAAAAAGACAGGGTCGGGGAACTCGAAGTTCAGCACGGTCAGCCCCTCTTTCTCCGCCTGGGCCGTGATCTCCCTGACGAGCTCCGCCTGGAGGGAGGCGTACGGTTCCGCCTTCGGGAATACAGACTTCAGGAGGGAGCTCTCCGCGGCGCTGTTCCTTTCACTCCGCGCCTTCTCCTCCTCTCTGAACCTCTCGTAGGCAGCCGCCCGCATCAGGTAGGTCTCCCTGTATTCCCTGAGGAGTATTCTCTTTTCTTCCAGGGCATGCCGGTACGGGACGATAACGAACCGCACCAAAAGCAGCACCGCCAGCAGATAGAAACCGGCTATTTTGACTTTTTCCCTGTTCATCGCAGCTCCAGCGTCAACGCACAGGTGTATATCCCTTTCTGGTCCCTGGCGGGGGCCCCCTTCAGCTTCACCGCTTTTACCCCTTCCGTGCCGCCCAGCGCCTTGATCACGGCAATGGGGTCCTTGGTCGTCAGGGTCAGCTCCAGGAGGTTCTCGTTCAGGAGCATCCGCGACACGACGCTCTGTTCGGGGAGGCGCGCCGCCAGCATATCCATGACCCGGAGCGGGGAAGTGCCCGCCTTCCTCTTTTCTTTCAGTTCCGCAAGCGCGTCCGCATCGTCCTCGTTTGTCTTTCCTATCCCCGGGCCTGTCCCCTGGCCTGCTCCCTGGACGATCATGCCCGCCGCGAGTCTGCCGATCTTCTCCTTCACTTCCCTGGCCGCCGCATCATAGTTTCTGCCCGAAAAGAAGAGGAAGAGCCCGTACGCCAGGAGAAGGGAGAGCACTGCCCGCGCGGCGAGGCCGAGATACGGCAGCGCCGTCTCCTGTTCGGTCCTGACCCTGAACGGCTTGAGCTGCAGGCGGGGCAGAAAGTCGAGGGAGACGGGATATCCCTTCGTCCCGCCCCTCACCACTTCGAAGGGGCCGCCCTGCAGGTCCCGCGGCACCGCCCCAGCACCGAAGAGGCGCACTCTTTTGATCCCTCCCGCATGCCTGCTGATCCCCTTGGTCAGGACCTCGATATGCCTTCCGCCGAGGTCGCCCCGGAAGGTGGAGCCCCCGAGGAAGCCGTTCTTCCCATAGGCGAGGAGCCAGGAACTCTCCTTGCCGCACATGGCGGTGATCTCCGGCTCGTCAGCGGTAAAAGCCCTGTCTTCGGGGAGGATATGGGTATACGGGAATATCCGCCGCAGTTTTTCTCCTTCCGCGGCGTCCCAGGCCCATATGTCGACCGTCGTGTAGGTTTCGGTCCGCTCGAAGATGCTGATGGAGTGAGCAGGATTCCGGAGGGGGAACAGCTCCCCGGCCTCCATCCGCACCGCTTTCCTGATGTCGGCTTCCGATGCGGGAGGGAACCTTTTCCGGGTATGGAGAAGGAGGTCCCTCCCCACGATGAGCACCTTTTTGCCCAACGCCCTGACCGGTTTCATCCGCTCCGGCTCTCCGGAGGCGAGCTTCTCGGGCCCTCCTTCCTTCAGCCGGTATATCTCGAATCCCTCTTTATGCCAGTATCCCGCAAGCATGCTCTTTTTCCTGCTCTCCCTCTGTTTTGCACCGCATCTTTTCTACTCTCCAAGGCAAATGCATCAAAATATCTGCTCAGTGGTTATTTCATTGAGATTGCTTCGCTGCGCTCGCAATGACAAAAGAAAAAGGGCCCGCAATGACAGGGGGAGAGAGTCTCTCTCCCTGTCTTCTGTCTTTGTCATTGCGAAGAGTCGTACCCTGAAGCAATCTTGTCGTTTTCCCCGGAATCGCTCTTTCGATACGTTTGCCCTTTTCTACTCCCTCCCCCAATACACAACGCTGTACGGCTGATTGAGGCCCTGCCGCACGTCGATCCCCGCCCGCAGGGAGTAGACCGGCTTCGGCTTCCCCACCTCGATAGTGACCTCCCAGAAGCGGGAGGGCTGGAAGTCGGAGCCCTCCCCCGTCCCCTCGATGGTCCTCCCGGCGACGGTGAAGAGCTCCGTAGCAGAGGTGAGAGGCTTCTGCGCCATATACGCCTTCAGTGCGGCAAGGGCTTCCGGGCCGAGGTCGAGATACGCCGTAAGGACTTCGTCCCGGGCGGTGTTCGGATTGAAGCCCGAACTGGGCAGCAGGGTAAGATAGGGCGCCGCCTTCCGGTACAGCTCCTCGTCCATGCCCCTTATGAAAGCAAATTCCTCCTTGTACTGTAAAGGATAATTTCTCGGAGCATAGGGCTTCCCCTCCGCGTGGTAGTATGCTTCCTCCGCCCCGTTCACCCGTACGAGGGTGTCCTGATCGATCCAGTCGAGGAAGCTGTTGATGATCACCTCCGTCTTGTCCTCTCCCGGCCTGACGTTGCGCAGCAGCCGCCGGAGGGCGGACGTGTTGGGACTCGAGAGGGAGACCATGCCGTTGCTGTCCTGTATCTTTACCTCTACGTCGTCGTCCACTTTCACCGTCGTGTTGTTCAGCGGGATGCTTTTGACGCCGAGCACTCTTTCCCCTGACGTGAGGACCACCTCGCGCGCGGTGGTCTTCCCCGAGAGGATCGAATACATCAGCCGGTCATAGACGGAGACGGCCCTGAGCATCGCCTCCGACTTGGTCTTCAGGCCTTCCGCCGCCCTGAGGTGCTCCTTCACGAGCCAGTTGAAGCCGATCCCCACCGTCACGACGACCGCGGCGAGGAGCAGGGACAGGAGGGTGGCGGAGCCCCGGGAACTCTCAATAGACTTCATTATACCCTCCCTTTCTGCGGGAGTTGGTGTTGATCCCGAAGTGCAGCGTCTGCTTCCCCTGCTCACCTGTATAGGTCAGCTTCACGAGCGAGGGAAGCGAGAGCTTCTTCCCCGCGTCGAAATCACGGAACCATCCGCTCTTCTGCTCAGGGGTGTCGTACCCGTAAAAGTCCAGCTCCACCTTCTCCACGTCATCGAGCAGCACGAGGGAGTTTCCCTTCCGGTAGTCGCCGAGAAGGAAGTCTCTCTCCAGGTCCTTGAGGCTCTTCGTATAGACAGGGAGCTCATAGTACACCACGGCGTACTTTCCGGCCCCCCTCCTCTCCTTCACGATCCAGACGGCGACGGGCATGTCCCCGGCGAGGGGCGACAGGGACACATAGGAGACCCTCTCCTGGCTGCCGTAAAAATAGGGGAACCAGTCTCCGTTCTCCTTCCGCACGTAGTAGTCGAGCAGGGAGCCGAAGCTGCCGTCCATCCAGAGGCCCTTCGCCCTGTCCCAGAAATTGATCCCCTTCTCCATCAGGCCGTGATACTGCTTCAGTCCCTGGTTGAGGGCCATGGTCGCAAGCATCACCATGGAGCTGAAGATCGCCATCGCCACCAGCACCTCGAGGAGGGTATAGCCTTGAGGCCGTATACGCACGACATTTCTACTACACCTAACAGAGTGCTGAAAGAATCGTTTTCCTGTCATTGCGAGCGGAGAGAAGCAATCTCGTCTCTGATGAAATCGACCGGTTGAGATTGCTTCGTCGCAGAAACTGCTCCTCGCAATGACACTACAGCCGTTTTTCAGCAGCCTGCTAAAATACTTCGGTAGTGGACACATCCGTTTTGACGCTCCTGAAAACATCCATCTCATACTCCCTGTTCAGCTTCCTGAAATCGAGCCGCAGGCTCACCCGGTAGAGGAACACCTCGTAGGGGGACTGCACGCTCCCCTCCGGGGTATCGTAGACGGGCCTGCTCTTTTCGACGAGCTTCGCCTCCCACCGCAAGGTCACCCCGTCGCCCAGATCCTCCGTCCCCTCCTTTCTGCCGAGATCGAGGGACCGGAGCAGGATGGCCGCGCTCGAAAGCTTCGAGGAGAGGACATTGGAGTCGTTCGCCCGTGCAAGATGCTCGAATCCCATCTTGAAAAGGTACATGGTGGCGGCGATGCTTGCGGTCAGGATCAAGCCCGCGATCAGCACCTCCAGGATCAGGAACCCTTTCTCGTTTCCCGTCACCCCTCTATCCGGCGGTCTGGCCGCCCGCCCGGTCCCTCGCATGGACAATTTCCCCTCCCCCGGCGTCCTCACCCCTCCCTCCTTCACTGCCGCCGCTATGCGGCCTTCAGGGTAAGGCCTCCCAGGGGCGCCTGCACGATGACCAGGAAGGTAGAGTTGTCAGCGTAGATCTTGATTTCGCCGCCCGAGGTGGTGCCGGTCCGGTAGAATTTGATGGGAGAGGCGATCTGGACAAAGACATCCCCGAACCCGTCCACCTCGCTCCCGTCGACAAGGACCCTTCCGTCCCGTGCCTGGATGAGCCTCTCCTGCCCGTAGAGGAAGGACTCCATGCGCAGGGAGGAGACGAAGGTAAGGACCTTCTCCGCCTTCAGGGAGGCCTGGTACCGCTGGTACATGGAGTAGGAGACAGGGAGACTCACGGCGAAGAGCATGCCGATAAGGGTGACCACCAGCAGCAGCTCGATGAGGGTGAAGCCTTTCCTGTTCACAGCTTTATGTTCCCCGCGCTCATCACCGTCAGGATGAGGGAGATGACGATGAAGCCCACGATGATCCCGGTGAACGTAATCACGATAGGTTCCACCAGGGCGAGCACTCTCTTGGTCGTGTTCCTGAATCGTTCGTCGAAGACATGGTGGATCTCGAAGAAGATCTCCTTCAGGTTTCCGCTCTCCTCTCCCACCCTGAGCATATTGGGCACAATCTCCGGCAGGAGCCTGATCCGGGAGAAGACGTCGGCAATGCCCTTCCCCTCCTTTATCTGATCGACGGCCGGCTCGACGGCCTCGCGTATCCGCCGGTCCATGATGACCCCGGTAGACAGCTTCAGCGCAGTGATGAAGGCAATGCCGCTGTTGAGCATGGAGTACATGGAATAGGAGAAGCGCGAAAGTTCGAGGTAGAGGATCAGCCTGCCGACGAGGGGAAGAAAGATGAGGTACGAGTATGCCTTCGCTAAAAGCCTTCGCGTATTCACCACTTTCGCCATGACAAAGACGAGCACAACGGAGAGAAGGAGGAAATACATATTCGTGAGGCTGAGGAAGTTGCCGATGGTATAGAGGATCTTCGCCGCCAGGGGGAGGGTGGCCTCGTTCTTCCCGAAAATGCTGAAGAAGCGCGGAATGATGAATTTGAAAATGACAAAGACGGTGAGGAGGCTCGCCCCGATAAGGAAGGTGGGATAGGTGAGGGCGTTCTTGATCTCTCCCTTGAACTGGATCTGGAACCGCAGGTATTCGGCGATATTCTCGAAAGCCGACCGGATGTCCCCCACGCTCTCCCCCGCACGGAGCATGGTGGTGGTGAGCAGGCTGAAGCGCCCGGTATCGGCAAAGGCCTGGGCGATGGTCTTCCCCGCCCGCACGTCCTTGAGGATTCCGGAAAGGTTCTCTTTCAGCGCAGGGGAGGAGAGGGAGCTGTTGATGATTTCGAGTGCCCTGTCGATCTTGATCCCCGACTTGAGGAGGATGCTCATCTCGCGGAACAGGTTGTACAGGTCGGCATCCTTCACGCCCTTTCTGAAGGAGCGCTTCTTCACGGGCCGCGCCGCCTTCGCCCTGAGCTCCACCACGGTGAGGTCCCTCTCCTTCAGAACAGCCCGGGCCTCCGCAACCCCTTCGGCCGCCACCGTTCCCGTGATGTTTCTTCCTGCGGGGTCCAGGCACCGGTAGTCGAAATCCATCAGCTCACCCTCAGTATCTCTTCCACGGTCGTGAGGCCCTTCAGCACCTTCAGCATGCCGTCTTCCCGGAGGGTCCGGAAAGCGTGCCGCTCCCGGAGCTGCAGCCGCAACGCTTCGAGGGACCGGGTCCGGAGAAAGGTCTCCTTGAGGTCGTCGGTGTACTCGAAGCACTCGAAGATGGACATCCGGCCCTTGTATCCCGTCCCGGCGCAGGCAGGGCAACCCGCGCCTCTCCTGAACGCCGGCCCGCCGTTCAGCAGGTGGCGGTGCGCGGCATACAGTTCCCGCAAGCCGTATTCCTTCAACACCTCTTCGGACAGGGAATGCTCCCCGCTGCACCGGGCGCAGTTCTTCCGGATGATGCGCTGGGCGATCACGCCGATGACGGATGCGTTGAGGAGATAATCTTCGAGCCCCATCTCCATGAGGCGGAAGAGGCTGCCGGGAGAATCGTTGGTGTGGAGAGTGGAGAGGACCAGGTGTCCCGTGAGCGCGGAGTGGATCGAGATCTCCGCCGTCTCCCTGTCCCTGATTTCGCCCACCATGATGACATCGGGGTCGTGCCGGAGGATCGACCGGAGGGCGGAGGCGAAGGTCAGCCCGATATCGGTCTTCACCTGGATCTGGTTGATCCCCTCGATCTGGTACTCCACCGGGTCCTCCACGGTGATGATCTTCCGGTCCGTGTTGTTCAGCCGGGTAAGCATGGAATAAAGGGAGGTGGTCTTTCCCGATCCGGTGGGGCCGGTTACCAGGAGAATGCCGTAGGGCCGCGCGATGAGGTCGATCACCGTCTTCGCGTGGTCCTGCTCGATTCCCAGCTGCATGATGTCGAAGGTGAGCCTTTCCCGGTAGAGGAGCCTCAGGACGACACTCTCGCCCTTTACCATGGGAATGGAGGAGACCCGGATGTCGAGGAAGACAGAGGCGATCTTGGTGCTGAACTTCCCGTCCTGGGGCAGCCTCTTCTCCGCGATGTCGAGGCCCGAGAGCAGCTTGATACGGGAAACCGTCGCGAGATAAAACGCCTCGTCGAGGGATTCGATGTCGTGGAGGATGCCATCTATTCTAAAGCGTATCCGGTAGGCGGCGCCCACCGGCTCGATATGGATATCCGTTGTCCTGAGCTCCACCGCCCTGCTCAGCAGCGTGTTCAGGAACTTGATGACCGGGGCCTCGAAGGCCATTTCCTTCAGCCTTTCGGGCGAATCCTCCACCTGGAGGGAGACGAAGGTGCCGTCCCGCTCCCCGGCATAGGTCTTCGAGAGTTCCTTGATCGCCTGCTCAGTGGCGAGGAGAAGGGCGACGGAGTAGCCAGAGCTCCGGATCACGTACTCCTCGACGGAGTTGTTCAGCGGATCGCTGGTGGCGAAGATGATGACGCCTTTCTCCCGGTCGAACCCGATGGGGATGAAGTGGTTCCGCACCATGAAGTCCAGGTCCAGCTCCTGGGAAAGGGAAGCGGCCACGCTCTCGCGGTCCGCGGCGTGGTCGTCCGGCCGGTAGAGGGGGATTTTCAACTGGTCAGCCAGCGCCTGGACGAGCTGGGTTTCGGTGATGACGCCCTGCTGGATAAGGATCTGCCCCACGTATCCGCCGACCTGCTTCTGGACCGCCAGGGCCCTCTCGATCTCCTCCTGCCTGATGCCGAAGAGGGATGTCAGGATCTCGCCTAAAAGCATCGCTACCAGTTCTTTATGATTTTTTCATCGATCTTCCCGTTGGGGCCGAGGGAGTACAGATCGAAGGGCCCGTGCTCGCCGGGGCACTTGTACTGGTAATCCCGTCCCCATGCGTCCTTGGGGACCTCCTGTTTCGAAAGGTACGGCCCCCTCCATTTCGGGTCGGTGGAGGAGAGCAGCTCGGACAGTTCCTTCGGACATCTCCCGGCATCGAGGACAAAAGAGGAGACGCCTGAGGAGAGCATTTCGACCTGGGCCTTCGAGATCTCCTCCTTCGACCTCTCGAACTTGCCGAGGAGATTGGGCGCCACGAGGGAAGCGATCAGGCCGATGATCATCACCACGATCAATATCTCGATAAGGGTAAACCCGCTCCCGTTCCGTATCCTTTTCTTCATTGCTCTCACCTCAACGAATTTTGATGCTCACTATGCGGTAATTCCTTTATTTCATGCACATTTTTAAAGCGCTCTATTATGCCACTCCCCTTTGAAATAAATCAAAGCCTACCATAGCTTCTCTGAAAATACAATCCGATCGGGGCAAAGAGAGAGGCGGAAGAAGACAAGGGAAGGAAGAGGGAAAGGCAAAGATAAGGAGGGGGGAGGACCAGGCTTGCCAGGGTGTGCATGCACACCCTGGCAAGGTGATGAAAACTCTCGGAATGTCATTGCGAGGAGCTTTTTTGCGACGAAGCAATCTCTGAGCTGGTGAATTCTCCAAAGGGAGATTGCTTCGCTCCGTTCGCAATGACAGCGAAAAACTTCTTCAGTGCCCTATAACGCTCTCTTGTAGCCGTTCACCACTTCTCTTGCAGGCCCCAGCATCCGTATGCGCTGGTTGTCGATCCAGACCGCCCGGTCGCAGATCTCCTCGACGTCCTTCAGGGAATGGGAAACGAAGATCATGGTGACGCCGTTCTTCTTGAACTGCATCATCTTGGAGAGGCACTTCCTCTGGAAGTCGGCGTCACCCACCGCCAGCACCTCGTCGATAAGCAGGACCTCCGGGTTGAGGAGCGCCACCACGGAAAAACCGAGCCGCGCGAGCATGCCCGAAGAATACATCCGGATAGGCTGGTCGATGAAGTTGCCCAGCTCGGAAAACTCTACAATCTCGCCGACCCTCCGCACCACCTCCGCCCGGGTGAGCCCCATCAGGACGCCGTTCAGCACGATATTTTCGCGGCCCGTCAGCTCGGGATTGAACCCGGCGCCCAACTCCAGGAGAGGGGAGACCCTCCCTTGCACGGTCACGGCGCCCGCGGACGGCTTCAGCACCCCCGCGATCAGCCCGAGAGTGGTGCTCTTGCCCGCTCCGTTCTTGCCGATAATCCCGAAGGTCTCTCCTTTGAGCACCTCGAAGGATACGCCCTTCAGGACATCGTAGCGCGTATTGAGGAATTGCGTGATCGACTTGGGGAAATTGAAAAGAAAGTTCTTGACCCCCCCGGTGATGTGGTAATAGAGAGGGTAGCTCTTGTGCACTCCCTCGAATACGATAGCCCGCTCTTTCACAGCACCTCTGCGAACTTCCACGAGAGCTTCCTGTACACGAGGTATCCCCCCACAAAGGCGATCACCCCATAAAAAAAGGTCGCCAGCAGCGATGACGCATCGATCTTCCCCGTAAGGAAGAGCTCGCGCCAACTTATCATGAGGGGGGCGAGAGGGTTGGCGTAGAGTAGGTGATGGTACTCTTTCGGCACCATGGTTTCGTGGTAGAAGATGGGAGTAAAGTAGAACAGGAGGGTGATGAAGATATTGATCAGCCGCTCGAAGTCCCTGAAAAAGAGGCTCACGGACGAGACCGCGAGGGCGACCCCGTACGTCAGGAGCAGCTGCAGGGCCAGGAGGAGCGGAATCCCGTAAAGCCACGAGAGAGAGGGTGTCTTGTGGTACATGAAGAGAAAGAGGACGATGACGGGAATGGAGAGAAGGAAGTGGAGCATGTCCTGGAGCACCGTGGTAAGGGGAATGATGCTCCGGGGAAAATTCACCTTCTTGATGATGGACGCATTCCCGAGAAAGACCACCGGCGAGGCGTTCACCGAAGTGGCGAACCACTGCCAGGGGAAGAGCCCGGCGATGAGGAAGAGGGAGTAGTCCTCCATCTGAATCTTCATGATCACCTTGAAGGCGATGAAGTAGACGAAGGCGAGGGCGAGCGGATGCCCGACCGACCAGAAGTAGCCGAAGATGCTGCTCTTGTAGCGCACCTTCATCTCCTTCTGCGTCAGGACAATGATCAGATCCCTGTAGTTTTCGTAGTTCCTCATCTCCCCGCCGTTATGAGGGCCACCGCCCTGTTCCTCCCCAGCAGACCGGGGGGCTACACACTCTGAAAATACGCGATGGTCCTCCGCAACCCCTCTTCCAGCGGGGTCGAGGCCCCCCAGTCCAGCATGTCCCGCGCAAGGGAGGCATCGGGCTTCCTCTGCAGGGGATCGTCCGTGGGAAGCGGCCTGAAAATGATCCGGGACCGCGACCCGGTCAGCCCGATCACCTGGTCGGCGAGTTCGAGAATGGAGAACTCCACGGGGTTGCCCAGGTTCACCGGCCCCGTGAAGTCGTCCGGGCTGTTCATCAGCCGTATCAGCCCGTCGATCAGGTCGTCCACGTAGCAGAAGCTCCGCGTCTGCTTCCCGTCGCCGTAAACCGTGATGTCCTCCCCCCGCAGCGCCTGCACGATGAAGTTGCTCACCACGCGCCCGTCGTTGGGGTGCATCCGGGGTCCGTAGGTGTTGAAGATCCTCGCCACCTTGATCTTCAGCTTGTGCTGGCGGTGGTAGTCGAAGAAGAGGGTCTCCGCGCACCTCTTCCCCTCGTCGTAGCAGGAGCGCGGACCGATGGGGTTGACATTGCCCCAGTAGCGCTCATCCTGGGGATGGACCTTGGGGTCCCCGTATACTTCGCTGGTGGAAGCCTGGAGGATCTTCGCCTTTACGCGCTTCGCCAGCCCCAGCATATTGATCCCCCCGTGGACGGAGGTCTTGGTGGTCTGCACCGGATCGAACTGGTAATGGATGGGAGAAGCGGGGCAGGCGAGATTGTAGATTTCGTCCACTTCCACGTAGAGGGGGAAGCAGATGTCGTGGCGCATGACCTCGAAATAGGGGTTCCCGATGAGATGGGCGACGTTCGCCCTGCACCCCGTGTAGAAATTGTCCACGCACAGCACCTCGTGGCCCTCGCCCAGGAGCCTCTCGCAGAGATGCGAGCCGAGGAAGCCCGCTCCCCCGGTGACCAGTATCCGCTTGCTCATCAGCATGCCACTCCTATCTGGTAGTATTCAAAACCCATCTCGCAGAGCTTCTCTTTATTATACTGGTTCCTCCCGTCGAAGATAATCCTGTTTTTCAATCTCCGCATCATCTCCTCGAAGTCGGGGCTCCGGAACTCCTTCCATTCCGTGATCAGCAGCAGGGCGTCCGCGCCATCGAGGGCGCCGTACTTGGAGCCTGCATACTCGATGTTCCGGAAGTCCTTCAGGTAGTAGCTCTGCGCGATCTCCATGGCCTTCGGATCATAGGCCCTGATCCGCGCCCCGCGGCGGGCGAGCTCGCCGATGACGACGATGCTCGACGCCTCCCGGGTGTCGTCGGTTTCCGGCTTGAAGGAGAGCCCCCACACCGCGAAGGTATACGTGCTCAGGTCCTCTCCGAACCGCGCCACCACCTTGTCCGCCAGCACCTGCTTCTGGTCCTCGTTCACTTCCTGCACCGCCCGGAGGATGCGCGGCGCATACCCGCTTTCGAGCGCCAGCCTCTCCAATGCCCGCACATCCTTGGGAAAGCAGCTCCCTCCATAGCCGCAGCCCGGATAAATGAAGCTGTACCCGATCCTGCTGTCGCTGCCGAGGCCGACCCGCACCTTGTTGACATCGGCCCCCACCCTCTCGCAGATATTCGCGATCTCGTTCATGAAGGAGATCTTCGCCGCGAGGAGGGCGTTCGCCGCATACTTCGTCATCTCCGCGCTCCGTATATCCATGGCGATGAACCGCTCGTGGCTCCGGGTGAAGGGCGCATAGAGCTCCCTGATCTTCTCCATGGCCTTCGGGTTGTCCGCTCCGACCACCACCCTGTCGGGCCGCATGAAGTCCTCGATGGCGGCGCCCTCTTTCAGGAACTCCGGGTTCGAGACGACGTCGAAGGGGATCCGCACTCCCCGCCTGTCCAGCTCCCCCTGTATCGTCTCCCGCACTTTTTCCGCGGTGCCCACCGGCACGGTGGACTTGTCCACCACGATAAGGTGATGCTCCATATTCCTGCCGATGTCCTGCGCCACCTGGAGGACATACTGCAGGTCGGCGCTCCCGTCCTCCCCCATGGGCGTGCCCACCGCGATGCAGCAGATCTCGCCGGCATCGAGGGCCTCTCTGATATCAGTAGTAAACCGCAGGGTGCCGAGCCTGAAATTCTCGAGGACCATCATCTCGAGCCCGGGCTCGTAGATCGGGATTATGCCCTTCTTCAGCTTCTCTATCTTGTCGCCGTCCACATCGACGCAGACGACCGTGTTCCCCATCTGGGCCATACAGGTCCCGGTGACAAGCCCCACATATCCAGTCCCCACAATTGCAATTCTCATCGCTGTTCGTCTCCCCGGGAATTACAGCCTTACGTTCCTGAGCCAGTCCCTGTTCGCCCGGTACCACTCCACCGCGTTGCGCAGGCCCTCTTCGAGCCCTGTTTCGGGCTTCCAGCCGAGGAGCCGGGCCGCTTTGGAGATGTCGGCGCTCGTTTCGGTCATATCGGCCTTGTGGAACGGTTTATGGTGGAGGGAAGCCTTCTTCCCCAGATACTCCTCCAGCGTGGCGATGACATACTGCAGCGAACGCGGCTCTCTCCCCCCGCCGAGGTTGATGATCTCGTATCCCACTTCCTTCAGCGCCTTTATGGTGCCTGAAGCGATGTCGTCGATATAGGTGAAGTCCCTGCTCTGGGAGCCGTCGCCGAAGAGCTCGATGGGCGTCCCCTCGTCGATCCACTTGATGAACCGGAAGATGCTCATATCGGGTCTTCCCGCGGGTCCGTACACGGTAAAGTACCGCAGCACCGAGATGTCGAGACCGAAAAGGAAATGGTAGGAATACGCCATCACCTCCGCCGCCTTCTTCGATGCGGCATAGGGCGAGATGGGCGTGTTCACCGGAAGGTCCTCCGTGAAGGGCATCTTCTGCCCCGCGTAGAGGGAGGAGGTGGAGGCGAGGACCATCTTCTTCACACCGTATTTCCGCATCATCTCCAGGAGGTTCAGGGTTCCCTGCGCATTGGTGCTCATATAGACATGGGGGTTTTCGAGGCTGTACCGCACCCCGGCCCGGGCGGCGAGATTGATGACCGCCTCGACGCCGCTCCCGCTGAACAGGGCGTCCAGCGCGTCCCGGTCCTCAATGTCGAGGCGGTGGAAGGAGAAGCTCCCGTGCTGCATTAAGGCGTCGCGCCGGTGCTCCTTCAGGGCCACGTCGTAATAGTCGTTCATGTTATCGATGCCGATCACCTGTCTGCCCGCGTCGAGCAGTTGACGCGACGTCCGCCACCCGATAAACCCTGCCGCCCCTGTTACGATGATCTTTCCCATCTTTTCTTTTCTCTCCTGAGGGTCATTTCCGGCGTGCCGGAAGGCATGCCGTTTTTACTCACTGGTGAGGTGTGCCGGCGGAGTTTCCCGGCAAGGTTTCATAGTACCATAGAAAAAGGCGGGGCATCCACTGCGGCGGTTTCCGGAGCAACATACACTTCAATTGTAGCATATCCCCTTTTTGGGCGGAACAACCTACCGCTTGCGTGCGGCGGTACGCTCCCGTTGACAGGAGCGCTCTTAGGGAAGTATAGTATCTACCATGGTAGTCAATAAAATCACCCTGCACCTCATGGAGATCGGGTTTTCCGAGTACGAGGCCCGCACGTATGTGGCGCTTTTGGGCAACAATCCCGCTACCGCCTACGAGCTTGCCCGGACGTCCGGAGTCCCCTCTTCCAAAATTTACCAGGTGCTCGCAAAGCTCCTGGAGCGCGGAGTGGCGTCGGCCCTCGGCGAAGAGGGCACGAAGAGATACGTACCCCTGGAGCCGGGGGAGTTCATCGAGGGCCACCGGAGCAGGACCGAGGCGACGCTGAAGAGCCTCAAGCAGGAGCTTACCTCTGTCGGGAAAGAGGCGGGGATGTCGTATATCTGGAATATCGGCGACTACGGCTACCTGATGGACAAGGCGGCGCGGATGATCCGCGACGCCCGTGAAACCATTCTCCTTTCCGTATGGCCTGAGGAGGCCGCGGCCCTCGCATCCCTCCTGAAAGAGGCGGAGCGGAGGAAGGTGCGTATTGCTGCCGTGCATTTCGGGGCCCCGGCACTGGACGCCGGACAGGTATTTCCGCATCCTATCGAGGACACCCTCTATGCGGAGAAGGGCGGCAGAGGCTTGGTGCTGGTGGTCGATGCGAAGGAAGTGCTGATGGGGACCCTCTTCGAGGACGACAGGGTGGAGGGCGCCTGGAGCATGAACAGGGGCTTCGTGGCCCTCGCCGAGGACTATATGAAGCACGATATTTATATCATGAAGATAGTCCAGCGCTTCGACGGCGACCTTATCAGGCGGTTCGGCGCACGCTATGCGAAACTGAGGGACATATTCAGGAACGAGGAGGAATCATGAGGATCTATATCGACGGCCGGTACTATGCACGGGAGGACGCGAAAATTTCGGTCTTCGACCACGGCCTGCTCTATGGGGATGGGGTATTCGAAGGTATCCGCATCTATCACGGCAAGGTCTTCAAGCTCAGAGAGCACATTGTCCGCCTCTACCGGAGCGCAAGGACCCTCTTCCTGGATATCCCCCTGAACGAAGAGGAGATGGAAAAGGCGGTGCTGGACGCGGTGCGGGTCAACGAGAAGGAGAACGGCTATATCCGCCTCATCGTCACCCGGGGCGAAGGGCCGCTCGGAATCGACCCGGCGACCTGCCCGAAGGCGTCCGTCATCATCATCGTGGGCGACATACAGCTCTATCCGGAGGAGTTCTACGAGAAAGGCATCGGGATCATCACCGCCGCCACGAGGCGCGTGCCCTCCGACACTCTCGACCCGAGGGTCAAATCGCTGAACTATCTGAACAACATCATGGCGAAGATCGAGGCGCGTCAGGCAGGGTGCCTCGAAGCGGTGATGCTGAACCGGGAGGGCTATGTCGCCGAATGCACGGCGGACAATATCTTCATCGTACGGAACAACGAGCTGCTGACTCCCGAGCCCCGTTTCGGCGCCCTTGACGGCATCACCATGAGGACGATACTGGACCTGGCGTCCTCCCTCGGGGTGAAGGCCCGCGAAGCCGCCCTCACCCGGTACGATCTGTATACGGCGGACGAGTGCTTCATGACGGGAACGGGGGCGGAGGTGATCCCGATCATCCGGATCGACAGCAGAACGATCGGCGACGGGAAGCCCGGTCCCGTCACCGGACGCCTCATCGCCGCCTTCAGGGAAGTGGTGGCCCGATAGCCCCTGCCTCCCTTCCGCCTTATACCTCCAGGTACTCCCGGTGCCCGAAGCATTTCCGGTAGTCGAGGTACCAGATCCTCTTCGGCTTGACATGGACGAAGCGGTAATCGGGGTCCGGCGGGAGGTTCCTGATGAGGGGGTACTTCTCGGCGAGAAGGCCGAAGGCGAAAGAAGTGCCCTCCTGCCGCACCACCTCCGCCTCGCCCTCCATCTGGATGCCTTTGATCAGCATCCAGTCCGGCTCGTCAGTATCGATGGTGAGCGATACCCGTGAATTCTTCTCCAGGTTGATGAACTTCCTTGTCTGCCTCTTCGTAACAAAATAGAGGTCCAGGCCGTCATTGACGTAAGCGACGGTAGCGACATGGGGCTGGCCCGGATCGTCGGCGCTGACGGTCGCCAGGTTTGCATAGAGCTGCTTCTTCAAAAAGGCGATGACCTCGTTCTGTAGCTTCTCATCCATTGCCGTACCCTCCTGAGGGGAGATGCCTCGTGCATACGCTGCGGGAGGCCTTGCTTGTATGGTATACCCATTCCCTCCGGTTTGCAAGGCCGCCGGCAGGGATCCGGGAGACAGAGAACGGCGGCAGGCCGGATAGCCGGAAAACGCCTCCTTTGTGGTACAATCCTCTACGCGGCGCGGACCTCACTCTCTGTGTGGTGCGGCATCCTGCTCATTCCGACGCATACTGAGGAAAGGGGGAAAAACAAAAGCTTTCCCTTCTGCAGGCGCGTGAGCGGACGGGCGCCCTTCGTCGAGTGTGATTGCAATCACCGCTTTTCCCCGGTGATCTGCTATTGAATAGGGGGAGTAGAGAGGCGTTCAGACGTATTAATCTCAACCGCCAGTGCACCGAAGGGTTCGCTGCAGGGAAACGAAGATGGCGCATAACAAGGCAGTCGACAAAAAGACGATAGCGTGGTGGACGGAGCTCGGCCACTATAAGAAAGAGAACGGATGCTGCACACTCCTGAAAGAGGGGGCGGTGGAAGAGCACCTCAAACTCGCCTTTGACGAGATCATCCCCGTCAAATTCAGCGTCAACTACTGCTGCCAGTGCGGTAGCCCGCTGAAGAGGAGCTCCGAAAAGAAGGCGGAGGGGAGAGAGGACTGGTGCTGCAGGGTCATGAGGACCCTGAACATCGAACAGATCGATTTTTCGGCGACCGGAAGAGAGACCGCGACCGCGCCGGTCGCCCACTGCCTCCATTGCGGCAGGGAATTCAAGAGACAGGGCGACGGCGGAAGAGCGCAGAGCAAAGAGAGAGACGACAAGCGCGATTAGCCGCTCCCGTCCGGGGGGTCCTGCCGCATCTGGAGGAGGAGAAGGGAGGCGACAACCAGCCCGGCACCCGCCAGCTGCCAGCCCTCCATCCTTTCCCCGAGGAAAAGCCACGCGATCACCCCGGCAATGACCGGTTCCGAAGTGGCGGTGATGCTTGCGTGGGTGGAGCGGATCCGGCGGATTCCCTCGTTATACAGCCCGAAAGGGATGACCGTGCCGAAGATGCCGACAAAAAGGATCCCTCCCCATACCGCACCCTGATGGGCGTGGCGGAAAGCCTCCAGCGGCGGGTGCAGAGTATTCCAGACAAACGCGGCGCAGAGGAGGGCGTAAAGGACGACGGTCCACGGGGTGTAGGTGCGCATCCCGTGCTCGCTCTTGACCGAATACAGGGCAAAGGTGACGGCCGATGCCAGGCCGGAAAGGATACCCGCCCGGTTCAGGCTCATCATCTCCAGCCGGTAGGCGCCCACCATGAGAAAACAGCCGATCAGGGCGCCCAGAAGCGCAGCCGCAGTAGAGAAGGTCAGCCTTCTTCCCGCAAACAGGACCGCAAAGGCGACGACCAATACCGGGGCCTGGTACTGCAGGAGAATAGCCGCGGCCACCTGTATTTTGCTGATGGCGAACAGATAGGTGAATTGCGCTGCCGCGAGGGCGATCCCGAGAAGCAGGAAAAAGGGGAAATGCCTCCGCTTGACCGCCAGGAGAGGCCGTCTCCGGGCGAGCAGCCAGATGAGCAATGCCCCGGCGGCCAGGGTGGTCCGCAGCTGCACGAGCTGAAAGGGAGAAATGCCGTTAAGAAACAGATACTTGGATATAGAACCCGAGGCAGCCCACAGAAAGGCGGCTAGGAGGACGCAGAGATACCCGAGGCGGCCGGCACCGTGCACCTCCCCAGGTGATCCACCAGGAGCTCCCTTGCAATACGCTGCGTCTTCCATTGTACTCCCTCCTTTATAGTACGTTTTCCCCTCTTTTTTTGCAAAATACCGTATC
>JAXLZK010000013.1:67148-79663 GCA_046350935.1 Thermodesulfovibrionales bacterium
GGACGGTGACTCCTTTCCGAAAATGCGGTATCATTTAAACAGGTATGCCTGCCGGAGGTGTTTTGTTGCAACTCTTTCCCCAAGGAGGAACCATGGAAATAACGATCCCTTCTCCCTTAAAAGCGGAGCACGACGAGCTGCACCAGGAACTTGTGAGAGCCACGAAGGAGCCCGGCAAAGTGGGCGAGGCGGCACGGGCGGTGGCGGAGGTCCTCCATCCCCATTTTGTAAAGGAGGAGGAGTACGCCCTCCCTCCCCTCGGCGCTTTGAAAGCCCTTGCCGAGGACAAACCCGCACCCGGCGCCGAAAAGGTGATCGAGATGACGGGCAGGCTGAAGGCCGAGCTGCCCCGCATGCTCGAAGAACACGAGGCCATTGTCGCCTCGCTCGAAAGGCTGGCGGAAGCGGCATGCGAGGAGAACAAGCCCGAGTATGCCCGCTTCGCCGAGAAGCTGATCCTGCACGCCCGGACCGAGGAGGATGTCCTCTATCCGGCCTCCCTCGTGCTCGGGGAGTATATCAGGCTAAAACAGCCGGCATATTCCCGTTAGGGTATGTCTGCAGACACACCCTAGACACGCCGCGCCGGTCAAAAGCAGGGGGGAAGTTCGCCCACAGCCCGTTTTCTCCGGCTGCCCGCAGGGGGCACGGAATCATGCACCGTGTCCCTCCCTGCATTTTTCCTGCAGCTCCTGAAAGAAGCGCTGCCAGGACTCAGAGAGGGCGGGTACCGAGAGGACCCTCCCGATGCCCGGGCAGTTGCTCCTGTCGTGGTAGCGGATATGGTTGGCAAAGGAGACGGCAACTCCCCGCTCATCGCGCTCCCTCAGCACCAGGGCGTCCCCCTGCCCGACGCTCCCCTCCTCCAGCACGCGGAGATAAAAGCCGGTGCGGCCCGAATCCTTCACGAGCTGCACCATGTCCTCCCTCCCGAAGCGCGCCGCGAGGGTTCTGCAGGGCTGCCGCGGCTGGCTGACCTGCACCACGGCAGTTCCGAGCCCGAAGATATCGCCGATGCAGACCTCCTCCTCGTGCAGGCCGGCGACGGTGAGGTTCTCCCCAAAGGCGGCGGCAGGCATCCTGATCCCCAACACCGCTTCCCAGTAGGGATAATGATCCCTGCTGTAGACGCAGACTGCCTTGTTCGGCCCTCCATGGTAGCGCGGGTCTCCCACCCCGTCCCCCTCGAACCCTGTTTTTCCGAGGCGCAGCAGTCCGAGTACCGGCGTCTTACAGATGCCCGTAGTAAGCTCCCTGCCGTAGAGCACTTCCTTTTTCGGCAGTCCGACGGAAAGCGTATCGATGACCATCTCGCTCCTTATGGTGTTTCTCCTGCCCTGCAGAGGCATGGGATTGATTCATTATAGCAGATGGCTTATAATGACTATCCATAAATGCATACCGGAGGAAAGAAATGCGGATTCTTTTTAACTTGCGGATGAAATACAAACTCTTCGTAAGCACCACGGTTGCCGTCGCATGTATGATCGTCCTTGCTGCGGGGCTCCTCATCTCCCTGAAACAGACGCTCCTCGAAGACAAGAAGACGATGACCCGGCAGGTGGTGGAAGCTGCCTACGGGGTGATCGAGCATTTCTACGCCCTGTCGAAGGAAGGGAAGCTCCCGGAGGACGAGGCGAAGGCCGCTGCCAAGGCCGCCCTTGCCTCGCTCCGCTATTCAGGAAAGGAATATTTCTGGGTCAATGACGACGCCTTGCCCTACCCCACGATGGTGATGCATCCCACAATCCCGGCGCTGGACGGGAAGGTGCTCGACGACCAGAAGTTCAACTGCGCCACCAGCCTCCAGCAAGGCGCGGAGGGGCCGATCGTCAAGACCGACGGACAGAAGAACCTCTTCCAGTCCTTCGTGGAAGTCGCCGCCGGGGAGAAGGGCCAGGGGTATGTGACCTACCGCTGGCAAAAACCCCTGCCCGAAGGCGGGGTGACCGCGGAGCGGTACCCCAAGATCTCCTTCGTCAAGAAATTCGCCCCCTGGAAGTGGATCATCGGGAGCGGAGTGTACATGGACGATATCGATGCCGCTTTCTGGAGCAAGGCGAGGGTCCTCGGGATCATCATCGTGCTCCTCGTCGCCCTGCTCTTTTTCATCGGCTGGTATCTCGGGAAGGTGATCTCCTCGCCCCTCGGCGAGCTGACCGGCAAAGTCGAGCAGATGGCAGGCGGCAACCTGACCGTCGCAATCGGATACAAAGGCAGGGACGAGGCGGGCGTCCTTGCGGAGAACATGAACCATATGGTCTCCGCCTTTAAGAGCACTCTCCGCGGGATCCTCACGTCTGCCTCCGACGTGCTCTCCTCCATGGGGATGCTGACGGAAAGCTCCCAGAAAACCTCCGAGGGGGCGCGGAACCAGTCGATCCAGGCTGCACAGATCGCTGCCGCCTCTGAGGAGATGAGCCAGACGATCACCGACATCGCGCGGAACGCCACCCAGGCGTCCGACATATCGGTGGATGCCATGCACACGGCGGAGAACGGGAAGAGCATCGCGGTGGGCGCGGTCGAGACGATCAACCTGGTCCGCACCTCCACGATAGAGCTCTCGGGGATGATAGGCAGCCTGAACGGCAGAGTGTCGGAGATCGGGGAGATCATCACCGTGATCAACGACATCGCCGACCAGACGAGCCTTCTCGCCCTCAACGCCGCCATCGAAGCGGCGCGTGCAGGAGAGCAGGGCCGGGGCTTCGCCGTGGTGGCCGACGAGGTGCGGAAACTGGCGGAGCGGACCATCAAGGCGACGACCGAAATCACCGGGAAGATCCGCGCCGTGCAGAACGAATCGAAGCAGACCGCGGCATCCATGGAGGAGGCGTCGGACAAGGTAGAGACCGCGACCGACTACATCAGGCAGGTGGAAGACTCCCTTAACCGCATTGTCGAATCGGTGCAGCAGGTAAAGGACCAGATCACCCAGATCGCCACCGCGGTGGAGGAACAGGCCTCCGCGTCGGAAGAGGTGACCCGGAACATCGAGAGGACCTCCTCCATCTCCACCAATATGGAAAAGATGGCTGAAGAGGTTATGAACCAGGTCAGCCTGCTGTCGAGCGTTGCGGAATCCCTGCGCGTCTCGTGCGCCGGGTTCACTCTCGAGGGGGGAGCGCGCCAGGAGGGCGGCGGGTTCATCCAGTGGAGCGGCAACTACAGCGTCAATGTCGGAATGATAGACGACCAGCATAAGGAAATCATACGGCTCGTCAACGAGATGCACGACGCCCTGCGCCAGAGGAAGTCGCGGGAGGTTCTCGGAAGGATCCTCAGCGAGCTGGCCGACTATGCGGTGAAGCATTTCAAGGTCGAGGAGGACCTGTTCCAGAAATACGGGTATCCCGAAGAGGCGGTGCATAAAGAGGCGCACGCGGCATTGGTCAATAAGGTCGTGGAGCTGAAAAGGGACTTCGAGAGCGGGCGTGCGTCCATCAATACCGACGTGATGAACTTCCTGAAGGACTGGCTGATCAACCACATCCTGCGCATCGACAAGAGGTACTCCGCGTTTATGAACAGCCGGGGTGTGGTATAGAGGCGGCGCTGCGCACCGTCGAGCCCTTCCCCGGCGGGCGGACAGGGAAGGCAGGAGAATCGCTACCGTAAGGCCTTCTCCTGCCTTGACGGGCGCACATCGTCCGCCACCATCCCGTCCTTCAGCGTAATGACGCGGTCCGCCCTCCCGATGATGAGAGGGTCGTGGGAGGAGAAGACGAAAGTCGTGCCGGAGTTCCTGTTGATCGCATGGAGCAGGGCGACAAGCTCTTCCCCTGTCGCCGAATCGAGATTGGCGGTGGGCTCGTCGGCGATGACGATCGGAGGGGCCGACACAATGGCCCTCGCCACGGCAACCCGCTGCTGCTGCCCCCCCGCTCAGCTCGGCGGGACGCCTCGCCCCGAATCCGGAGAGCCCCACACAGGCAAGGGCCTCCGTGACCCTCGTGCGCCGCTCCGCAGCAGGAAGGCCTTTCAAAAGGAGCACGTACTCCACATTCTCGTATGCGGTCAGCACCGGGATAAGGTTGAAAGCCTGAAACACGAACCCGATCCGGTGCAGCCGCATGCTCGCAAGCCGGGTGCCGGACATCGAGGCGGTCGATTCTCCCTCGATGGAGACCGTCCCCTCCGTGGGGAAATCGAGCCCGCCCATCAGATGGAGAAGGGTGGTCTTGCCGGAGCCCGAGGATCCCGCAATGCAGACGAACTCGCCCCTGTCGACGGAGAGGCTCACCCCACGGAGCGCAGGAGCCGGAACCCCTTTCGCATCGTAGGTCTTCCGTATGTCCTTCAGTTCGATGAGCGCCATCGCTTACAGGTGCGCCAGGGTCTCCACCGGCTTCAGCCGCGCAGCCTTCAGTGCAGGATAGATGCCCGAAAGAAGGGCGGTCGCCAGCGTGACGGCGTTCGACACGAACAGGTCGCGGCAGAGGAGCCGCGCCTTCAGGATATGGCTCGTTGCAATATGCTGGTTTGCGCTGGTAAAGGCGGAAAGGTCTATGCCGTGGACGCCGAGATAGCGGCAGGCCACGGCACCCATGAGGCTCCCCACGGCGGACGCAATGGCGCCGAGGAGGAGGGATTCGAGCAGGATCATGATCACCACGCCGGCAGGGGGAGTTCCGATGGACGAGAGGATGCCGAACTCCTTGAACCTCTCGAAAACGATCATGGTCATGGTATTCGCAATGCCCAGGGCGACGATGGTGAAGACGATGAGAATCAGGAGATGCATGGTCGCATTGTTCAGATCGATGATCTGTTTCACGTCGGGCGCTATCTCTTCCCATGTCTGCACCTGGTAGTCCGCTGGGGGAAGCTCCTTGTGCAGCAGCGCGGCGAGCTCCCCCGCAGGGCGCGTCCCGCTGAGGACGGCTATCTCCGTCACCATGCCCTCCGCATGCAGAAAGGCGCGCGCCTTCCCGAGAGGCAAGTAGACGTGGCTCCTGTCGAAGGAGGGGAGCTCGGTGCGGTAAATCCCCCGTATGGTGAAGGTGCCGAAAACCGGCCTCCCCGACGCATCCTGTGCGGCGAGGGAGAGCGTGTCCCCCGGTCCGGCTCCGATGCCCTTCGCGAGGGCTTCTCCCACGAGAATGCCCTCTGCGTCTCCAAGATAGTCTCCCTTCACGATGCGCTCCGCGATGAAGGTGACGTCCGCCTCCTTCCGCGGATCGACGCCCGCCAGGAGGACCGCAGAGCTCCTCTGTCCCGAGAGCAGCAGGACCGGAGCTTTCAACCGGGGGCTGTAGAGAATGCCCTCCGTCCTCCCGAGGACGGCTTCCACCCGGTCCAGACCGGGCAGCGACCTGAGGGAGACGAGATTCGCCGCGTATCCCGCGGGATGGATCTGCGCGGAGCCGGTGTCGAGCCTGATCGTGCTCTCCTGTATCTCTCTGTGGAGCCCTGTCTTCAGTGCCTGAAAGATAAGGAGGCAGAAGACGCCGAACGAAATCGCCGTAATGGTGATGAATGAGCGCCGCCGGTTGCGCCGCACATTCCTCCAGGCTATCCGCGTATAGAGCAGCAGCGGCCTCATTCCCTATCCGCCCGCTCTCCTCCTCTTTCTCTCCCCGGGGAAGCGGCCGCCGGTGAGGGTGGAAGAGATCTCGTCGTTTTCAGGCAGAAGGCGGAGCAGGCTCCCCACCCCCCGTACGCGGAAGAGAAAGCGTATCAGGTCGAGCGCCTGCCGCCTGTCGAGCCAGAATCCGGCCCCGGCAAGAAGGGCAAACCCCTGGAGCGCCTCTCCTATCGCCCTCTCCATGACCTCCGCCACCGAGGCGCTGAAGAGGGTCTCCACAGGGGCGCCCGCGCGCCCTCTTTCTTCGAGGATCCCTTCGAGGGACCTCTTCTCCTTCTCCGTTCCCTCAAAAGAAATGAAGGACACGAGATAATTGTTCTTCTGCCCCCGGATATCCTCATAGAAGTCGGTGAGATCATCGATGACCTGGAGCGCCAGCCCAATGCGGTATACTCCCTCGTCCGCCTTTTCAAGAGCAGGGCGGGAATCTTTTTCGAGAATACGTGGCGCGATAAAGGCAAGCCGCAGGAGGTTGCCGCCCCGGTACATGTGTATGGAGGACAGAAGCTCGTCAGGAGGAAGAATTTCTATCTCCCGTCCCTCCTCTCCCGCCTCGCGCTCCCCGATCGGCACCAGTGCGCTGAAAATGCCGAGGTGGACGTTATCCCTCTCGGCCTTCGCGATCATGCCGCTCTCTGCGGCGTCGTCGAGCACCCCGAAAAGAAAGCGGTCGAAGAGGAGTATCTGCATGACGCTCTTGAAGCGGACCGCGGTTTCCGGGAACGCCAGGGGGAGGAGCTCCTTGTATTCGTCGTCGAGGAGGTTGTCGGCGCCCGTCACAATACCCCGGATGGAGTGATTGACGACGCCGTACAGGAGGCGCCGCTCAGGGACGATGCCGAGGGACCGGTAGATAGCCAGGAAAAGGATCGAAAAGACATTGCGCTGCACATACCTGACCGGTCCCGGAGGAGCTTTCGGACGCGCCCGGTATTTTTTGTCGAGCAGGACCCCCATGCGACGCAGCACTTCCGCCTCCACCGCCTTATGCTCCTTGACGGAGGGGTACAGCTTTTTCAGCAGGGACACGGGGATCATCCCTTCCCTCTCCATGGGAGTGAAAAAGGGAAGAGGAAGGGGACCCTCTCCTTGTATGCGGGGAACTCCTGCGGGAATCTACGCGCCAGATGCGCCTCCTCCTTTTTCAAAAAGCGGACCTGCAGGAGGAGGAAGAGAGGATAGGCGATGCAGAGCGTCCCCGGGGAGTGCAAGAGGAGCACGATTCCGAGCGCCGCCGCATCGTACCCGAAAAACAGGGGGTGGCGGCAAAGGCGGTAGCTCCCCTGCGTGACCAGCTTCCGGGGCGGCGCCAGCGGATTGGGCGTCCCCTCGCCGTACCGCGCGAGGTCCTTCATAGCGACGGTGATGAGCCATACTCCCGAGAGGATCAGCAGCAGCGCCATCCCGGTAATGGTCCACTCCTTCCGAAAGGGAGACAGGTGAAGCAGGCGGTCCAGCACTATCCCGCCGAGCAGCACCGCTCCGGGAATAGAGACCCAGTAAACGAAGGCGTCGCGGATTTGCGCCCTGCGCAGTTTCTTTGGATCGGGAGGCATTGCCTATTATAGATCAAAAACAAAGAAATGTGCCGCATTCTCCCTTCAGCAGGAACAGTCTCAGCAGGGCGTGTACGCAGGGAGGATCACGGAGAACGTGCTTCCCGCCCCCTGTTCGCCTGCGACCCGTATTTCCCCCCCGTGCGCCTCTATGATCGCCTGAGCGATGCTCAGGCCGAGCCCTGTTCCGCTGCGTCCGCCGTTATCTATTAGTATAGGACAATTCCCCCTCTGCCCTTCCCTGTTTGTTCCTGTCCAGAAAGATAACTCTTTTCCAGAGGTGGTTCCCGCTCAGGGCGTGGAGGAAGACGGCACCGACATGGAGGACAAGGAACGCCGGGATGAGCACCTCTCCGGCTTCATGCAGCTCTTTTATCTCGTGGACAAGGCCCCGTGCCTTGCTGCCCGGCTCGAGATAAAGAAACAGGAGGGTTCCGGTGGTCATCATCCACGAAAAGACCGCGATTCCGAACGTTTGGACCACCCCGGCCAGTCCCTGATGAGACGGGCGCTCGGGGAGGCGGAGCGTGCCCTACCGGCCGGACGGTTTGGTGCGGCGCGTCGGTGCGGCATTCCACGGATCGTCCGGCCAGGGATGCTTGGGGTAGCGCCCTTTCAGTTCTTTTTTCACCTGGTGGTAGCTCCCGTTCCAGAACCCCTTCAGGTCCTGCGTGATCTGGACGGGTCTGCGCGCCGGGGAAAGGAGATGGAGGAGCACCTTCAGCCGTCCCCCGGCCACGGAAGGAGTATCGGCGAGGCCGAACATCTCCTGCAGCTTGACGGCGAGCACCGGGAGCTCTCCCGCAGTATAGTCGAGCGCCACGCGATGGCCGCTGGGCACGGCAAGAGACGAGGGCGCCCGCTCGTCGAGGAGCCGCAGCTGCGCCCAGGAAAGCTGCGCCGTGAGCGCGGGGAGGAGCTCGAGGCCGGCGAGGTCCCGGCCGGTGCGTATGCCGCCGAGCCAGGGGGCAAGCCATTCCTCCGGGGAGCCGAGGAGCCGCCCTTCAGAGAGGTCCGGCCAGGCTTCCTCCGGGAAGGCCCTCCTCAGCAGGGCAACCCGCCCCAGGAATTGCCGGGCCTCCCTGCTGAAAGAGAGCAAAACGGGGTTTGCGCGGACCGCTTCGCACAGGAGGGGGACCGCTTCAGCGTCTGAAGGGGAGAAGGGCTTTACCGAAAGGGGCACCGCACCGAGCCGCTCTTCCAGGGCGGCGGCAATCCTGCCCTCCTCTTTGTTCCACGCAACGCGCCGCAGAGTCTCGATGCGGCCGGCACACTCCCTGCGGATCACTTCTTCGGTGAGCGGGGCGGCGATATGCACGACCCCCTCTGCCCCCTCCCCCGCATCCAGGGCAGCGGCAACGAGAAAAGGGCTCCGGCTCATCGTACTTGCAGGGGAGACCCGTACGCCCCGGCCCTGCACCAGGAGGAAGCGGCCCTCCCCCTCTTCCCGCCTTATGGCGACCCTTTCGGGAAAGGCGGACAAAAGAAGACGGGAGGCGAGCTCAGGGGTATCCGCGCCCTTCTCCGCCGCGCCGCCGCCCGGCCTTTTTCCCGCTTTCGGCAGCAGGCGCAGAAGCTGCCCTGCTGTCCTCTCCACCGCACGCAGCGCCCAGGGATCGGCCCCGCCGGACGCTTCCTTTTGCCTGCGCCCTGCGTGCAGAAGCAGGAGCCTTTCCTGAATATCCGGGTCTCCCGCCGCTCTCCCGCGCTCTGTTGCCGTGCGGCGGAGGAGATCCCTCTCCGAAAGAAGGGCCGCGAGGTCAGCGCCGAGGCGGGGGGCCCCGAGCGCTGCGGCCCGCAGCAGCAGGCGGGCCAGGCGGGGAGGAAGGGGCAAGCGGGCCATCTTCGCGCCGTCGGGAGTCGCCGAACCCGCCGGGTCGAGGGCGCCCAGGTCCATGAGCAAACGCCGGGATGCCTCCCAGGCGGCAGCGGGGGGGGCATCAAGCCAAGAGAGCGCCGCAGGGTCCCTCACTCCCCAGACCGCAAGTTCGAGGACGAGGGACGTGAGGTCCGACACGAGCATTTCCGGTGGGGTATAGGGAATCAGGGAGTGGAAGGCATGGCGGCTGTAGAGGCGATAGCAGACGCCGGGGCCGAGCCGGCCGGCCCTGCCCTTCCGCTGCTCGGCCGAGGCCCTCGATACCGCCGCCGTGAGCAGCCGGTTCATGCCGGTGGCCGGATCGTACCGGAGCCTCCGGGTCAGGCCGCTGTCGATGACGCACCGCACACCCTCGATCGTCAGGCTCGTCTCGGCTATGTTGGTCGCAAGAACGATCTTTCGCGTCCGGGACGGGAGGAGGGCGCGCTCCTGCTCTTCAAAAGGGAGATCGCCGTACAAGGGATGGAGCGTGATCCCCGCTCCCCCGTGCTCCGCCACCGGCCGCAGCGCCTCGCTGCTTGAGCGTATCTCGCCCGATCCGGGCAGAAAGACGAGGATGTCTCCCTGTGTTTCCCGCAGCGCCGTCCTCACCGCATCGGCGGTCCGCTCAGGAAGAGGCCTTTCCCGCCTGTCGCTCAGGTAGCGCTCCTCCACGGGGAACGCCCTGCCCTCCGCGGTGATGACCGGAGCGCCCCCCAGAAGGTCCGCAACAGGTCCGCACTCGAGCGTCGCCGACATGACGAGGATTTTGAGGTCTTCCCGCAGGCTCCCGCGCAGATCGAGGCAGAGGGCGAGCGCCAGGTCGGCATGAAGGCTCCGCTCGTGGAATTCGTCGAAGATGACTACGGCGATGCCGTCGAGTCCGGGATCGGCCTGAATACGCCGGGTGAGAATGCCTTCGGTGACCACCTCGACGCGCGTCCTCTCCGTTGTTTTCGCGTCAAAGCGTATTGAATAGCCGACGGTCTCCCCCACCTCTTCCCCGAGGGTGCGGGCCATCCAGCGGGCCGCGGAGACCGCTGCGATTCTGCGGGGCTCGAGCATCATGATACGCCCTTTTTCGGGCGGCAGGATGTCGAGGAGGGCCAGAGGGACCCGGGTCGTCTTGCCTGCGCCGGGCGGCGCGTGCAGCACCACTGCAGCGTGCCTGCGCACCGCCTCTTTCAACCGGGGAAGGAGAGCGTCGATGGGATACGAGGTCATTGCCGCAGGAGAATCCTGAAAAAGTCCATAGTCCTTTTATTGTAGCATGCCGGGAGCATGCTCTCTTCGTGCTCGCCTCTTTCCGGCGCGGCACGGTATACTACTCCTATGAATCTCACTCCGCTGCACGGGCCCCCCGACTTCTGGAACCGCTTCGCGCCCTGGTACGAAAAGTGGCTCAGCCGCGGGGCGTACCATTTCGAGATCATGCAGGAGCTCGGCGGGATGGTGGAGCCGGGATGGCGGATACTCGACGTCGGGGCGGGGACGGGAGCGCTCGCCATCCCCCTCTCGTCGCTCGGCTGTTTTGTGCGGGCTCTTGAGCCCTCGGCGGGCATGAGGGATTTCCTCAGTGCAAAGCTCTACTCTTTCGGCATCGAAAACGCCAGGGTTCTTGCACAGCGCTGGGAGGACTTTCAGATGGAGGAGGAAACCGATCTGCTCGTCGCCTGCAACAGCCTCCATCTCACCGCCGGAGGGATATCCGGAGGAATGCACAAGGCTTTCTCCTCGGGAGCGGAGCATGTTGCCCTCATTACGGAAATCAACCAGGGCATTCCCCTTGACTTCAGGGAGATCGACGCTCTTCAGAGCGGCTATGATTTCCTTTTCATCAAAAATCACCGGGTGGACAGCAGCTTTCATTTCGAGAGCATGGATGAGGTGGAAGAGCTGCAGCACTTCCTGGACAGGGAGATCCTCGTGCACCTGGAGGACGGTTGTCCTGTGCAGCGCGACAGCACGGATGTCGCGGTCGTGTGGTGGGAGAAAAGAAAAAGCCGGTGAGTCCCCTCCTCCCTTCCTTCCGTACCAGCCGTACCGGCGCAGGCGTGCTACGGAGCTAATTTCCCCGCATGTGCATGAAAAGGGCGTCCCAAAGGGACTCCAGCGAGCCGTACCGCCGGTAAATCGCGTTCCTGGCTGACTCGAAGCCGATGGCGGACCATTCGGGCATTTCATGGACGTGCTCAACAACCCGTTCGAAAAAGTAATTGATCTCGCTGTCCGCTATCACACTGATCACCCTTTCCCGCTCCACGGAGTCCCCGTAAAAATGAAAAGTGATCTGCCCCTGTTCCGCCATGACTTCGAAGGGGCGCTCGGTTGTCTCCCGGTAATAATTCCACCAGGTCTCGTAGGTCCTGTCAGGATCGTACGCAATGCGAAACATCACCACCACTGCCGCCACGCCGCCCACCTCGATGAGGGCCGGACGGAGCGATACGGCCGGGTTCTGTGGAAAACCCGCAATGGCCGCCGATTTCTCCCTGATCACGAAGTCCACCGAAAGCCCCTGCCCAGGCTGCTGGAAAACGCAATAGAACGCCTTCCCCGGCGCACAGTGCGCCAATACTTCCGCGATATTCCTCATGGTGTTTCCCTCCCCGGTCACGAAGACCGCGCGTAACAGGACGAAGATAAACAGGACGAGGATGCGCATATAGTGTTTCTTACTCTAATTGTCCTCCGAATCGGGCAGTAAGTCAAAGGGAGCAGAGGGAGCGCCCGGAAGAAGCGATCCGCTCGTCGAAGGAGCCCCTGCCGCCCTTGCAATTCCGGCCCCGTCTGGTATGATTCTTTCAAGGGGGGATGAGGCGGAGGCCTGATACGGAGGGGTGCTATGACCGTCGAAGAGCTGCACGACATCTCCGCCCTCGCCGCGCTCGCCCAGGAATGGTCGGAGCTGTGGGAGCGTTGTCCGTCCGCAACGCCCTTCCAGTCTCCCGAATGGCTCCTCCCCTGGTGGAAGTATTTCGGGCAGGACGGTCTCATGACCCTCACCGTACGCCGCCGGGGACGCCTGGCCGGAGTCGCCCCCCTCTTCCGCTTCAAACATCCGGAGTGCGGCTGCCGCCACGTAGCGCTGCTGGGAAGCGGTATTTCCGACTACCTGGACTTCCTCATGGAGCCCGACGCGGCAGAGGAGGGAACGCGGCGGGTGTTCGCCTATCTGCTGTCGCAGAAAGCACGGTGGGACAGAGGAGATTTTCAGGAGCTCCGCGCGGCATCCCCTCTCCTCTCCCTTCCCGCTCTTCCCGGACTGCATCTGCAGAGTACGGCGATGGAAGCCTGCCCCGTTCTCGTCCTGCCGAAAACCGTCTCCGCTTTCAGGGAAGGGCTCACAGCCCGTTTCCGGAAAGAATTGCGCTACACAGGAAACAGCATTGCGCGCGCGGGCGGAGCCTGCAGCGCAGCGGCTACCGGAGCGACGCGCCTCGAATTCCTGGAGGCGCTCTTCCGCCTTCACCGCGCCGCCTGGGAGGAGAGAAAGGAGAGCGGCGTTCTT
>JAXLZK010000013.1:79673-83046 GCA_046350935.1 Thermodesulfovibrionales bacterium
CTCGAGCGCGGCTGGCTCAGGCTCCGCGTGCTGTATCTCGCAGGGGAGATCAGCGCCGTTCTTTATTCATTTGCAGCCCGGGGGCGCCTGTACTGCTATCTGAGCGGGTTCGACCCAGGATACGCCCCGTACAGCCCCGGAAAATTCATTATGTGGCGCGCCATCGAGGATGCCATCGACGAGGGGATGAGGGAGTTCGACTTCCTGCGGGGAAAGGAGAAGTACAAATATGCATGGGGCCCGCAAAACCGCACCAATTACCGGCTCTCCCTGTGGCACTCCCCCTCCTGCCCCCGCCGGGCGCTTTCGGAACGGCGGAAGGAGAGCCCTGAGCCGCCTTTCATCCTGTAAGGCCGCCGTCGCCGCCCCCTTTCTTTCCGATCTCTACCCGCTCCCGGTTTGACAACTTTCTCCGACATGGATTATATTTCTAAGTTTGTGACGTTTCCACTTACCAGTCCTTTTCTGTACTCGTCCGCCTCCGAAAAGAGGGGGCGCGCAGCAAGGGACCCACTACCGGGGAATGCATGCGGATACCGGGGTGCGCAGCCCTATCCTATAGTCCTGCGCGCCCGATACGATCGATGAAAGGAGGAAGTATCATGGCAGAAAAAGGAAAGTCGAAGACCGACGTGGCGGCAAGGGCGGAGAACAAGGGAAAAGGGCAGCACTGCCGCCTCTGCGGCAATAAGGTCGATGTCGTTATGGCCGTTTCCCCGTCCGGGAAGAAAAAGATGAGACGCGTGTGCTGCGGAGAATAGCGACCCTCTCCGGCGGTGTGGGGCAAGGGGACACCCCCCTCTGCCCCCGTACGCCCTCTGTTTCGTATCAAATTGCATGCAATGCCTCCACCCTGCCGATAAGGCATTCCCGCACCTCCCTGTCGAAGAGGAGCCGCAGATGGTTCAGGGGGAAGTCCCGGTGCTCATCAGCATAGGGCAGCACGGAGCTGGCAGCCGACACCAACCCGTCCCCGTACCCTGCCCTCATCTCCTTGGGGATCAATGAATCCGGAAGAATCAGGCCGGCGATCTCGGGAAGGGAGAGGGACTTTATCCTGAAGAGGTCGGGGTTCGTTCCTCCAAAGGAAAGATAGAAGGCGTCGGCCCGTTTTACATCCTTTAGCCCCTCAAAAAAAGGGGAGCCGGGAAGGAGCTCCTTCACTCCGGATCCGGCCAGGAAGGAGCCGACGCGCTGCACCGCCGTACGCACCTCTTTCCCGCGGCAGCTCTCAAGAATCCTGTTCAGCAACGCCGCGGCGGGAGAGACGTATCCGGCCCAGCGGGCCAGCGTGGTGCCCCGGTGGGGAGAGCCCAGGGTGATCACCCCCCGCACCTTGCCCTCCCCCGCTTCGAGGTACTTGCGTGCGATCAGTCCGCCCCTGCTGTGGCAGATGAAGAGGAGCCCCGCCTCCGCGTATCGCTCATAGGCGCGCACCAGCGCGGCCAGTTCCTCCACTGCCGCGCCTATCGGCCCTGCCGGCCTCCCCTGGCTCCAGGTAAGCACCGGAAAGCCGCGCTCCCGCAGGTCGGCGAAGGAGGTGGTCATTGCGGAGGTTCCTGCGCGGAGCAAGACGGAGAGGGGGTATTTCCCTCCCAGCACCCTCGCCTCGGCAGGGGAGCACCATATCCGCACGTCGAGGCCCATACCGTGGATGAACACGGCCAGGGGCCATCCTTTTCTGCCCGGATGAAAGACGATCTCGCGCACCCTATCACCGAAAACCGGAAAAGTCCTGTATAAATTATTGTTATTTAACTATAATTTAATACAATTGTTATTTCGTGCTCATTGACAATTATAATGTATTATTGGTATAAAGTCATTTAAGCCTCTCTCTTATTTTTTACCTTTTTTACAAGAAAAGTCTGCGGGACAGACAAATGAAACGAAGGAGGTGCAGAAGAGTGAAACTTGGTGTTTTTGTGAGCGATTTCAGAAGCGGATCAGATGTCCTCGACAGGCTGACTGCCGAGAAGCTCGGTATTATCCTTATCGAAAACGGCGTGTATCACGCGACGGTAAAGGAGAAGGGAAAGGGGTCCCCGCTTCTCGACAAGCAGGCGCACTTCTACGTGCTCACCGAGGACCTCGAAAGCAGGGGGTTCACTGCCGCTCAGGTGGACAGCCGCGTCAAAACAGTGGCGTACAGCGACGTCGTCGACCTCATCTTCAACGACTACGAAAAAATAATCTGGATATAAAAAAAAGGAGAAAGGAATGGGAAAATTGACGATTGGCTGCTTCTCTTCGCTGGTGGGCTCGTTGTCCCTCGATTTCGCCGTGAAGCTCTCCGAGGCGGCGATACAGAAAGGGCACAAAGTGGACCTCTGGCTCTCGGGCAACGGCACCATGCTCGGGAAAAAAGGCCAGAAGGCGTTCAAGGACTACTCCCATCTTGCAAAGAAGGTGCAGGAGCTCCTGGCGACCGGCAATTTCCAGGTGACCTCTTGCGAGGCGTGCGCAGAGGCGAGGGGCTATCATAAGGACGAAACAGCGGAAGGCGTCAAGAGGTTCAGCATGGACTGGTACCTTGCGAGCACCTTCAGCGCGGACAGAGTCCTGCATATAGGAGGCGATTAATATGGCTACCAGGAAACTCGGATTCGTGATCAGGTCTCTCCCTTACAAAACCGAAGCGTCGCGGCTCGCCCTGACGCACGCGATCTCGAGCCAGACCGTGGAGATCTACCTTGAAGACGGCGATCTGGTGGAGCCGGTCGTCTGCTACATCGGGGACGGAGTGCTGAACTGCCTCAAGGGGCAGCAGGCCACAAAGCATTACGGCATCACCAGCCTCGAACAGCATGCCAAAAATTCTCTCCTCCTCGACCTAAACGTCCTGATCTGCAAGGAGGATCTCGACAAATTCGGCATCCCCGAGGATGCTCTCGTCCTTGATGCCGAGGATATCGGGGGAGAAACGGCGGCGAAGATCGTTCCCTACAGCGAGATACAGAAGGCGATGGAATCGGTGGACCATCTCCTTTTCTGCTAACACCATACCCATGAACAGGAGGAGTGCATTATGGCAGATTTGAAATCGCAAACCCCCTCGGAAACGCTGGATGTGTTGGGCAGGGTATGCCCCTATCCTCTCGTATTAACAAAGAAACAGCTCGAGAAGATGGGAAGCGGCAGTCTGCTCAAGATCATATGCGACGCACCCGCCTCCGCAGAGGACTCCATCCCGAGGTATGCCGAGAAGCAGGGATACCCCATCGAGGTGGTGAAGCTGGAGGACAAGGGCTACTGGGAGATTTTCATCCAGAAGAAATAGGCATCCCTCACCGGCACATGAAAAAAGGAGCACACTGCTGTGCTCCTTTTTTCATGTGCCGGTGAGGAAACTACATCTCGGTAATCTTGATCG
>JAXLZK010000014.1:0-22114 GCA_046350935.1 Thermodesulfovibrionales bacterium
CGCCTGTACGATGTCCTCTTTCGAAACCCGGTAGCTGACCCCCGCGGCGCGCACCACGTTCTCTTCGAGCATGGTGGAGCCGAAGTCGTTGGCCCCGAAACGGAGGGCGACCTGGGCCGTTTTCAGGCCCTGCGTCACCCACGACGCCTGAATATTCCGTATGTTGTCGAGGTAAAGACGCGCGAGGGCGAGCACCCGCAGGTACTCCACGGCAGTCGCGGGCCTGACCTCCGCTGTTCTCCCTATCTCCGTATTCCCCGGCTGGAAGGTCCAGGGGATGAAAGCGGTGAAGCCCCCTGTCCTGTCCTGCAGCGACCGGAGTACGTCGAAATGCTCGATGATATCCTCGGGGCTCTCGACGCTGCCGAACATCATGGTGGCTGTCGTCCGCATGCCGATGCCGTGGGCCTCCTCCATCACCTTCAGCCAGAGGGAGGAGTTTATTTTTTTCGGGCTCAGCACCTCGCGCACCCTGTCGGAGAGGATCTCGGCCCCGCCGCCGGGAATGGAGTCGAGGCCGGCCTGCCGCAGGAGGGTCAGCGTCTCCTTCAGGGTGAGGCCGTGCCTGTTTGCCAGGGAGAAGATTTCCGGGGGGGAGAAGCCGTGTACGGTGAGGGAGAACCTCTCCTTGATCGCCCGCAGGAGGGAAAGATAGTACTCCATGTCCAGGTCGGGGTGGAGGCCGCCCTGGAGGAGAATCTGGGTGCCGCCTTGTTCGAGGGTCTCCCCGATCTTCCGGAATATCTCCTCGTTGGACAGGACGTAGGCTTCCGGGGACCCCGGCTCCCGGTAAAAGGCGCAGAAGGTGCACCGGTTGAGGCAGACGTTGGTGTAGTTGATGTTCCGGTCGACGACGAAGGTGACCGTTCCCTCCGGGTGCATTTCCGCCCGGAGCCGGTCGGCCTGTTCGCCGAGGTCGAGCAGGTCGGCGGAGCGCAATAGTTCGAGGGCGGTTTTCCTGTCTATTCTGTCCGTCACTGTCCGGCCTCGTAGACCCGCAGGTGGCGGTAGAACGCATCGCGCTCCACCGGGATCTTTCCCGCCTTTCCGAGGAGGTACACGAGCTCGTCCCGCGTCATCCCCTCCCCGGTCATCGCGCCCGCGGAGTGAGTGATCCTCTCTTCGACGACCGTCCCGTCGATATCGTCGGCGCCGAAGAGCAGCGCGACCTGGGATATCTTCTCCCCGAGCATGATCCAGTAGGCCTTGATGTGGTCGACGTTGTCGAGCACCAGCCTGCTCACCGCAATGGTCTTCAGGTCGTCGATCCCCGACGAGTAGAAGCCCCCCATGGCGGTGTTTTTCGGGTGGTAGGCGAGGGGGATGAAGGCCTGGAACCCCCCTGTCCTGTCCTGCAGATCTCTCAGCTTCAGGAGATGCTCCACCCTCTCTTCGACCGTTTCCAGATGGCCGTACAGCATGGTGGCGTTCGTCTTTATCCCCGTGCGGTGCGCCGCCTCCATCACCTCCAGCCAGCGGGAGCCCGGGATTTTTTCTGGGCAGAGGGTGTTCCTGACTCTCTCCGCGAAGATCTCCGCCCCTCCCCCCGGCATGAGGTCGAGGCCGCTCCGCTTCAACGCCGCCAGGACCTCCGCCGCGTCCTTGCCGCTTATTTTTGCCATATGGTCGATTTCGACCGCGGTAAAAGCCTTGATGGCGAGAGAGGGGAAGCGTTCCCGTATGGCGGCGACCATGTCCAGATACTGCGAGAAGGGCCAGTCGGGGTGGAGCCCCCCCACGATATGCACTTCGGAGAGACGGTCTCCCCCGGAACGGTGCTCGTCCTCCAGCTTGCGCAGCATCTCCCCGATGGTGAGCTCGTAGGCCCCCTCCTCTCCCCGGGAGCGGCTGAAAGCGCAGAAGGCGCACCGGTTGACGCAGATATTGGTCGGATTGATATGGCGGTTCGCGACGAAGTACGCGTAGTTCCCGTTCTTCTGGTGAGCGGCGAGGGAGGCGAGCCTGCCGAGGCCGAACAGGTCTTCACTCCTGAACAGCGCGACCGCCTCCTCACCGGAGAGTCTCTTTCCGGCAAGGACTTTCTTCCTGAGGGCATCGAGCATCCTTTCATTATAAAACAAACGGGAGAGGCGTTTCCTGCGCGCCGCACGTCCTCCGGCAGGGGGCGAGGGAGTTCCTCCTCTTCCTGTTTCCCCCCTGCCTTTCCCTCTGCCTGTCTTTGTCTTTGTTTGCCCCTGTCTCTCGTGCGGTGTCTCTGTTTTTTCGCCTCCTCCGAAAATGTTACACTATAGGGATGTCTCACCGTGATTTGATCATAGAGGGCGCCAAGCAGAACAACCTCAAGGATGTCACTCTGCGCCTGCCCCACGACCGGGTTATTGCGGTGACGGGGGTCTCGGGATCGGGCAAGTCGTCTCTCGCCTTCGATACCATATTCGCCGAAGGACAGTGGCGCTTCATCGAATCTCTCTCCACCTATGCGCGTCTTTTCCTCGAAAAGCTCGACAGGCCCGATGTGGAGGCGATCCGCAATATACGGCCCGCCATCGCGCTCGAACAGAAGAACCCCGTAAAAGGGTCGCGTTCCACCGTGGGCACCCTCACCGAGCTGTACGACCTGTTCAGGGTGCTCTACTCGCGCATTGCCTCCCCTTCATGCCCCCTCTGCGGGAAGGAAGTGAGGAACTGGGACCCCTCGCAGATCATCTCCGAACTTCTCGACCGGTACCACGAACGGAAGGCGGTCATCCTCTTCGAGACCGGGGAGTCGGTGGAATCCCTGCGGCAGAGGGGCTTTCATCGCCTCTGGCACGGCGGAGAGACCGTCGACATGGCGGACCTGTCCGCCGCTCCTTCCGGAAAGATCGAGGTGGTCCTCGACCGGCTCGTGATACGGAATGAGCTGCGGCTTTCCGACTCGATCGAGACGGCCTGGAGGGAAGGCAAGGAAAACGTCAAGGTCGTCGTCTTCGAGGAGGCGGGGCCCGGAGAGGGCGGGGCCGGCGGTCCCGGACGCCTCATCCTGCGGTTTTCCTCGCGGAATGCCTGCGACTACTGCGCCGTTTCCCTGCCGGAGCCGACCCCGATCCTCTTCTCGTTCAACCACCCGGTATGCGCCTGTCCCGAGTGCAAGGGGTTCGGGAACGTCCTGATCTACGATGAGGAGCTTATCGTACCGGACAAGACGCTCCCTCTTGCGAAGGGGGCCGTCGAGCTGTGGGAGAAGCCCGGCTACCGGTGGTGGAAGGACCAGATGCTCAAGGGGGCCAAAAAGACGGGGATCGATGTGACGAAGCCCTATGAGGCGCTGGCGGAGCACGAGAGGACGGCGCTCTTCAAGGGGAACGAGCACTTCTACGGCATCGACGACTTCTTCGAGGAGATGGAGGGCAAGAGGTACAAGCTCCATGTGCGGGTGCTCCTCAGCAGGTACCGGAGCCCGGTGACCTGTCCGAAGTGCGGGGGCAAGAGGTTGTGCAGCGACGCCCTTGCCTACTCAATCGACGGCGTGGACATCGCCGGACTGACGGACATGCCGGTGACGAAGCTTCTGCAGTGGTTCGAGGCCCTCCCGCTATCGTCCCTGCAGAGGGACATCGCGAAGGAGGCGCTGCAGCAGATCCTGATGAAGCTCCGGTTCCTCGAGAGGGTCGGCCTCGGCTATCTCACCCTGAACAGGCAGGCGAAGACCCTGTCGGGGGGGGAGTACCAGCGGGTCAACCTCTCCAACCAGCTCGCCTCGGCCCTTACGGGGACCCTCTATGTCCTCGACGAGCCCACGATCGGGCTGCATCCCCGCGATACGCGGCGCATTGCGGAGATCATGCGGGAGCTGTCCTCCCACGGAAACACGATCGTCGTGGTGGAGCATGACAAGGATATCATCTCTTCGAGCGACTGGGTGGTGGAGCTCGGCCCCTACGGCGGATACCAGGGGGGCGAAGTGATCTTTTCGGGCCCCATGGACGAATTCCTGCAGTCGGATACGCTGACCGCACGGTATATAAAGGGCGGCGCCAACGGGAACCCCGCCGCGGAGCCGAAGAAGAAGCTTCCGGGCTCCCGCGCCCTGGGCTCCGGGATCTCTTTTCTTACCCTGCAGCGCGCCTCGGGGAACAACCTGAAGAACGTCACTCTCCGGGTCCCCCTCCAGACGCTGACGGTCGTCTCGGGGGTTTCGGGCTCGGGGAAGAGCAGCCTCATCGTGGAGACGCTCTACAACGCCCTGGCGCGCCATTTCAGGATAGAGCCGGAGCAGCCCCTTCCCCACAAGGGCTTGAGCGGCCTGGAGAAGGTAAAAGGGGTCCGGCTCATCGACCAGAGCCCGATCGGGAAGACGCCCCGTTCCAACCCCCTGACCTATCTCAAGATCTTCGACTCGGTCCGGAAGCTCTTTTCCCAACAGACGGAAGCGAAGATCTACGGGTACACCCCGGGGTTCTTTTCCTTCAATATCCCGGGAGGGAGATGCGAGACCTGCAAGGGCGAAGGCTTCCAGAAGATGGAGATGTACTTTTTCGAGGATGTTTTCGTGCGGTGCGAGGACTGCAAGGGGAGGCGGTACAAGCACGAAGCCTTGCGGGTTACGTATCGGGGAAAGAGCATCAGCGACGTCCTGGACATGACCGTGGACGATGCCTTCGAGTTCTTCTTCGATACTGCCGAGATCCGCTCCCGGCTGAAGCTGATGCAGGAGATCGGGCTCGGCTACCTGCGGCTCGGGCAGTCCGCCACCACCCTCTCCGGGGGAGAGGCCCAGAGGATGAAGATCTGCGCAGAACTGTCGGTGAACGCCCGGCCCCATGCGCGGGGCGTGCTGTATATCCTCGACGAGCCCACCGTGGGTCTCCACTACAACGACGTCATGCTGTTCATGCGGATCATCAGGAAGCTGGTGGATTCCGGGAATACCGTGGTGATCATCGAGCATAATCTCGACGTGATCGGGCAGGCGGACTGGGTGATCGACCTCGGGCCGGAGGGCGGTGACAAAGGAGGGAAGATCATCTTCGAGGGGACTCCGGAGGCGTTGAAGGACGCCCCCGGTTCGCATACCGGGAAGTACCTGAAAAAGGCGGGCTGATGCCCCGCGGGCCTCTCTCCTGCGTCCTGCGCCGTGCAGGCATTCTGTACAGGGCGCCCCTTTCAGACCCCCTATGAAAACGGATGTCCTCATCATCGGCGCGGGCGCCGCAGGCTTGATGTGCGCCCTGACCGCGGGCAGGCGGGGCCGCTCGGTCCTTGTGCTGGACCATGGAGGGAAGACGGGGCGGAAGATCCACGTTTCCGGGGGAGGACGGTGCAATTTCACGAACCTCTCGGTGCGGCCCGAGAATTACCTGTCCCGCAATCCGCGCTTCTGCATGTCGGCCCTGTCGCGGTTCACCCCGCAGGATATCGTGGGAATGCTGGAGGAGCACGGCATAGAGTATTACGAGAAAGAGAAGGGACAGCTTTTCTGCAGGAGGAGCTCCGCGGAGGTGGTGCGGATGCTCGGGGAGGAATGCCGGGCGTCCGGTGTGAAAATAGTCCTCGGGTGCAGGGTCGGAGAGATCGGGAAAGAGGGTCTCTTTACCGTGGAGACCTCTGCCGGCGTTTTTGAGGCGGAGTCCCTCGTGCTCGCCACGGGAGGGCTCTCCCATCCCGAGCTGGGGGCTTCGGACCGGGGGCTCCGTATCGCCCGGCAGTTCGGCCTGGGGATCGTTCCCCCCTGCCCCGCCCTCGTCCCTCTCCTCTTCACCCAGGGGGACCGTGACCTTTTCGGGGAGTTGAGCGGCATCTCGCTGGACGCGGAGGTCCGGTGCGGGGGCAAGGGCTTCCGGGGGGCTGTCCTGTTCACCCACAGGGGCCTGAGCGGTCCGGCGCTGCTTCAGGCGTCCTGCTATTGGAGCAGCGGAGAGGCCCTCGACATCGACCTGCTCCCGGGGAGGGACGCTTTCGGGCTCCTCAGGGAAAACAGGCAGAGCAGGAGGGAGCTGCGCAGTCTGCTCGGCGACTTTCTGCCGAAGCGCTTTGCGCAGCGGTGGACAGAGGCGCACCGCATCACGAAGCCGGTCTGTCAGTGCTCCGACAGGGAGGTGCGGGAGATCGCACGGCTGCTGCACCATTGGGAAATAAGACCGGAGGGCACGGAGGGCTTTTCGTCCGCCGAAGCGACCCTCGGGGGGATCGACACGGACGAGCTTTCGTCGAAGACCATGGAGGCGAGGAAGGTGCCGGGACTATACTGCGTCGGCGAGGTCGTCGACGTCACCGGACAGTTGGGCGGCTATAACCTCCACTGGGCCTGGGCGTCGGGACATGCGGCGGGCCTGTATGCATAAACGGGAAGCGGCCGGCAGGGAGCGCAATCCCGGCCGGAGGACCGTGCGCGCCGTTGCAGGCGCGGAGCGGCTTGCGGGGAGGATTGTGCTCGCTTCGGCGTCCCCGAGGAGAAAGGAGATCCTGGAAAAAGCCGGGCTGCGCTTTACGGTGGACGCCGGGGAGTACGAGGAAGACATGGGGCTGCGCCTGCCCCCGCACCGGCTTGCACGGCGCCTCTCGGGGGAAAAGGCGGACGCGGTCGCTCCGCGCCACCGGGACGCGCTGATTATCGCCGCGGACACCTTCATCGTCTTCAGGAAAAGGCTGCTCGGGAAGCCGCACACTGAAGAGGCGGCGCGGGAGATGCTCTCCGCCCTGAGCGGACAGACCCACTCGGTCGTCACCGGGTTTACCCTGCTCGACACCGCCTCGCAGAAAAGGGTGTCCGGATCGGTGGAGACGAGGGTCTCGTTCAAGAGGCTGAGCAGGGAGGAAATCGAAGCGTATGTCGCCTCGAAGGAGCCGCTGGACAAGGCGGGCGCCTATGCGATTCAGGGGCTGGGGGCGGTGCTGGTGAGGAAGATAGAGGGCGACTATTTCAATGTAATGGGGCTGCCGTTGAGCGCCGTGGCTGACGCCATGAAGAAATTCGGGATACGCATTCTGCAGGATTCCGCGGGCTTCCGTGCATCCGGGGCAAAGAAGGGACCATCAGAAAAAACAGGCTTTCGATAGAAGGAGCGGCATGGAGAAGAAGCTTTCAGCGGGCGAAGAGGTAAGTTCCTATTGTACGCGGTGTAAACTCGACCTGACGCATATCATTATCGCCATGGTAGGACAGAGGATCGTCAAGGTCCAGTGCAGGACCTGCGGCAGCATACACAGCTACCGGAGCAGGGAGACGGTGGGGAGAACGGCAGCGGCCGGGGAGCGGCGGTCCGGGGCCGTCCGGAAGAGTCAGGAGCCCGTCAGAACGGTGATCGACAGATGGGAGGCGGGCATGGCGAAGGCGGAGGGCCGTGAGACCCCCTACGATATGGGGCGGACCTACAAAGAGGGCGATATCATTGCGCACCCTTTTTTCGGGAAGGGCATTGTGCTCAGGACGCACTACCGGAAATGCGACGTGCTTTTCAGGGACAAGGAGAGGACCCTCGCTGCGGCGAATGCCTGAGAGGGTCCGGGCGGGCGAAAAAAATCCCCCTGCTGAGCAGCAGGGGGATCCGTATCAGTCGATCGATCAATTATGATTTCATCACATTGAGCGCCTTGGGGCCTTTCGGACCGCTTTCGACTTCAAAGGTAACCGAATCGCCCTCGGCAAGGGATTTAAACCCGTTGCTCTGGATGGAAGAATAGTGGACAAAGACATCGCTGCCGTCTTCGCTCGTAATGAAACCGAAGCCTTTCGCGTCGTTGAACCACTTTACCGTTCCTTTCGCCATCCTTTTTTTCCCTCCTTACTATAGATAGACTAAAGTTCCAGAAGCACGAGAACTAAAGAAGCCACAAAGCAAAAGTCTTTGTGGCCCTTTACGGTCAAAAACTTCTGTCACTTCGAGAGAAAGGATGACATTTTTCAGAATGAATGTCAACTATTTTTTTAAGCGGCCCCTTTGAGGGGAGGACGCGGCAGTACGGGCCTGCACCAGCACCGTATCCTCCAAGAGGGTCTCCCGGGCGTCCTTGAAGCCCGCCCGGGCGAGCCACCTCTTCATTTCGGACGGGGCGTAGCATCTCCCCCCTTCCGTATTCACCAGCATATTCACCGAAAAAAGAGCGCTCTGCGGGGGAGATGTCCTTTTCGGGTCCAGGAAGAACTCCTGGATGGCGACCCTGCCTCCGGGCTGCAGCGCCTCCCTGCACTTCTGGAGGGTCCGGAGGTTCTCTTCGGGGGAAAAGGCGTGGAATATCTGGCTGATGAGGATGAGGTCGTACCCGTCTCCGAGTCCGTCCTCCAGAAGATCGCCCTGACGGTACCCGATGCCCTTGACCCCAGACTTTCTGACGAAGCCCTTTGCGATCCTGACGGTGTCGGGCAGGTCGAAAAGGGTGACGGAAACTCCCCTCCTCGCCATCTCTATCGAGTAGGTGCCGGGTCCTCCGCCGAGGTCGAGCGCCTTCCGGACGCCCGCCAACCCGACCGCCCGCATCACCTCCGCCGCCTTCAGCGAGGCGAGATTGTGCATGCCGCGGATGAAGGCGTCATGGTCGAACGGCACGGCCCTGTCGGGTCTGCCTGTCCTGACCACCTCGTCCAGCCCCGACCAGCTCTTCCATAGGCCGTCGGCATGCCGGAGGATGTCTCCCTGGTAAAGGGGGCTGCCGGTGACGAGGAGGGAGGCGGCGAGCGGGGTATTCAGGTAGGTGCCGGCGGACTTCTTCAGGAGGCCGAGCCCGGTCACCGCGTCCAGGAGGATTTCCGTTGCGCGGGGGTCCGTCCGCAGCTTCTTCGCCAGTTCCGCCGCGGTGCGCGGGGCGGCAAGGAAATCGAAGATGCGGTAGTTATTGGCGGTGAGCAGCACCCGCGAGGACCAGAACCCTCCCCATATTTTTCTCAGCTCCTTTGCCTCCCTTGTCCCCGGCATTGCGCTATTTCTCCTCGATCCTGACTTTCATCTCAATCCGCTCCTTGGGGTTGTCCCGCGCGTCCCGGGGCTGGTTGACGATCGAATCCACCGCCTCCATTCCCGACACGACCTCCCCGAACACGGTGTATTGCCTGTCGAGAAATGAGGCGTCCGCCACGCAGATGAAGAACTGGGAGCCCGCGCTGTCGGGATGGGCCGCACGCGCCATGGAGAGGGTCCCGCGTTTATGAGGTTTCTCGTTGAACTCGGCCTTGACGGTGTAGCCGGGACCTCCCGTGCCGTGCCGCGACGTGTCGTGTTCCTTCGAGTAGGGATCTCCTCCCTGAATCATGAACCCGGGGATGACGCGATGAAAGGTGGTCCCGTCGTAGAAACCCTCCTTCGCCAGCGTGATGAAGTTATTCACATGCCCCGGCGCCACGTCGGGGAAGAACCGGAGCTCGATAGCGCCGAATTTCGTCTCGATTACCGCTCTTGTCTCTGCCATTTTCCCTCTCTCCTGTTTCGTAAAGTAATGTATTGCGTGATTGCTGCCGGGCTTCCGGCGCAGGCGGCACGGGCAGGCAGCGACGGAACGGTCCGGAAAAGCGCCGGTCTGCGTGCTTCCTGTCGTCCCCGGAAAGCAGGACTCCGCGTTGATAGTATTGCATATTCAGCGGTCTTTCACAAGGTTGGGCACAAGGTTGGGCACAAGGTTGGGCACGAGTTTGGGTGCAGGAAGGAGGGCGGCTGGGGTACAATAGAAAAATGAGCCTCGTCGTCTGCAGCAGGAAGGTGAAATCGGTCCTCTCTTCCACCGGCATTCCCGGCTACGATTACTGCCTCAACCCTTACACGGGATGCTCCCACGCGTGCCGCTACTGCTATGCCACGTTCATGGCGCGGTATTCAGGGCACTCCGAGCCGTGGGGCAGCTTTGCGGACGTGAAGAGCAACGCCCCCGAGGTGCTGGAGAGGCAGCTTGCACGGGCGGAGAAAGGCAGCGTCTTCCTCAGCTCCGTCACCGATCCCTACCAGGCCATCGAGGCCGATTACGGAATCACGCGGCGCTGTCTTGCGTTGCTCCTGTCGCGCCGGTTTCCGGTCGGCATCCTCACCAAGTCTCCCCTGGTGCTCCGGGACCTCGACCTCATCGGGAGGGGGGAGGAGATCGAAGTGGGGATCACCCTCACCACGGACGATGACGGTATACGGGAGCTTTTCGAGCCGGGAGCTCCCCCGGTGCGCGAGAGGCTCGACGCCCTCAAGAAGCTCTTCAGGAGCGGGGTCAGCACCTACGCCTTTATCGGACCGGTGCTCCCCATGAATCCGGAGGCCCTCCTGAAGAGCATACGGCCCTATGTACGCCGCGTCTTCATCGACAGGATGAACTATGTCGCGAAGACGAAGGCTCTCTATCGTCGAGAGGGCCTTGAGCAGTGGCTGAACGGAGACCTCCTTGAAGAGACCCTGCAGAGCCTGCGGGAGGGGCTCCCCCCCGAGCAGGTGACGCTCCTCGCCGGCACCTGGTAATCTCTCTCCTGCTTCTCCCTGTTTTACTCTGCCTGCTCTGTCGTGCCCTTGTTCTTCACACCTGCCTGATTTTGTGCTATGGTTTAGGAAAGAGGTGGCGAAAGCCATTCCGCCTTCTCCCTTCTCCTCTGGCCGCACCGCCCCCCTCTCCCTTCCCACAGGCGCCCCGCCGTGAAAACCGTTATGAGGAGAAAGGAGACACCTATGAAAAAAATACCCTTCCTGCTTCTTTCAGCGGTGGTGCTGTCCATTGCTCTGCTCTCCGCCGCTGCTGTCTACCCCCTCGGCGACCGGGGGGCGCTGCGCAACCTGCTCTATACCTATCTGAACGAAGTGCCCGCCCCGAGCGCCCCCTCTGCGCCAGCTCCTCCCGAGGTAGTCGAGGCACTGCTCGATATGGCGCGCGTGGGGGAGGACGACGTTCTGTACGATATCGGCTGCGGGGACGGGCGGATCGTCGTTGCTGCGGCGCAGAAGTTCGGCATACGGGGTATCGGGGTGGATCCGGACCCGGAGCGCATCACGGAGAGCATCGAAAACGCCCGCGCCGCCGAGGTGGCGGACAGGGTCCGGTTCTTCCAGGGGGACCTCTTCGCGATGGACCTCAGCGGCGCCAGTGTCGTCACGCTCTCCCTGCTCCCCGCCGCGACCCTGAAACTGCGGCCGAAGCTGCTCAGGGAGGTGCGGCCGGGCACGAGGGTGCTCTCCAGGGATTCCGATATGGGAAGCTGGCGGTTCGACCGGGTGATTATGGTAAAAGACCATCCCGTCTATTTCTGGGTCGTCCCCGCCAATATGTCCGGCGTATGGAAGGGGGAGTTCCGGGGGAGGAAAGGCAAAGGCAGGTACGTGCTGCGCATCCGTCAGCAGTTTCAGAAAGTCGGTGGAACCCTCAGCGCGGGCGGGGTGAAGGCTCCGCTTTCCCGTGCGGAGATGAAGGGGAGCTCCCTGCGTTTTACCGTCGCCCGGGGCCTTCCGGGAATGGCCGCTCCCGTGCGCTTTGAAGGCCGTGTCGAGGGGGACGGCATGCAGGGCAGCATGGAATCGGGGGGCAGAAAGAGAGCCTGGACAGCGGTCCGGGACGGAACAACAATTGTCCCCCTCGATATTCCCGAGGGTCACATCCAGACGGTCCTTTACCGCCGGGAGAGGGTGAAAACCGGAGAATGAGCATGTCTACCCTTTTCCCCGGCAGGAGGCGGAAACCATAGCGGACCCGCTTTTAGTGCGGGCGGGGAAGCACAGCCGCGACAAAAGGAGAGGCGCCATGTCCATTCACGTATCGCTCCAGCCGCTGGTCGCGTTGATAGCCGGGATACTCATCCTGCTCGTTCCCCGGCTGCTCAACCTTATCGTAGCCGTGTACCTTATCGTCATCGGCATTCTGGGCCTTGTGAGATAGGGGCGCGCCTGTTTGCCGCGTGCTCCCGCTTGACATTGCCGCTCCTCTCTGATACGTTTACCGTAAACGCGGAGAAGGGAGGAGCGCTCAGGGAGGCGGCCCGGCCGCCCGGAAGCCCCCCGGAAGCCCTATGAAGAGAGCGCCCGCTCCTGTTTTCCAGGGACAAGCATTCCGAATTGTCGTATACTCTTAGGAAGTATCCACTGCATGGCGCAGAACTGCAAAGGGGGAAAGTATGAGAAAAAGCATGGTTATCATGGCTGTTTTGCTGGTGGTGGGCGGTGCGGCATGGGCCCAGACGGGAGCTGATCAGAAGGAGGATACCCAGGACCTGATGTCCCGCGGCCATATGGACCACGGACGGATGGGAGACCAATCCGACCAGGGCCAGATGGGGTGCTGCGCAATGGGCGGCGGTATGATGGGCGGCGACATGAAATGCGGCATGATGGGCGGCGGCATGAGAGAGGGGAGGGGAGGATGCATGATGTGCCGTTCCATGATGCAGCAGATGACGGGCGGCGGCATGGCCATGATGGACATGATGCATATGATGAAGGACATGATGAGCATACAGGAGCGCATGCTTTCCGGCGCCTCCGATGCGGACAGGAAGAAGATGCAGCAGGAGCTTTCCTCCATGAGGGGCCGGATGGAGAAGATGATGTCCGGGATGCACGAGATGCACCGGATGATGCATTCCGGCGACATGAAGTGCGGCATGATGGGCGCGCCCTCTGCCGGCGCCCCGAAGGCCGATGTCCCGCAGAGCACGCCTCCGGCGGAAACCCCGAAGGAGGAGCACAAACATTAAGAAGCACTGTCTTGCCCCTTCTGCTCTGAGCGGGAGGAAAAGCTCAAAGGAAAAGGGGATATATGCCGACATATGAGGACCTGATCGACGAGTTGTCCGGACTCTGCGGAATTGTCCCTGAGTACTGGGACGTGTTCGGCACCCGTCATGTCGCCTCCCCGGAGACCAGGCAGGCTATCCTGCGGGCGATGGGGATGAACATCGATTCCACGGAGGGCTTGTCGGGCGAGATCCGGAGGCTTCGGGGAAGACCGTGGAATCATTTCGTCGAGCCGGTGAAGGTGATTTCCGTGCATGACCAGCCCTTTTCCCTTCCGGTTTTCGTCCCCGTGCCGGAGGGGGAGGAGCGGAGGCTCTCCTTTTCCTGGTCTGTGGAGGACGAGCAGGGGAAGCGGCTCGAGTACCTGCTCTCCGGAGAGGCGGTCGCCGCCTCGGGGCAGAATTGGGTGGACGGCGTCCGCTATGTCGAGGTGCGCCTGCAGGACGGTGTCGCGCGGGACATCGGGTATTACTTCGTCTCTGTCCTCTGCCGGCATCCCGATCCGGTGTTCCCCGGCGGACAGAGCTCACTGCAGAAGACGTCGCGGGTGATTGTCGCTCCCGACAGATGCTATCTTCCGCCGGAGCTCGAAGCGGGGCGGACCTGGGGGCTCGCCGTCAACCTCTACGCCCTCCGTTCATCACGGAACTGGGGTGTCGGGGACTTCACCGACCTAAGGGACCTCCTCGACGCCGTTTCCGGCCTGGGAGGCGGCTTCGTGGGCATCAATCCCCTTCACGCCATCCCGAATAAGGCGCCCTACGGGATCAGCCCGTACTCCCCAATCAGCAGGCTCTATAAAAACTTTATCTATCTCGACATGGAGCGCATCCCCGATGTGGCCGGATCGGAAGAGGCGCGGAAAGTGATGCACTCCGAGGTCTTTCTCCGCCAGGTGGACGAGGTGCGGGGGGACCCCTGCATCGAGTACAAGAAGATCGCCTTCCTGAAGAAGACGATCCTCCAGTTCGCCTTCGAGCATTTTTACGAAAACCACTACCGGAAGAACACGGAGCGCGGCGGCGATTTCAAAAGATATATGCAGGAAGAGGGTGCCACTCTCGAGTCGTACGCCCTCTTCGTCGCCCTGTGGGAATATATGAATTCCACGAAAAAGGCGTATGTATGGCAGGACTGGGAGAGCGGGTACCTGGATCCGCAGGGCGGTGCGGTCCGGGAATTCAGGGCCTCCCACGAGCAGGACGTGCTTTTCTACAAATACATTCAGTGGCTTATCGAGGTGCAGCACCGGGAGACGGCGGAGCGTGCTGCCCGGTCGGGGATGCCTGTCGGGATCTATCACGACCTCGCCATCGGCTCCATCGGGGGGGGGAGCAACGCATGGAGCTATCAGGGCCTCATCGCCGGGACCATCGATGTGGGCGCCCCCCCCGACGAGTTCAACATTGCCGGGCAGAACTGGAATTTTCCTCCCATGATACCCGAGAGGTTGCGGGAAACAGGGTACGAGTTCTTTACCGATATCATCAGGAGAAACATGAAGCACAACGGGGCGCTGCGGATCGATCACGCCCTCGGCCTGTTCCGCCTCTTCTGGATTCCCTGCGGAATGCCCGCCGTGGAAGGGGCATACGTGATCTATCCGGTCGAAGACCTGCTGCGCATCATCGCTCTGGAGAGCGTGCGGAACAGGACGATGGTCATCGCCGAGGACCTCGGCACCGTGGGAGAGAATGTTCATGGCACCCTCTTCCGCTTTCTGATGCATTCCTACCGCCTGCTCTATTTCGAGAGGAACTATCCGGACCCCTCCTTCACCCGTCCCGAGCACTACCCGGAGGTCGCCCTCTGTACCGTCACGACCCATGACCTCCCGACGCTCTACGGGTACTGGGTCGGGCGAGACCTTGAACTGAAGAAGCTGCTGAACCTTTTCCGGGACGACGAGCAGTGGAGGCGGTATGCAGGGGACAGGGAGCGGGATAAGGGGCTGCTGCTCGGCGCGCTGAAGTCTCAGGGCATCCTTCCCCCCGATTACCCCTCGGACCCGGCGCATGTCCCGTCCATGACCGAAGAGCTGTGTCGCGCCGTGTACGAGTACCTCGCCCGCACTCCCTGCAAGCTCGCCGCGGTGAGCCTCGACGATCTCATCGGCACCCTGAACCAGCAGAATATGCCGGGCACCACCTCCGAGTGCCCCAACTGGGTGCAGAAGACGCCGCTCCTCCTCGATGCCATTCTGGCGGACACCCGCCTCCTCTCCATGGCGGAAATGTTCCGGCGAAACGGCCGCTGACGGCTCTTCCGGTCGAGTGTGGTGATGGGGATACCCCCTTTCAAAAATGAGGGACATACTCAATACTGTTCGGCATGATAAATGCTGGCAGGGGCATTTTGTAAGGGTGACGCAACCCATTGCTATTCAGCAGTGAAGAGAGTACGATTTCCCCTGAAGCGCCTCTCTATGCCATACTGAGGAAGTGACTCAGCACGCAGTAAAGAAGCCTGCAGGACGCAAGCCGAAGGAGCCGGTTCAAGAGCAGGACATCAAGGGGTTTAAGCAGTTACGCAGAATCATCCCCTTTCTGTCTCGTTTTCATTGCGTCAAAGACCACCACACAGGGAGCTTCACTTCGACCACTCCATCGCCCTTCTGCTGCTGTATTTTTTCAATCCCGTGTTGACCAGCCTGCGAGGCATTCAGCAGGCATCCCATCTGAAGAAAGTAAAAAAGATGCTCGGCATCAGCGGAACAAGCCTGGGCTCCCTGTCGGAGGCAGGCAATGTTTTTGACGCCTCTCTCCTGAAGCCGCTCATCGGAGAGCTTGCGGACAAGGCAATCCCTCTGGAGAGAGACCCCAAGCTCAGGGGTCTTCTGCAGTCCCTGGTAGTCGTGGACAGCACGCTGTTGCCTGCCCTTCCGAAGATGCTATGGGCCTTATGGCTTGATGACCAGCACAAGGCGGCAAAGCTTCACCTTGAGCTGGATATTCTGAAGCACTCCCCCGTGGGGGCCGTGCTCACTGATGCAAACGCAAACGAGAGAGCAGTCCTCCGAAGCGTTCTGTCCCAAGGGAAGCTCTATGTGCTGGACGCCGGCTTTGGTGAGTATAAGTTCTTTCAGGAGATCATCGATGCGGGCAGTTCTTTTGTGGCCTGCCTCAGGGATAATGCCGTAAGGGAGACCCTCCAGGAGAGAGCACTGAGCAAGGAGGACCGGAGAGCCGGAGTGCAGAGCGACAGGGTAGTACGGCTGGGAGGTGCAAGCAAACAGGATGCGGTGACCGCACCTGTCCGCATCATTGAGATATTCCATCAGGGAGACAGTTCACGACCCAGGAAATCACGGGTCTCCAGCAAAAAGACTTTCAGGACGACTGAAGCTGACTATATGTTTCTCCTTATCACGGATCGGCTGGACCTCTCTGCCGAAGTAATTGCGCTTCTCTACCGGTACCGCTGGCAGATCGAACTCTTCTTTCGCTGGTTTAAGTGCGTACTGGGCTGCACCCATCTGCTGTCTTTCTCTCGAAACGGAGTCACCCTTCAGGTCTACTGCGCTCTCATTGCGAGTATGCTGATCACCCTGTGGACAGGATGCAAGCCCACGAAGAGGACCTTTGAGATGCTCTGCTTTTATTTCATGGGCTGGGCTGATGAAGAAGAGGTGGAAGATCACCTCAAGAGGCTCAAAGAGACCGAAGCAAAAAAGAACGTTCAGTAAGGGAATAGGGGCACTCAATCTCTTGAGGCGCACAGGGGTCGGTGTGCCCTTTTTCATCTCCTTTTCTCCTCACCACGCCTGAACCTCTGCACTTTGTTTCATTGCCCCTGATCTTTTAGTCGCTTTTTCCCGCCTTAGGCACTTATCATGCCGAACAGTATTGGGACATACTACTAATTTCTCAAAAACACATATCCGAATATATCTCCTTTGGTGTGGGGCGAGGGAGCACCCTCTTTCTTTGCGAGCGAATTCCTCCTTCATCGCAGAGAGACATCTCTTTTTGATAATAATCCGTTTTCCCTTCACGCATACATGGGGGCAGGACGTTACCTGCCCCCTTAATATTCCAGACGCTCGCTTCAGACAAGAGGATCCCCCCTGCCCCCCTACCCACTTCATTTCAGAAATCCTTCCCCTTGGCGAAAGCCGGGGTCCTTCTCCTGTCGTCATTGTCTCGAAAGCTGTGTTGTGTGCCGTCATTCCGGCGAAAGCCGGAATCCAGAGTCTTTGAAGAGGACTGGATCCCGGCTCAGAGGATCTGCCGGGACGACGACAGAGGAGAGTCATGCTCCTCCTTTCTCTTCAAAGAGAATGCGTGTAGGAGGAATCTGCAGGAGGAGAGGGGAGGGGGACAGGTGAGTGCTCCTTGCCTGCGACTCCTTGAAGTATTTCACTCAAAGACACAGGCCATGAGTCGGCAAAAAGGAGAGAGCAGCATCTCTCCTTTTCTACCGCTCCCCAGAGGACAGGAGAATCAGACAACAGAGATCCGCGGGGGAATACGGTAATCCTGTCGCATTGCAAGGACATCGAATCCCCTGTTCCCTCCCCCCCGAAAGAGGGCATTGCAGAGGGAGAGCAGGGCAAAAAGGTCAGGGTTCGCTTCTCCGGAAAGGGAGGCTCAGGATGAAGCTGGTGCCGTGTCCTGCCTTTGTCTGCACCTCGATGGTGCCGTGGTGCTCGTGGATGATCCGCTGCGTGATGGCGAGGCCGAGGCCGGTCCCGGAGACTTTGGTGGTAAAGAACGGGTTGAAAATGTGCGGCAGATCCTGCTCCCGGATGCCCGGTCCCGTATCGGAAACGACGATGACCGCCCGCGAGGTGTAAATGTCCGCGTGCAGGGTGATCTTCCCGTGGGAGCCGATGGCCTGAATAGCATTGGTGACGAGGTTGGTAAGGGCTTCGCGCAGGCTTGCGGCGTCGGCCGGGATAGGGAGCGGGCGTCTGAAGTCTTCCACCACCTCGATGTCTTTCTGCCGCAGCTCCTCCCGGTATACCTGCAGCACCTCATCGAAAAGCGCGGGAATGTTGGTTTCCTTCTCCTCGAATTTCCTCTCGCGTGCGAATCCCAGAATGTCTTTCAGTTTGTTTTCGAGGCGCGCCGCCTCTTTGGTGATAATCGTTGCATACTCCCGGAGGGGCCCGGACAGGTTCTTTTCGAGCCGCTGGGCGAAGCCGCCGATGGAGACAAGAGGGTTCCGTATATCGTGGGCGACGCGCGCCGCCACCACACCCAGGGCCGCGAGCCGCTCTGCGGTTTCCGCCTGCTTTCTATCGGTGATATCGGTGAAGGTTCCCACATGGCCGGTGATTTCCCCGGAATCGCTGAATTCGGGAGCGGCCTGGCCCAGGACCCAGGTGGTTCCTCCTTTCGGCTTCAGGAAGCGGAACTCCTGCTTAAACAGCGTACGGTTCTCAAGCGCCCGGCTCCATGCCGCGGCAACCCTCTCGCGGTCCTCGGGATGGATCAGGCGCGTCCAGCCGGAGCCGAGGGCCTCTTCCAGGGAGACGCCGGCGATCCGGCGCAGCCTCTCGTTGACATAGATGCAGTTCCCCCCGGTGTCCATGTAGAAGATCCCGACCGGTGAAATCTCGGCAAGGGTATGATACCGGCTTTCGCTCTTCCGCAGGGCCTCTTCAACCCGCTTGCGCTCGGCGACCTCCTGGGTGAGAAGCTCATTGGCCGCGGAGAGCCGGACAGTGCGCTCCCGTATCAGCTCCTCGAGATGGTCCCGGTATTTCTGCAGTTCCTGCTCCGTCTTCTTCCGCTCGGTGATGTCGCGGTCGAAGGCCAGGATGAATTTGTGCCCCTCCACCTCAAGCAGCCCGGCGGTCACCTCCACGGGAAAGACCGTCCCGTCTCTCTTGCGATGACGGAGCTCCATTTTCAGCTGCCGGCCCTCCCGGACCTGCCGGATGCGCTGCATCATCTTCTGTGCATCCTCCGGCGCGTCCAGGTCCCTGATATTCATGGAGAGGAGCTCCTTTATGGAATACCCGTGCATTTCCGATGCGGCCCTGTTGGCCGCCACGATCCTGCCCGGATCATTCTCGATATCCATGATGAAAATGGCGTCGCCGGCGCTCTCGAAGAGCATGCGATAGCGCTTCTCGCTCTCCATCAGGGCGTCTTCCGCCACCCGGTGCTCCTTTTCCAGGGCCTCGAGCTCCCTGATCCTCTCCCGCGCCTCCGTGATTTCCTGCAGCAGCTCTTTCTTTGTCTTCCGCTCATCCATAGGCGTTTCCTTCTGCAGTGCTATTATATCCGATACAGCACTCCACGCGTCCGTTTCAATCCCCCCCTCCCTGTTCGGCCGGAGCGTCCCTTCCTTCTGCGCAGAGGAGAGCGTATCCCTCGCGGACGCAGGTGCAGGAGAGGGCGGAAAGGGCCTTCCTGCCTTCTGCGGCGGGGAGGGGGGGATTGAAACGGACGCGGGCTTCTATTCTTCTGAATCCCAGCAGGTTCCAGACGTGGGGGAAGAGGGGCATGTCCCCGTACCAGGCGACGGCATCCATCCTCTCGGGTGTCAGCGGAGCGCCGTCCACACGGGAGTACCGGAGGCTCAGCGGGAGCACCGGGAGGTTCAGCTTCGCGGGGACCTGGAACAGGGTGCTTTTAAAATCCCCGATGGAAATGCCGTCGTTGGTGGTCCCTTCGGGGAAGATGACCACACTGATGCCCACCTGCAGGCGGCGGCCGATCTCCTCCATCGCGGCAACCGAGGCGGTTTTCGATGCCCTGTTGATGAAGACGGTGCCGGCGAGGCGCGCAAGAGGGCCGAGGAGGGGCCACGAGTCCACTTCCGCCTTCGCAACGAAGAAAGACGGCATGAGGCTGCCGATGACGAGGATGTCGAGATAGCTGCAGTGGTTGCTCACAACGAAACAGGCGCCCCCTTCCCGGACGCCCGAGGATACGACCCTGACCCCGAGAAGGAAGCAGCAGGACCGGGCCCATTTCCTCATCCCCCCGGCTTTCCATCTCATGCGGGTTGTACGCCTGATGCCGGGCAGCAGTCCGATCACCACGCCCGCCGGCAGAAAGACGAGATGGACGGCAAGCAGGAGCGCCGCCCTTCCCGTCTTTACTATCACGGGAAAGCACCTTTTCAGAAGGAATGCTCCCTGTCTGATTCCGTTGAACTGACTGTCGCCCATGAGAAAATATATCATGTTCCCCTCCTCCAGGTCATGGTACGGGGGAAGGGGGTGCGGAATTTCCGTGCCTGTTTCCTGGTGCTTTTGTGTCTTTTGTTCCGGGAGATGCTATGATATCCGTACCATCCGGCTGAGACCCTGTACCGGCGGGCCAGGCCAGGAAGGGAAAGCAGGAGGGTACAAGGCAGTGCATGGAATATCTCGTTACCGGTATCGTCTCTTTTATCGCTTCGGGGCTGACCCTCTTTTCGGGATTCGGGCTGGGTACCCTCCTGATGCCCGTCTTCACGTTTTTCTTTCCCGTCAATGTCGCTGTTGCCCTCACCGCTATCGTGCACTTCCTGAACAATCTCTTCAAGCTTGCGCTTTTAGGCAGGCATGCCGATAAAGCCGCTGTGGTACGCTTCGGCTTTCCGGCTGTTGGGGCTGCCTTTCTCGGGGCCCGGACTCTTGTATGGTTGTCGGGGATGGAGCCGCTTTCCCGGTATTCCGTGGGGGGACTCGCTTTCTCCATCGAGCCGGTGAAGCTGGTCATCTCTTTCCTTATGGTATTTTTCGCCCTCGCGGAGATGGTGCCGGGAGAAAGAAAAATGTCGTTCGATGCAAAGTACCTCTCCCTCGGAGGCCTTTTAAGCGGCTTCTTCGGTGGGCTTACCGGTCATCAGGGAGCGCTGCGCAGCGCCTTCCTCATCAGGTACGGCCTGTCAAAGGAGGCCTTTATTGCCACGGGTGTGGTGATCGCCTGCCTGGTCGATTTCACCCGGCTCTCCGTATACGGAACTCATTTGGCTTCCTCCGGGAGTGGTAACTATCTTCTTCTTGCGACGGCTACCTTCTCTGCCTTTCTCGGAGCGTTTCTCGGTAAGCGCCTTCTGAGGAAAGTAACCCTGCGCGGCGTGCAGATGCTGGTAGCGGTGATGCTTTTCGTGATCGCCCTGGCCCTGGGCGCGGGATTGATTTGAAAAGTATTTGCGGTAGTAACCGCGCCTGATTCAAAGAATAATAGTATAGGTGAAGGAGGAAGAGTGAGGAAGCTTGTTTTTTTGGCGGTAATGGCGGTTCTTGCCCTCTCTTTCTGCCCTGCGGGAGCGGAAGAGGTGATCAACGGGGCAGGGGCGACCTTTCCGTATCCCGTGTATTCGGCATGGGCCTACGAATACGACAAGGCGACCGGGATAAGGGTGAATTACCAGTCCATCGGGTCTGAAGAGGGCCAGAGGCAGATTACGGAGAAGACGGTGGATTTTGGGGCATCGGACGATCCTCTTCCTCCCGACAAGCTCAGGAAGGACGGCCTGCTGCAGTTTCCCGCAGTGATCGGGGGAGTGGTCCCGGTGATCAACGTGGCGGGGGTGAAGGAGGGGCAGGTGAAGCTTGATGCCGAGGCGCTCTGCAGGATCTTTCTGGGAGAGATAAGGTTCTGGGACGATGCGAAGGTCAAGGGAATGAATCCGGGAGTGGGCCTGCCGCACAGCGAGATCACGGTGGTGCACCGGTCCGACGGATCGGGGACCACCGCTATTTTCACCAACTACCTGGCAGCGACCTGCCCTGAGTGGAAGAGCAGGGTGGGGGAGGGGAAGGCGGTGAAGTGGCCTGCGGGGATCGGGGGCAAGGGGAACGAAGGAGTGGCCAACTATGTGAAGAGGACGCCCTCCTCGATCGGGTATGTGGAGTTTGCGTATGCAAAGCAGAACAAGCTGGTGCACACCCAGTTGAAGAACCGTGCGGGGGGTTTTGTGGAGCCGGGGTTCGACTCCTTTGAGGATGCGGCGGAGAGCGGGGATTTCGATCCGAAGAGGGACTTTTATGCCTGGCTCACCAACACACCGGGCAGGGGCGCATGGCCCATTGCCGGAGCAACCTTCATTCTGCTTGCGAAGGACAGGAAGGACTTCAATGTGAAGACGATCCGGTTTTTCGAGTGGGCTTTCAAGAACGGGGATGCAAAGGCGAAGGGGCTGGCGTATGTCCCTCTCCCCAGGTCCCTTAAAGAAAAGGTCGGAATCTACTGGCGGGGAGGCTGCCGCCTCTTTTGTCATCAGTCCCTTCCCGAACAGCCTCCCTATACCCGCGTCTCCTGGCAAATAAATTAGGTCGTAGCTCGTTGCGGCCGTGAGGCCGCAACGGCCGCATCTTCTCCCTGTCAGGCACCTTTCTGAAAATGTAACACGGACGTAACATTCCCTTAATACTCCGGTAACTGTCGGCGGTATAAAGTAGACGTATACGATTTCACTCTGGCCGGTCCCGCAGAGGCGGTGCGTGCCAAGGAGGAGCTAAGTGAAGCACACTATTTTTACGATTGTTATGGCGGTTCTTGCCCTCTCTTTCTGCCCTGCGGGAGCGGAAGAGGTGATCAACG